>NZ_JAQZAA010000057.1:49175-90004 GCF_028640875.1 Pseudomonas sp. SBT1-2 | reverse complement strand
GGGTAACCCGGCAGGGATGCCGGGTTAGCCGCCCCAGGCCATGGATGGCCTGTGGCGGCGGCCCACGGATCAATGCCGGAGTGAGGGTATGCCGAGCCTTGGCGAGGCACCGAGTGGTGGGGCAAGAGCGTTTTGCTTACTTTTGCGCTTTTCAAAAGTAAGCCGCCGTAAGGGCGGAACCCTAAGCCGCCGTTACCGCAGCAACGGATATGCACCCCATCCAAAAAATGCAGCGCCAGCACGGACGCCATCGCGGGCAAGCCTCGCTCCTACAGAAGATGCGCGACCTACTGCCTCACAGTACACGCCCCCCCCCTGTAGCCGCTGCCGCAGGCTGCGATAAGGCCGCAGGCCTTCAGCGATCTCAAGATCCTGCGCCCCCTTCGGGGTCGATCGCAGCCTCGCAGGCTCGGCAGCGGCTACAGGGAGCGACTCAGCCCCAGGCCGGTCGGTAGGCCGCCGTCTTGCTTTTGATCTGAACGCCCCGTTAACCACGATGGCCGAACGCAGGCATTGAGCCGTGGGTAACCCGGCAGGGATGCCGGGTTAGCCGCCCCAGGCCATGGATGGCCTGTGGCGGCGGCCCACGGATCAATGCCGGAGTGAGGGTATACCGAGCCTAGGCGAGGCACCGAGTGGTGGGGCAAGAGCGTTTTGCTTACTTTTGCGCTTTTCAAAAGTGAGCCGCCGTAAGGGCGGAACCCTAAGCCGCCGTTACCGCAGGAATGGATATGTACACCGTCCAAAAAATGCAGCGCCAGCACGGACGCCATCGCGGGCAAGCCTCGCTCCTACAGAAGCCTGCAAACGTGCCTGCCATGACATGTACGCCATCAAAACGGCAGCGCCAAAACAGACATCATCGTGGACAATCGAGCGTCGACCGGCCGCGCCTACCCGCGACGGAGCTGGAAGGTTCAGAACGACAACGGATAGCTGACAATCACCCGAGTCTGATCAAAGTCGCTGTTAAAGCTGCGCCGATTGGTAGCGTTATTCACCCGCACACTGAGATTCTTCAGACTCCCACTCTGAAAGGTATACCCCACCTCCGTATCCCGCTCCCACTCCTTGCCATTGCTCCCGGCCTTGGTCGTGGCATTCTCGCCATGCCCATAGCGCACCATGGCCAACAACCCCGGCACGCCCAGGGCGGCAAAGTTGTAGTCATAACGCACCTGCCAGGAACGCTCGTCGGCATTGCTGAAGTTGCCGTTGAACATGTCGTTGCCCAGGGTCCGGCCGCTGCTGCCATACACCGACATCCACGGACTGTCGCCACTGACCTTCTGCAAGCCCAGGTACAGGGTATGCCCGGCGGTTGAAGCCGAGAGCAAGGCATAGGCAGTGCGGCTCCGGATCTCGCCGATGCGCGCCTGGCCGTCATCCTTGTCGATGAAATAACCAAGGTTCGCCCCCAGCACCCAGTCGCCCACCGGCTGCTTGTGCAGCAAGTTGAAGTAGCTTTGCTGATAGATGTCTTCCAGCTGCGCATGCCAGGCACCGACCAGCGTGCGCTGCTGGTTGAAGCGGTACTCGGCGCCGGCATAGGTGAAGCCGTCGGAGGTCACCCCGGGCGCGGCCCAGGCCGAGAGGTCCTGCATGTCCGAGGAGTTGCGCAGGCTCACCGAACGGTACTGCCCGGCCTGCAACCCCAGCCCGGCGATTTCCCGCGAATCGAGCATCGCCCCGCGGAAGGTCTGCGGCAGCAGCCGGCCGTCGTCGTAGCGCAGCAGCGGAATGTCCGGCAGCAACTCGCCAACCTTCAATTCAGTGGCGGAAATACGCATTTTCGCCGCCACGCCGGCGCGGCCGTAGTTGTCCGCCGCGCGCCCGTCGTCGTGCACTGGCAACAGCTCCGAACCACTGGTGCCGCGCCCGCTGTCGAGCTTGACGCCGAACATGGCGATGCCGTCCAGGCCGAACCCGACGACGCCCGGGGTGTAGCCGGAATTGAACTTGAGGATAAAACCCTGGGCCCATTCCTCGACCTTGCTCTTGGCCGCCCCCGGGTCGCGAAAGTCCCGATTGAAGTAATAGTTGCGCAGCACCAGGTCAGTCTTGGCGTCGTCGAAAAAGCCGCCTTCTTCGGCCCAGGCCGGCAGGCCCGTGCCCAGTGCCAATGAAGCCGCGGCCAGCGAGCGCGCGAGGATGCAGTGAGGGGTGTTCATTATTATTGTTCTCCGCTTTGCATAGGCGCAGCCGTTCCCCGACAGGCCGCTCCAGGCCCGCCTCCTATCGGCTGCAAGAATGCCCGGCCTTGTTCAGGGGCCGGGCGAAATCGTCAGCTCAACGCATCAGAAGGGATAACGACGCGCCGAGTGCTGCACGCTGATCCAGTGATCGCGGGTGAATTCATCGATCGCCCAGTCGCCGTTGAAGCGCCCGAGCCCCGAGTTCTTTTCCCCACCGAAGGGCGCGTTGGCCTCGTCGTTCACCGGGATATCGTTGATATGGGTCATGCCCGCGCGAATCTGCCGGGCGAAGTTCACCCCACGCTCCAGGTTGCGGCTGAACACCGCGCTGGACAGGCCGAATTCGCTGGCGTTGGCCAGCTCCAGGGCGTGGGCCTCGTCCCGCGCGCGCAGCAGGCCCACCAGCGGGCCGAAGATTTCATTGCGCGCCAGGTCCATGTCGACTGTGACCTCGCCGTAGACATGGGGCGCCAGCAGATTGCCCTGGGCCCCGCCCTCGTAGAGCGGCTCGGCGCCTTCGCGGCGGGCCAGTTCGATCTTCTCGCGCAGGCCTTGCAACTGCCGCTCGTTGATCACCGGGCCGATGACCGTCTCGATCGATTGCGGATCGCCGACCTTGAGGCCCTTGACCCGTTCGACGAAACGCTCGGCAAAGGCGTCGTAGAGGCTGTCGTCGACAATGATCCGGTTGACCGCCATGCAGATCTGCCCCTGGTGCAGGAACTTGCCGAACACTGCCGCGTTCACCGCCTGTTCGAGATCGGCGTCGGCCAGGACCACGAACGGGCTGTTGCCGCCCAGCTCCAGGGCCACATGCTTGAGGTGTGCGCCGCCGCTGGCGATACGGCCGATGCCGCGACCCACCGGGGTCGAACCGGTGAAGGTGATCAGCGAGGGAATCGGATGCTCGACAAAGGCATCGCCGATCTCGCTGCCCGCCCCCACCACCACGCTGAGCACGCCCGCCGGCAGGCCGGCCTCCTCGAAAATCTTCGCCAGCAGCAGGCCGCCGCAGACCGGCGTATCGCTGGCCGGCTTGACCACCACCGCGTTGCCCAGGGCCAGCGCCGGGGCGATGGAGCGCTGGGTCAGGTGCAGGGGGAAGTTCCACGGGCTGATGACCCCGACCACCCCCAGGGCACTGCGATAGACCCGGCTCTCCTTGCCCGGCACATCGGACTCGAGAATGCGCCCGTGAACCCGCGCCGGAAACGACGCCGACTCCAGGGCGATGGCCCGCGCCGCGCCCCACTCCAGCTGCGCCTTGAGCCGGGTGCTGCCGGACTCGCGAATGATCCAGTCGACGATTTCCTCGCGGCGCCGGTCGAACACCGCCACCACCTGATGCAATACCGCCGCTCGCGCCGACGGCCCGAGCGCCGCCCATTGCGGCTGCACCGCGGCGGCCTTGGCATAGGCGGCATCCAGGTCCGCGCGGTTGGCCTGGGCCACTTCCAGCAACAGCGCACCATCGAACGGGTTGCTCACCGCCAGTGTTTTGCCGGCGGCGCCGGCGCGCCATTCCCCGGCGATGGGTTGCAGGTGCAGATCGCTGTAGACAGCTGGGGACTCATTCATGACAAAGCTCCTCGAAGGCAGGACTCACAGGAAAGGGGGGCTCGCGACTCAGGGCGTCGAACCGGGTTTGCAGGGTTATTCATGACCGCCTCCGGTGGCCGCCCGCGCCTCGATCAGGCGCAGCAGCCCCAGCAGGGTTTCGGTGTACGGCACGGCGATGCCGGCCTGGAGCGCCCTGGCCAGGACCTCGCCATTGATCGCGCCGATTTCCGTGGGCCGTCCGGCCAGCACGTCTTGCAGCATCGACGGCTTGTGCGTCCGGTGGTGGGCGATGGCATAGGCCACCGTCTCCAGGCAGCGCTGCGCATCCGTTGCCACCCCCACCGACTGCGCGACGCTGAGCACCTCCAGCACGATGGCCCGGGCCAGCGCCACGCCTTCCGGCGCGGCATCCAGTTGCCCCACCGTGCAGCCGGTGACGGCGCACAGGCTGTTCAAGGCCGCGTTGAACGCCACCTTCTCCCAGATCGAAGTCCAGACCTGCGGGTCCACCGCGCATTGCAGCCCCGCCGCCTCCAGCACCGCAGCCACCTGGTTGCTGGCCTGGCGTTCGACACCCTCCAGCGACATCAGCCGGACCACGCCCTGGCCATGGGAGCGAACATGGGCCGGCCCGGCCATGTCGGCGGGCCAGGTGGTCATGCCGATCATCACCCGCTGCGGGGCGACATGGCGGCACAGCGCTTCGGCGTTGCCCAGGCCGTTCTGCAAAGTCAGCACCCGCGTGTGCTCGCCGATATGGCCGGCAATGCTGCGCAGCGCACTGTCGGTGTGCTGGGCCTTGGTGAAGACCAGCAGCAGGTCAGGCTGGCCCGCCACCTGCTCTGGCCGGCAGGCGCTCAGGCCGCCGATGCGCCGGTCGCCGCTGTCGGTCTCCAGGCGCAATCCCTGGCGGCGGATCGCCTCCAGGTGCGCGTCGTTGATGTCCAGCAGCGTGACCTGCTGCCCGCTTTCCGCCAGCAGGCCGCCAAACAGCGAGCCCATGGCGCCTGCTCCGAGAATGCTGATGTTCATCGAACCTCCTTATGGCTGTGAGGGTTGATCGGCAAGGTGCTGCTTGTCGGCCCGGGCTGATCCAGGCACCCGCCGGGGAATATGGCGGCGCACCAGCACCAGGGCGATCAGCGCCAAGGCCATCACCGTTCCGAGCAACGTCAGGTAAGCGTGGGCGCCGCCCTGGGTGATCACCGTGGCGCCGACGAAGGCGCTGAGGATCGCGCCCATGCGCCCGAAGGCCAGGGCCGATGCGGTGCCGGTGGCACGCACCGCGGTGGGATAGATAAAGGCGCACAGCGCATAGAGGGTGGACTGCACCGCGTTGACGAACAGCCCATGCACGCCAAAGCCGAAGATCAGCAGGCTGGTGTTCTGGTCGACGTCCACCGCCTGCATGGCGAAGGCGCTGGCCGCGCCGCCGGCGCAGCAGATCAGCAGCGGCCAGAACGAACCCCAGCGGGTCATGGCCACCGCGCAGACCAGCGCGCCGATCACCCCGCCCAGGTTGTAGGCGGTAAGGCCCGAACTGGCCAGCGCCAGCGGCAAGCCTTCGGCCAGGAGCATGGTCGGCAGCCAGCTGAAGGCGCTGTAGACAGCGGTCAGGCACATGAAGAACGCCACCCAGACCGCCACGGTATCGCGCCCGTAGCCGGGGGCGAACAAGGCACGGAAGCCGCCCTGCTGCTCGCTCTTCTGCTCCAGCGCATCGGTGTAGCGCACGCCCTCGGGCATGGGTCGGCCCATGCGTCCCAGCAGCGCGGTCAACTCGCCCCAACGCTGCGGCCGGCGCGCCAGGAAACGCGGCGACTCCGGCAAGGTCGCCAGCAGCAACAGGCCCAGCACGATGGGCAGGCTACCGCCGATAAAGAACAGCGTGCGCCAGCCATACAGCGGCAGTACGTGGGAGGCGAACAGCCCCGCCAGCATCCCGCCCAGGGGCACACAGACGATGGTCGCCGTGACCGCCAGGGTGCGGCGGCGCGCCGGGGTGAATTCGGCGGTCATGGTGGTGGCGCTGGGCAAGGCACCACCGATGCCCAGCCCGGCGATAAAGCGCAGCGCCGCCACGGTCAACGCATCCGGCGAGAGGCCGATGGCGCAGGTCGCGGTACCGAACAGGATCACGCTGGCGATGACCGCCATGCGCCGGCCGAAACGGTCGGCGAACAGCCCGGCGCAGGCACTGCCGATGCCCATGCCGATCAGCCCGGCGGCCACCGCGGGGGCGAAGGCCTCGCGGGTGATCCCCCATTCCTTGATCATCAGCGGTATGGCGAAACCGATGAGCTGACCGTCGAAACCGTCCATCACGATCGACAGCGCGGCCAGCAACACCACGATCTTCTGCATCCCGGTGTAGGGCCCGTCATCGAGCAAGGTGCCGATATCGGCACTGCCGGCAACAGGCCGCGATTGCCGGGGCGTCCCCTCCATCACTTCACTGACCGAAGTCGTGTTCATAGCCACCTCTTTTTATTGTTGTGGTGAGTGTGCGCAAGGCGCGGTTGGCATTGCCGGGCCTGCAGCCCGGCGCAAGCTCAGTCCTTGAGAATCAGGGTTCGATGGTCAGGGTCGGCACCTCGATCAGTACCGGGCGATCGCCGGCCAGGGCCGCGCTGAAGGCGGCGGCGAACTCGGCGCCGGTGGCGGCATGCACCGCCTGCACGCCGTAGCCCTGGGCGATGGCGCAGAAATCCAGGCCCGGTACGTCCAGCCCCGGCGCATCGCTGACCTGCAGCACATCGGCGAACCAGCGCAGCGCGCCGTAGGTGCCGTTCTTGAGGATGATGAACACCACCGGGATGCCGTACTGCGCGGCGGTCCACAGCGCGGTGATGCCGTAGTTGGCCGAGCCGTCGCCGATGATCGCCACCACCCGCCGCCCGGGCGTCGCCAGTTGCACGCCGACCGCGGCCGGCAAGCCGAAGCCGAGACCGCCGGCGGCGGGAAAGAAGTAACTGCCGGGCTCGCTCATCTCCACCCGCTGCCAGAACGCGCTGACGGTGGAGGTGGACTCCTTGACGTAGATCGCGTCCCGCGGCGCCAGCTGGTCGATCAGGTCGAACACCGTTTCCGGGCGCAGCAGGCCGCCCTCCTCGCGCACCGGCGCCGGCAGCGGCAAGGCGCTCGGCAGCGGCCGTTCGCTCTGTGGCAGCACCTCGACCAGGGCTTCGAGGGTCAGGGCGATATCGCCCACCAGCGCATCGCCCATGGGCGCCCGCGCCGCCTCGCCCGGGTCGCAGGTCAGGTGCACCAGCTCACAGTCCGCCGGCAGGTAATCGCCCGGGGCGTATTGGTGGTAGCGGAACACCGGGGCGCCCACCACCAGGATCAGATCGTGCTCGGCCAGGCAGCGGCTGATCCCGGCGATGGCCGCCGGCAGCACGCCACGGAAACACGGATGACGGGTGGGGAACGGGCAACGCGAAGCGGAAGGCGCGACCCAGGCCGGCATCCGCAGTTTTTCCGCCAGCTGCACCGCCAGGCCGTTGCTGCCACTGCCGTCGACATCCGGGCCGAGCACCAGCACCGGGCTACGTGCCGCCGCCAGGCGCTCGGCCAGCGCTTGCAGTTGCGCCGCCGAAGGCAGGCCGGCGTTGGCCACCTGGCGCCGCGCCAGATGCTCGACCCCGGCCGGCGCCGCGCAGGCCCAGTCGTCATAGGGAATCGACACATACACCGGCCCGCGTGGCGCCAGGCTGGCCATATGGATCGCCTGGCTCAGGGTGCGCGGCACGTCCTGGGCCGAGGCCGGCTCGTGGCTCCACTTGACCAGGGGCTTGGGCAGTTGCGCCGCATCGACGTTGGCCAGCATCGCTTCCACGCCGACCATCGAGCGCACCTGCTGCCCGGCGGTGATCACCAGCGGGCTGTGGGAGTACCAGGCATTGGTCAGCGCGCCCATGCCGTTGCCGGTACCGGCGGCGGCATGCAGGTTGACGAAGGTCGGCTTGCCAGTGGCCAGGGCATAACCGTCGGCCATGCCGACCACCGCGCCTTCGTGCAGGCCGAGGATGTAGCGGAAGTCCTCGGGAAACCCCTTGAGAAACGGCAGCTCGTTGGAGCCAGGATTGCCGAAGATGGTGGTCAGGCCTTGCTCGCGAAGAATCTCGTAGGACGCAGAGTGAACGGTTTTCATAAGGACCCTTGTTATTGGATTTCGGGTTACTCTTGCAGCCGCTACAAAATTGATCAAATCGATACTATCTCTATCAAAAATAAGACCTGTCTATATCCCAGGGGCACCATGAGCCACATCGATCTGAACCTGATCCGCACCTTCGTCACCCTCTACGAAGCCCGCAGCGTGACCCTGGCCGCCGAGCGCCTGTTCGTCACCCAGCCCTCGGTCAGCTATGGCCTGGCGCGCCTGCGCGAGCTGTTCGACGACGCCCTGTTCAGCCGCACCCGCGACGGCATCCAGCCAACCTTTGTCGCCGAGCAGTTGTACGGCCCCTTGCGCGAATCCCTGACCCGCATCGAAAGCACCGTGCAGGGCTGTCGCCACTTCGCCCCGGCGAGCACCGAGCGGCGCTTTCGCATCGCCCTCTCCGACCTCGGCGAAATCGGCTTTCTGCCGCTGATCCTCGCGCGCCTGAACCAGGACGCGCCGCTGGCCGAAGTCGAGGTCCTGCCGCTGCAGGTGGACCAGGTCGGCGAGTGGCTGACCAGCGGCAAGGTCGATGCCGCGATCTGCCGCCAGCCGGTCCCCGGCGTCCGCAGCCGGGTGCTGATGCACGAGCGTTATGTGTGCCTGCTCAGCACCGGCCACCCGCGCATCGACCAGCAGTTGAGCCTGGAACAGTTCCTCGCCGAACGGCACGTCGCCGTGACCCGCACCACCGGCCACGGCAATGTCGAAGACGTGCTGAAAAACATGAACGTGGAACGGCGCATCAGCCTGCATGTGCCGCACTTCTCGGTGCTGCCGAAAATCATTCCCGGCACCGACCTGCTGGCGGTGCTGCCGGCACAGATCGCCCGGCTGTTCATCCACGAAGGCGAGCTGAAGCTGCTCGAACTGCCGTTCCCGGTGGCCGAGTTCGCCGTGTCCCTGAACTGGCATCCCAACAGCGACAGCTCCGCCGCCTTGCGCTGGTTCTGCGACACCATCGCCGACGCCATCATCAGCGGCCAGGGCCAGAACTAGACGCCGGCCATCGCCGGCTGCGCCCGGGCCCGGGCCGGCTTGAGCAGCAACAGGCAGCCGGCGGCGATCACGAACACGCTGGCAAACACCCCGTACAGATGCAGCGGCTGCCAGCCGCCATCCAGCAGGAAGCCGGCCACGGTCGGCGAAAGGATCGCGCCGATGCGGCCGATACCGATGCCCCAACCAACGCCCGTGGCGCGCACCGAGGCGTCATAGACCACTGGCGACAGCGCATAGAGACCGGCCACGCAGCCATTGGAAAACAGCCCGATCAGCAACCCCAGGCCGAGCGCCGCGGCAATCGACGAGGCCGAGCCGACGAACAGCACCAGCAGGCCGGCGGTGATCAGCATGAACAGCGCCAGCACCCGGGCCAGCGGCCAGCGCGAGGCCAGGCCGCCGATCAGCGCCGCGCCGAAGATCCCGCCGACGCTGAGCAGCACCCCGCCGGTGATCCCCTGCTGCGCCGAGAGCCCAGCGGCCACCAGCAGTTTCGGGGTCCAGCTCATGACGAAGTAGAAACCGAACATCACCAGGAAAAACAGCAGCCAGATCAGCAAGGTGGTGCGGCGCATGGCCGGCGCCAGCAATTGGCCGAAACCGCTGGGCGCGCCGGGTTGCCTGGGCAGCTCTGGCGGCAACTGTTCAAGCTCGGGCTGCTCCAGGCGCCGGGCCAGGAGATTGACCCGAACCAGGGCATTGGCCGGGCGGCGGGCAAGCAGGAAGTCCAGGGATTCGGGCAGCCACAGCAGCACCAGGGGAATCACCAGCCAGGTCACCGCACCGCCGAACAGGAACACCGAGCGCCAGCCCCAATGGCCCAGCAACCACACCGCCAACAGCCCGCCCAGGGTGGCGCCCAGGGCATAACCGGTGGATTGCAGGCTGACCGCCAGGCCGCGCCAGCGCTTGCTGGAATACTCGCTGGCGATCACGTTGCTGCTGGCCAGGATGCCGCCGATGCCCAGCCCGGTCAGGCCGCGCAACAGCGCCAGTTGCAAGGGAGTCTGGCTCAGGGCCGAGAGCAGCATGCCGAGCCCGGACAGCGCCAGGCAGAACAGGATCAGCGGACGCCGGCCGAACCGGTCGGCCCAGGGCGCGATAAACAGCGAACCCGCCGCCATGCCGAACAATCCGGCGCTGAGCAGCAGGCCGACCTGCGCCCCGTTCAGCCCCCACTCGGCCGAGACCGAGGCCGCGGTGAAGGCCATCACCAGCACGTCGAAACCGTCGATCATGTTCAAGACAATGCAGATGCCGATGGCCAGGCACTGGAAGGCGCTCATCGGGCCGCTGTCCACGCGGCTCTTCAGGTCGAGCGTCATGACCGCACCTCCCCAGCGCATAGCGGCGACAGCGAGAGGGAAAACAGCAGCGTGCACACAGACAGACGGCGGACGGAACCCAGGCAGTTCCGCGCCCTTGATAAGCCATTCATGACGAGACCCTTCTTGTAGTTTTTATCGGGGGACGGTCGGGAGGGACCCGCCATCGCCAGGTGGCTAATCAACCATCCAATGGATCCATTAACAAGAGCTGAGATTGAACCAATCCCTGGAAAGACGACTGAAATCCATGGAGAAATACTGAGATGCTTTTATTTACTCAATAGAAATCAATCGTTTATTAAAACAATCATCTATCGATTTTTTCGGGCGATTATCGACCAGACTCAGCCGGCACAGACTGTTGATGATCTTGTAGCTGTGTGCGGCTAAAGAATCCCGATTTAGTGGATCCAATAACCTCAACGTTATGTAGGCAACCCGCACAATCCGTCATCTACCGAATGACAGTCCGCCCGAGGTGCGCGACCATGCCCATCGCTGCTCCCAGACGCATCATCCACTGAAAGGAATCTCCCGCCCCATGACTAGCCGTCCGCTGTTCGCCCTGCTGCTTGCCCTGCCCATGTTGCTGCTTGGCGGTTGCGACCGCCCCATCCGCTGGATGCACCCCGATCCGTCCAAGGAACTGCTGATCCGGGCCATGACCGAGCTCAACGGCTTTCACGCTTACAACAGTAGCGGTCATGAAGACAACAGCCTGATCACGGGTGTCGAAGCCATGCGATTGCTGGAAGACAGCACGAAAATCACTGAGAAGACCCCGGACTTCATGTTTGTCGAGATCAAGGGCCGGACCCTGACCATCATCGGCTACTCGCAGACCTACCGCCCCCAGGGCCAGGACCACCAGACCCCGATGATCTACAGCTATGTCGGCGAGCTGAAGCGGGCACGTTATGCTCTGCCCCATATGGCACCGAACATTGACGACCTGAAGTTCACCTCCAGCCCGCAAGAGAAACTCAAGGTGGCGCTGCTGCCGCTGTCCAGCGGGCGAGTGATCTATCCCGATTTCAATGGCGACCTGAACATCGGCTCCGAAGGTGGCCGCTACAGCCAGATCAGCGCCTTTACCCGCAAGGACTGGGACGTGATCTTCTGACATCCTCGGCCGGGATTGGCGAGTCGCCGCCGCAGTACCAGCCCGGGTGCCGACCAGCTGAACCCCGAACCAGCACCGTTGCCGTTACGCCCTCCTGCATCAGCAGGATGACCTCGTCCTTAGACAACCTGTAACAACTCCGGCTGGCCCCGGCACCACTTAAATGAGATGGTCCGCTGTTGATTGTTTTGGAGGCATGTCATGACTACATTTCAATTCATCGCAGGCATGGTCTTTTGTCTGGCGGGACTGGGCGTGAGGGCCTACCTGACCGTGCAGCATCCAGGGGAAGAAAAGGCCTGGCGTTCGTCCAGCGTGCGAAAGTCCGCCAAGTAAGCCTTGCCCCCTTCTTTGAATACCGCTGATGGCCTCGCCTGGACCAGGTGGAGGTTCATGGAAAATGCCCGTATCGCGCGATACGGGCATTTTTTTCGGCTCAAGAAATCAGTCATCCCGCCCGATGCTGGCCGGCAACAATGGCAAAATAGCCGCCGTCCATGCCCGAGATCGTCCCTATGCAAAGCACCCCCACCCTCACCGCCCGGGAAATCTGTCAGGTACTCAGGGAACTGGCGCTCGGCACCCGCACCCTGGGTCCATCGAGCCACCGCGTTTTGCTGGCGGACGATAGCTGGCAGGTGCGGCTCGATATCGAAGGCTGGACCCTGACCCTGGTCAACCATGGCCAGACCCTGAGCCATTGCGAGCAATGCCATTCGCCGGATGGCCGGGTCGAGACGCTCGACGCCTGGCAGCGCTACGGCACCGACCCGGTCAAGCTGCTGAGCATCTGGGAACACCAGCAGTTGCAGCGCCTGCTGCAGGCGTTGTGAACAAAGGTTCCTTCCATTACACCCAGGCCAATCCCCCGCCCGTCTGCTTAAGGAGCCAAAACCCGTGTCGTTCATCGGGATAACGGGAATCGGCCATGGCGTTTTTGCCGGGCTTCTATACTCATTTTCGCAGAGGCGCGCACCAGCACAGCGGGCCTCATGAGCGCAGTTCCGCCGTGAACATGAAGTCGCCAGCGGCAAAGGATTGCGAGGGGTGTGGCGCCACACGCGCCACCTGGCCTGATGCTGCAAGGAAGGTGCATTCATGAACACGATTCGACAGGATGTGGCAACACTCGGCTCCGGATGGGACAACAAGGTCCTGCTCAATTACGCGCTGGCCATGCGCGAACTGGACAAACTACCGATCACCAACCGCAACAGCTGGAAATTCCTCGGCGCCATCCACGGCTTCGATCGGCAGTTGTGGGTCGAGGTCAATGTCCTGGGCGATTCCGATCCGGTTCCCAAGGACCTGACCAACTTCACCTACGGCAGCCAGTGCCAGCACGGTAGCTGGTACTTCCTGTCCTGGCACCGCGGTTACCTGGCGGCCTTCGAGGCGATCGTCGCGGCCAAGGTCAAGGAACTGACGGGCGACGACTGGGCGCTTCCGTACTGGAACTACCTCAATAGCAAAAACCCGGATGCGCGGCGGGCCCCGGAGGCGTTCCTGGCGGACACCCTGCCGGACGGCAGCCCCAACCCGCTGAAGAAATACCCTCGCCGGCAGGGCTTTACCACGCTGCGGCCGAACTCCCTCGATGCCTTCAGCCTGGCGGCGATGCAGGAGAACGATTTCCAGGTCGGCAATGACGGCAGCATCGGCTTCGGTGGCGGGGTCACCGGCAATTTCGCCCAGTTCGCCCGCTGGACCGGCGACCTGGAGAACAACCCGCACAACACCGTGCATCGCCTGATCGGCGGTGGCGAAGGCTTCATGGCCGACCCGTACCTCGCCGCCCTGGACCCGATCTTCTGGTTGCACCACTGCAACGTCGACCGGCTCTGGGAAGCCTGGATGAACACTCCGGGCAAGACCATGGTCCGTGATCCGCGCTGGCTCGACGGTCCGGCCGACCGCCGTTTCATCATGCCGGCGGTCGGTGGCGGTGACCCTGGCATGAAATTCACCGGCCGCGACACGTTGAAGGATGGCAAATTGCATCCGCGTTATGCCGACTTGAGCATCGGCACGGGCGTGAAACCAGGAGTAGAGGCTGTGACACGGGTCAAGATGGGTGCGCCGGAACAACAGAACATCGAACCGATCGGCGCCAACCGATCGGTGGTCACGGTCGGCGGCTCGCCAGTACGCACCCAGGTCGACCTCGACCGCCAGGCCACCAGCACCGGCATCGCCGCGATGGGCGCGACGGACCTGGGCCAGCCGGTGACCCGGCTCTACCTGGCGCTGGAATCGGTGCGCGGCTCCGCGCCCTCGCCGCAGCTTGCGGTCTACATCAACCTGCCGAAAGACAGCGATCCGCAGCAGCATCCCGAGTGCCATGCCGGCAGCCTGACGCTGTTCGGGCTGAACGTCGCCTCGCGCCCGGACGGTGGGCACGGCGGCCACGGCCTCGGCTATACCATCGACATCACCGACCTGGCCCAGCGCCTGACCGATGCCGGCGACTTCAACCCGGACTATCTGCGGGTGACCCTGGTCCCGGGCGAGCAGGTCTCGGCGGATAAACCGGTGACCGTGGAGCGGATCAGCGTGCTCAAGCGCAGTGGTATCGTCAGCTGAGTAACGCCTCATGCAACCCGGACCGGTCTTGCTCAGCTTCACCCGGGCGCCCTGGCCGTTGCTGTTCGCGACGGCCGGGCTGGGCCTGGCCCTGTGCCTCTACACCGCCGGGCACCGCAGCCTTCCCGCCTTCTGCAGTGCTGTGGGTGGGCTGTCCATCGTCACCAGCTGGCCCACCGCGCTGAAAGCGGAACTGGCGCTGAACCCGGCGCAGCAGATGCTGGCGGACTGGGCCCTGATGCTGCTGGCGATGATGCCGCCCCTGCTGGCGATGCCGCTCCTGCATGTCTGGCACTCCAGCCTGCCGCGCCGGCGCATCCGTGCGGCGCTCGGCTTCCTGCTCGGTTACACGATCTTATGGATGGCCGCCGGGCCGCTGCTGATGGGGCTCGCCTTGCTGCTGCAACTGAGCGTCGCCGGCGCGGCACTGGCCACGGCCCTGCTGGCTGCCCTGCTGTGGAGTGCCAGCCCGTGGCAACGCACGGCGCTCAACCGTGGCCACCGCCTGCGCCGGATCGGCCTGTTCGGCTGGGCCGCCGACCGCGATTGCCTGGTGTTCGGCGCAACCCACGGGGCCTTGTGTATCGCCTCGTGCTGGGCCTGGATGCTGGTGCCGCTGCTGGGCGGGGCCTGGCACATTCCACTGATGCTGGTGGCCGGGGCCATCATGCTGGTCGAGCGCCTGGCACCGGGCGATCGGCCGCGCTGGCACTGGCCAGCGATTCTCCCTCGACTCGATCTCTGGCTCCTTATGACGCGCAAGGTGGCGCACGCCCATGACTAGACGGACCTGCCTGACGATCGGCGTGAGCACGCTGACACCGCTACCCAACCAGACACTGCGTTTCGCCTACCTGGACGGCGCCGTGCTCGCCGCCCGTTCGATCGGCGACTGGGCGTTGCGCTCGGGCTTCGGCGCCGACAACGTCAGGATCGTCGACGACGGCCCCATAGACGGCCAGGGCAATCCGGTCACCCGCGAGCGGGTGCAGCAAGCGGTGGACGAGCTGTTCCCCGCGGGCGCCGAAGTGGTCGAGCAATTGATCCTGGCGTTTTGCGGCCATGGCCTGACCGACGCGAATATCGGCTCGATCTCCTGGCTGTTCAGCGACTCACTGCGCCAGAAATACCGGGTCCTGGCCGACTCGTTCTACACCGAGTTGCTGCTGCACGGCGTGCAGCGCATCACCCTGATCACCGATGCCTGCCGCGAAGCGCCGAAGAACCTCGACCTGACGCGACTGGATGCGGTGCGCGGGATCGTCGTGCAAGGCACGCAAGTGGAAAACCCCAGGTTCGATCGCCTCGCTGCCTGCCAGGACGGGCAGCTGGGTTACATGGTGTCCGAGCCGATGTCCGGCGCTCCGGGCAAATGCGTGTTCTCCGGGGTGATCGCCGATGCGCTGTGGGGCATCGAGCCGACCGCCATCAGCAATGGCCTGATCACCACCGCGACCCTCGGCATGTGCGTGCGCTCGCGCACCACCGAGCGGGCGAAAGAATATCGCCTCAAGCTCAACCCGCAGTGCCTGGTCGATCCGGAACCGGCCGTGCTCTACAACACCGCCCAGCCGTTGCCGGGCCCCGCCGGGTTGCAGCCCTGGCCAGCCGCGGGCAACGCCGCCACCATGGGGCCGTCCCCGGCGGCCGGCCCGGTGGATTCCGCCGAGCATAACCTTGAGCGGGTCCACAGCGACGCGGCCTTTCGCGAGCGCATGCTCGGCGCCGATTTCGGGCTCAAGCAGCACGACCTGACAGTTCCCGCCGACCAGATAATCAGCATTCCCGACTCCAGCAAGGAGCTGCTGCAGGACCTGGTGGTGCTCCGCCAGCAGAGCCCGCGCTTTCCCGAGAAGAGACAGAAGGTCAAGGCGCTGGTCCAGCGCCTGGAAGCGGATGCCGCCGCCGAGATGCGCCAGTCCGCGGCCACCGAGGTTCGCCGCAGGATGAAACAGATCGGCGACCCCGGCGAGGCCAACCTGATCATCTACGGCGAGGGCGCGAAGCTCTTGTCCCGCAACCCGATCGAGCGACTGGACAGCACTTCGCTGTTCGAGACGTTCCACGCCCCCAGCGATCCCCAGGGGATGCCGGTCCTGGTGGCGCTGGCCGACGGCACCTTCACGCCGGTGGTGCCTTATGCGGGTCAGTACGCCGTGGTGATGCCCAGCCCCCTCGGCGATATTTTCCAGGCCTACGGAATGCCCAAGGCCCCCGACAGATACCTGGCGATGCTCGGCGCGATCGACGATTTCGCCGCTGGCCGGCTACAGGCCGAAGACATCGACCAGTTCGCCGCCGGCGTGTGCCATAAAAAGCATGCCGACCCCATGCTGGGGGTGATCTGCGCCTACCTGTACCGCGCCGTTGCCGACTACGACAGCATCCGGCGCCTGGCGTATTTCTATACCGCCCAGGGCCAGCCGGTGCCTTTCGACATCGCCTTGCTCGGGGCCATGCGGGTGACCCGGGAGCCAGACCGCACCCCACAGCTGCAAATACCGGCCGTCAAGGCGCGCGCGCTCCGGCCCAAGGCGGCCAAGGCCCCCGACTATATCCGGCGCGCGACACCCGCGGTGCAGGCCTGGATCGGTGGGCGTTGCCCCTGGCTGGGGCTGGGCTGGGACTATGTCAACGACCCACGGCCGGAATGGGCCGCACTGGTCGAAGGGCTTGCCGAGCATGCCAAGGCGGTGCGGCACAGCGGATCCACGGTGCTGCCAGAAAAGGCTGCCCGCAAGCTGGCAAAAGCCTGGCGCCTGCAGCCATCGGCCCGCGAAGACCTGACGCGACCCGCGGTAGCCCGCCAGGCGCCCGCCAAGGAAACGAACCGCCCCGCGCGGCGGTCTGAACAGTGATGGCATTGAGAATGGGGCAGCGCCACAAAGCCCCGACATTCACAATGGAGGTCTCGTCATGAGCGCCCTGACGATCGAAGGCTGGTGCAAGTCCAGCGATGGGCAAAAATCCATGCCGCTGGGAGAGATCCATTTCTACGTCGATGGCCCCCTGCACCTGCGCCTGGAAGAAGCCGAGGAACGCCTGCAGAAAACCCATGAACAGGAGGCCATGGTCGACGTCGACATGGACACCATGGAGCTGATCATGCCCGAGGGGTACACCCCCCTGTCCGACTGCCGGATGCGCGTCTACCTGCAGCACGGCCGTGGCCAGTTCCATCTGGTGGGGCATCGAGCCAGCGATGGCAGCCTGATCTATAGCAATGCGGTGTTGATCGACCAACTGCTGTAGACCCGACATTGCCCTGGCCTTACCGCGGAGGCGCCATGCCCTGGCGCGTCCTTGCCATTACCAGAGGCCGGGGAACAAGCGCCAGCGCACCCGTTGGCAATAGTCGGCATAACCGGGCAACTCGGCCTGCAACAGCTGGTCCTCCCATGACGTGCGCAGGACCAGCAGCGCCGCCGCCAGCGCGGCGGGAAGCAGTGCCCAGAACGATCCCAGCGCCAATGCCATGCCGAAGAACAGGCACAGCGCGGCGAGATACCCGGGATGCCGCACAAAACGGTAAGGCCCGCTATCGATGACCCGCTGCTGCCGCTCGGACTGGATCCGCACGCCCGGCTCGAAGAACGGATTCACCGCCTGCGCCCAGCCGGTCACTGCGATGCCCGCCAGCACCGCCAGATAACCCGCCAGCACCAGCCAGGCCGGAACAGCCGAGCCCTGCAGCCGCCCGGCATCGAGCGCGGCGACCGGCAGCACGGCTGCCATCGCCGGCAGGATGATCGCCAGCAGTTTTTTGTCCCAGCTTTTGGTGCCCGCCTGGAAGCGGCTGCGCGCGCGGTAGATCACCGGGTTGACCCGGGCGAGCACCAGGGCCGAAACGCCAAAGCCCAGGGTCATGACGGCGAGGAATATCCAGCCGGGCCACCAGGCGAGCGTGCCGGCCGGCAGGAAGATCAATCCCAGCAGCGCCAGCGGCAGGCCGATCGCATAGGCGATGGCTGTGCCGCGCGACATCGGGTCCGGATCCCGAGGTGTGGAAGGGGTTTGCATAGCGTTCACCCATAGGCAGAGAGATGAAGCCTGGCCCGGTAAACCTCATGGACAGGCCTGGCCTCTTCGGCCTGCGCCGAACCTGAAGCATAGACACCGGGTAAATCCCCTGCCCGATCCGGACCGAGACACGCAGCCTGCGTTCGGTCGCCCGGCCCTATCGGCAGCTTGGCAACGCGCCTTCGCATCCGTATATTCGAATAACCATATATTCAAGCCAGTGACGCCTGTTTAACCCCATGGCTCAATCCTTCTACCCGGAAGCCCCGATGAAAATCCTCTTCATGTGCACCGCCAACAGCTGCCGCAGCGTTCTTTCCGAAGCCCTGTTCAACCATCTGGCGCCGGCCGCTCATCAGGCGGTGAGTTCGGGCAGCTTCCCCAGTGGCACGCTCAACGCCCGCGCCCTGGCCACCCTGGAACAGGCCGGCGTCAGCACCAAAGGCCTGTACAGCAAAGGTTCGGAAGCCTTCGCCGACAGCCCGCCCGATATCGTCATCACCGTCTGCGACAAGGCCGGTGGCGAGCCCTGCCCGGTGTATTTCGGCCCGGCGCTGAAAAGCCACTGGGGGCTGGAGGACCCTTCGGAGGTCCAGGGCGATGAGCAGGCGATCCAGGCCGCCTTCGAGCAGACCGTGCAGAAAATCCGCCAGCGCTTGGCCGCCTTCTTCGCCCTGGACCTCGACCACCTTTCGCCCACCGAGCTGAAAAATGCCCTCGACCGCATCGGAGCGCTGTGATGAACGACGACCAGAAGCCCAGCGAAGAACAGCTGTCCGCCCTTGACCTTGAACTGCTGCAAGCCTTGGCGCCGGAGCATCTGGAAACCCCGGCAACCGCCGCGCACAAACCGCGCATCCTGCTGCTCTACGGCTCCACCCGCGAGCGCTCGTTCAGCCGCCTGCTGACCCGGGAAGCGGCGCGCATTCTCGAATTCCTCGGCGCCGAAACCTACATCTTCGACCCCAGCGGCCTGCCGCTGCCGGACGATGCGCCGGTGGATCACCCCAAGGTCCAGGAACTGCGCGAACGGGTGCTGTGGTCCGAAGGCCAGGTCTGGTGTTCGCCGGAACGTCATGGCGCGATGTCGGCGGTGTTCAAGGCGCAGATCGACTGGATCCCCCTGACCCTCGGCGCGGTACGCCCGACCCAGGGCAAGACCCTGGCGGTGATGCAGGTCTGCGGCGGCTCGCAGTCGTTCAACACGGTCAACCAGCTGCGTGTGCTGGGTCGCTGGATGCGCATGTTCACCATCCCCAACCAGTCCTCGGTGCCCAAGGCCTTTCTCGAATTCGATGACCACGACCGCATGAAGGCCTCGCCCTACTACGACCGGGTGGTGGATGTGATGGAAGAACTGATGAAGTTCACCCTGCTCCTGCGCGGCCGCGCCGACCTGTTGGTAGACCGTTATTCGGAACGCAAGGAAAGCGCCGCGGCACTGTCCAGCCGGGTCAATCAGCGTTCGATCTAGCTCAGGCAATTCCAGCGCAAGAGACCGAGTGCAGCGCCGGGCATTGCTGGTTAATCTCTGGCGACGCCCATTGCCCAGGACTTTCCATGCCCGATCCATTGCTTGAGGCCCGCGCCTTTCTGGCCGGGCTCGACCCTGACTGGGCTCGTCATGTCGAGGCGGTCGGCCCGTGCCTGCACCAGGCCAAGCCGGCCCGCGAGCCCTGCGAGGCGCTGGTGCGGGCGATTGCCTATCAGCAACTGCACGCCCGCGCTGGCGATGCGATTCTCGGGCGTTTTCTTGGCCTGTATGGCCCGGCGTCCTTCCCCTCCCCCGAACAGATCCTTGCCACCGATTTCGAGCAGTTGCGTGCCTGCGGTTTTTCCGCCGGCAAGATCGCCACCATTCGTGGTATTGCCGAGGCGACCTTGCGCGGTGTGGTGCCGGATTACGAGACGGCCCGGGCCATGGACGATGAGGCGCTGATCGAGCGCCTGACCAGCCTGCGCGGCATCGGTCGCTGGACCGTGGAGATGCTGCTGATCTACAGCCTGGAACGCCTGGACATCCTGCCCGCCGACGACTTCGGCGTGCGCGAAGGCTACCGCCGCCTGAAGGGCCTGGAGCGGCAGCCGACGCGCAAGCAGATGATCGAGATCGGCCTGTCCTTGCGCCCGCATCGCACGGTGGCGGCCTGGTATCTGTGGCGGGTGCCGGCGCGGTGAACGAGGGTTGATCGCGGCAAGCCTGGCGCCCACAGAAACGTGTCCATCTCGATTCCGCACCACGCCCCCGTAGGAGCGAGGCTTGCCCGCGATGACGATCTCAAGAACAGCATCGCTCCAGAGGCCCTCCTCGCCAGCAAGCTTGGCTCCTACAGAGACCATGTACGCCCAGCGTTTCAGTTCATCCCCAACCAGTTCGGCAGCGCCAGGGAAATGAACGGCACGTAGGTCACCAGGATCAGGAACGCCAGCAGGATCATCAGCCACGGCAGCGCCGCGCGGATGGTCTGGCCCAGGCTCAGGCCGGTCACCGCCGAGGTGACGAACAGGTTCAGGCCCACCGGCGGATGCACCAGGCCGATCTCCATGTTGACCACCATGACGATGCCCAGGTGGATCGGGTCGATGCCCAGCTTCATGGCGATCGGAAAGAAGATCGGCGCCAGGATCAGCACGATGGCCGAGGGCTCCATGAAGCTGCCCGCCACCAGCAGCACCACGTTGACCATCAGCAGGAAGCCGATGGGCGACAGCCCGGCATCCATGACGAAGGTGGTGATCTGCTGCGGGATCTGTTCGGTGGTCAGCACATGGGCGAAGAGCATGGCGTTGGCGATGATGAACATCAGCATGATCGACAGCCGGCCCGACTCCACCAGCACTTTCGGGCAGTCGCGCAGGCGCATGTCCTTGTAGATGAACAGCGCAACGAACGCTGAATACACCGCCGCCACCGCCGCCGCTTCGGTCGGGGTGAACAGGCCGCTGTAGATGCCGCCGAGGATGATCACCAGCAACAGCAGGCCCCAGAAGGCCCGGCGCGCGGTGCTCAGCCATTCGCGGAACGATACCCGCGGTTGCGCCGGCAGTTTCTTGATCCGCGCGACGATGTAGATCACCACCATCAGGATCACGCCCAGCAGCAGCCCCGGAACGACCCCGGCCATGAACAGCTTGCCCACCGAGGTTTCGGTGGCCGCCGAGTACACCACCATCACGATCGACGGCGGAATCAGGATACCCAGGGTCCCGGCGTTGCAAATGATCCCGGCGCCGAACTCCCGCGGGTAACCGGAGCGCACCATGCCCGCCACGGCGATCGAGCCCACCGCCGCCACGGTCGCCGGCGACGACCCCGACAGCGCGGCGAACAGCATGCACGCCAGCACCGCGGCAATCGCCAGGCCGCCGCGGATGTGCCCGACGCAGGCGTTGGCGAAATCGATCAGGCGCTGCGCCACGCCGCCAGTGGTCATGAAGGCCCCGGACAGCAGGAAGAACGGGATCGCCAGCAAGGTGTAGGCCTCGGAGGTTTCGAACAGCTTGATCGCCAGGGAACTCAGGGAGTCCGGGCTGAACAGCAGGATCGAGGTGGCACCGGCCAGCCCCAGGGAAATGGCGATCGGCACGCCGAGGAACATGAAGACGAACAGCATCAGAAACAGGCAGAGAATGGCCATCAGTGCTGATCCTCGTGGTGACTGGCAAGCTTGCTGGCCTCGGCCGCCTCATCGGCCAGGCCCAGGTTGATCTGCCCGCGCATGAGGATGCGCCACATGATTTCCAGGTAGCGGATCAGCACCAGGGCAAAACCGAAGGGCACGATCATCGCGATATGCGACAGGTGAATGCCGAACTGGTCCAGGTCCTCGGCTTCGATGCCGGCCTGGATCAGCGCCATCAGCCACTTGAAGCTGGCGACCATGAACAGCCCGGCGTAGACCATGCAGCACAGGCAGGCGATCACCGCCAGCAGGCGCTGGGCCGGGCGCGAGGCCAGCTTGACCAGCGCGTCCACCCCCAGGTGCCCGGCGGTGCGCACACCGTAGGAAATGCCGAAGAAGATCAGCCAGCCAAACAGCATCTTGGTCAGCGCCACGCTCCAGACCATCTCCTGGGCCAGCTCCATGAGGAAGTCGCCGATCCCCAGGAACAGCGCGCTGCCCCCTTCCCAGGCATCGCCGATGGAGTAGAACAGCGGGTAGAGGTTGTTGAGCACCACGTAGACGAAAGTCACCAGCGTCATGGCCGCCAGCAGGAAGGCGATGAACGCCTCTTCAAAATGTTCCCAGAACCGCCTCAGCCTGTGCATTGAGGTTCTCCGCGAAAGTGCCAGTGGAGTGCAGCCCGGTAGCGGCTGCCGATGGGCCGCTGCGAGCGCAGCGGCCGGGATGCAGGTCGTTATTGCGCCTGGTTGGCGGCTTCGGCGGCCTGGATCAGGTCGGCGCCGATATCGCCCTCGAATTTCTTCCACACCGGGCGCATGGCTTCGCGCCACTCGTTACGCTGCTCGGGGGTCAGGGCGACGATTTCGCTGGTCTTGGCATCGATGATCTTCTGCCGGGAGGTCTGGTTCAGGGCTTCGGCCTGCTTGTTCACCTCCACCGAGACCTCGGCCATGATTTTTTCCAGCTCGCCGCGCACATCCGGCGGCAGGCCGGTCCAGAACTTGACGTTGGTGATCACCATGTAGTCGATCAGGCCGTGGTCGGTCTCGGTGAAGTACTTCTGCACCTCGTGGACCTTCTGGCTTTCATAGTTCGACCAGGTGTTCTCGGTGCCATTGACCACGCCGGTCTGCAGGCCCTGGTAGACCTCGGCGAAGCTCATCTTGCGCGGGTTGGCGCGCACTGCCTTGAACTGCTCCTCCAGCACGCTGGAGGCCTGCACGCGGAACTTCAGGCCGCGGGCGTCCTTGGGTTCCACCAGTTTCTTGTTGGCCGACAGCTGCTTGAGGCCGTTGTGCCAATAGGCCAGGCCGAGGATGCCCTTGTCCTGCATGGCGGTCAGCAGTTGCTTGCCCTCGGCGTGCTGGAAACGGTCGACGGCAGCGAGGTTGTCGAAGAGAAATGGCAGGTCGTAGATCTGGATCTTCTTGGTGTACTGCTCGAACTTGGCCAGGGATGGCGCGAGCAACTGCACGTCGCCCAGCAGCAGCGCCTCCATTTCCTTGCCGTCGCCGAACAGCGAGGAGTTCGGGTACACCTCGACCTTGACCCGGCCCGGCAGGCGCTCCTCGGCCAGCTTCTTGAACAACAGGGCGCCCTGGCCCTTGGGGGTGTTTTCCGCCACCACGTGGGCGAACTTGATCACGATAGGGTCGGCGGCCTGCGCGAGACCGGCGCCCAGCAATGCGGCGGCACAGAACAACGCCCGGGAGAGCTTGAACATGGACTTCACCTTCTTATTGTTGTGGTTGATCGCAGAGTGCCTAAGGGCACGCGTATTGAGAATTTTGAATTTTTGATACCCGCGTTCGCCTCAGCCGAACGCCGCGCGCGCTCGGCAATCCCCCTCTGAAATTCCATTTCCCCTACGACGGAATCAGCCCCTACCCAGCCTCTTGCAGATTCCTCCTAAATCCATCGCCCGCCATTCCCGGTACGGTTTCCAGCGCCCCTTTCGCCTGAACCAGGACCACCCATGGCCAGCAACGGACCCGGGCCAATGCCCAGCCTTCTTCGGCCCGCCAACCCCAACCAGCACTCTGCTGAACGCTCCGCCGAGACCGAACAACCCAGCTACGGCGAACAGCTCTGGGCCCAATACGAGAAATACGCCAAGGAGCCCGCACCACCGCCTGAAAAGGTCCAGGTGGCGCTGCGCATCGGCGTGTTCTTTGACGGTACCGGGAATAACGCCAGCAACTCGGCCATGGGCCAGATTTGCGGGGCGCAGAATCCTATCGAAGCCAGGGATATCGATGGCAGTTGCAAGCCGTATATGAGGGATCCGGAGAGCAGTTACGGGAATGGGGTGAGCAATATAAAGCTGTTGAGAGAGCTGTATTACGCCCCCCAGAAAGCCGAGGGTGAAGGCCTGAAAAGATGCGCCTATCGCGCAATCTATATCGAAGGGATAGGCACCAAAGCAGGTGAAAAAGACAGTCTGATTACCTCTGGTACGGGCCGTGGCGACACAGGAGTCTCAGGATGTGTGCAAAGGGCATTCCGGGAGATTGAGGAACATATAAACGATGTTCAAAAAGAGAATCCCGAGAGTGAAATCACTTCACTGACCTTCGATGCTTTCGGCTTTAGCCGAGGGGCGGCGGCAGCCCGGCACTTTGCCAATGAAGTTGTACGCTGGCTCGGGCCGCTTGAGCTGATTCTGCACGACCACTCCAAGGCCTTCAGTCCCCGCTTCAACCGGCAATACGGCAACGACGTAGACATGGGCTTTATCGGTCTGTTCGACACCGTGCCGTCAGTTGCCGGGCTGAGCAATCTGGGCAACGTGCGTAGCGCCATTGCCCCTGGTATCAAGCTGCACCTCGACCGTCGCTACTTTCGCTCAGTCGTCCAACTGGTCGCTCGCGACGAGTACCGGGCTAACTTCGCCCTGAGCCGGGTCAAGCCCGACCACCTCGAGATTGCCCTGCCCGGCGCGCACTCGGATATCGGCGGCGGCTATTTGGATGAGGTACAGGAATGTGTACTGGTCAGCCCGATGCAGGCACTGGAGGTGCCAATCAATACCGAGGTAAGCCAGACCTCGATTTACCGGAATGCAGTGCAAACAAAAAAGCGCTGGATGGCCAAAGGCTGGCCCGCACAATGGCTGGAGATCGTCACGCCAGAACCGCTGTTGCTGCCGCAGGACTCACAGGACCGCCTTGGCCTGCGAAAAAAACGGGTGTATGCCGGCCTACAGCTCAAGAGACCAATGAGTAATAAGTTGGCGGGAGTGTATCTACGTGTCATGTATGAGCTAGCCAAGCAGAACGGAGTGCAGCTCGAGGAAATCCCAGAGACACCGGAGTACGCGATTCCATCGGAACTCCAAGCACTGTGTGACAGGTTTGTCACCGGTGACTACAGTACGACGCCTGAGGAGGAGACCATGCTCAAGTTGCGTTATATCCATCTCTCGGCCCACTGGAATCACCCACTAGGTAAACGGGACGGCGGCAGTCTAAAAGTCGTCTATATCAATGCCCCCACGGTGGATGCCGTGCGTGTGCAACACCCTCACGTACCTGACTGGACGCTTTGGTAATGAGAGTATTCATCACCCTTCTGGGCGTACTGCTGTTAAGCGGTTGTCACGCTGACCCGCTATCCGGAAAAAACGACCCCAAAGATCCCTGGTGGCAGCTTGGCTTTATCGAACCTTTCTATATGAAGGTCTGGGTTGAAGACAGCGCCGTTGAGGACATCAATGGCCAGCTATTCCCCCACACTGGCGGCGGCTCCACTGCGGGTGGCGACCTCGGTTACGACAAAGAGTGGGCCAGAGGCTGGGGGGATACAGTTGGAGGTAGTGGATGGTCAGTGGTAGGAGCCAACCTGCCTAAGCGCATTTACGTACGTTGGCAATCCATCGTAGAGCAGCAAACTTATCGGGCGTGGGTGAGTATTCCCGAAGAAGCCCGAAAAATCATGGTTACCTCAACGAACCGTCGTTGCCCGGAAACGCCACACCAAACTGCCCGTTTTATGGCATCGGTCTATATAGGTTTGGCTCCAGGCGGCATTGTTCAGGTGTGGGTAAGAGATGAATGCCGTAACACAATCAAAGTCACCCGCGCCCAAGCAGAAGTTGAACCATTAGGACCGAGCCAAGGCAAAACCAATAGCCGTTACGCCTACCAGATCAGTGAAGGGTCCAAACGCTACATAGAGAAATATGGCATTCCCTATGGCAGTTGGTAGACAGAGCCCTTCTGGTATCGAAGTGCGCTGCTCAACAATCACGTCCCCTCACGTACCTGACTGGACGCTTTGGTAATGAGAGTATTCATCGCCCTGCTGGGCGCACTGCTGTTGACTGGCTGTCAGGCCAGCGACCCACTTTCAGGAAAAAACGACCCCAAAAACCCTTGGTGGGAACTTGGATTTACCGAACCCTATTACATGAAAGTCTGGGTTGAAGACAGCACGGTAGAGGACATCAACGGAAAACAGTTTCACCGCACTGGTGGGACTGCTGCGGGTGGCCGCCCTGGTTACGAAAAGGAATGGGCCAGAGGCTGGGACGGAGTTGGTATTGATGGCAAATCCGTGGTGGGCGCCGACCTGCCCAAACGCATTTTCGTTCGCTGGCAATCGGTGGTTGAACCGCAAACCTATCGGGTATGGATCGACATCCCGGAAGAGGCCCGACAGATGATGCGCAAGACCACCGCCCGCCGTTGCCCAGAAACGCCGAAACAAACCGCCAGCTATATGGCCTCGGTCAATCTAGGGCTGGCACCGGGAGGCATTGTTCAGGTCTGGGTAAGAGATGAATGTCATCACCCAATCAAAGTCACCCGCGTCCAAGCCGAAGTTGAGCCTTTAGGGCCGAGCCAAGGCAAAACCAATGGCCGTTACGCCTACCAGATCAGTGAAGGGTCCAAACGCTACATAGAGAAGTACGGCATTCCCTACGGCAGTTGGTAACGCGCCGACCAGGTTGCGGCTGTCACGGGTTCAGCGCCAGCAGTCGCTGCGCTCGCAGCAATACCGGCGCATCGACCATCTGGCCGTCGATCTGGTAGGCGCCGGCGCCGTGGCTGCCGGCGTCCACCACTCGTTGCGCCCAGGCCAGGTCTTCGGCGCTGGGGGCCAGGGCCTGGTGGATCACCGGCACCTGTTTCGGGTGGATGCACAAGGCGCCGCCGAAGCCCATTTCGTAGGCGTGGCGGATGGAGTGGCGCAAACCTTCAGGATCGTCGATGGCCGGGTGCACACCATCCAGCGGTGCGACCAACCCGGCGGCGCGCGAATGCAGGATCAGCGCCAGCCGCGCCTGGTCCAGGGCGAACTGCGCCGCCGCCGAGCCGCTGCTGAGGTTGAGGTCCAGCGCCAGGTCCAGGCCGCCGAAAGACAGGCGCTGCACCGCCGCGGCCCGGGCGATTTCCGCCAGGGCCAGTAGCCCGCGAGCGCTTTCGATGATCGGCCAGATCTGCTTGCCGGTGGCCGCCACGGTCGCCACCTGGGCGGCACTTTCGACCTTGGGCAGCAGGATGCCGACGACCCCGGCGTGACGCTTGCAGAACGCCAGGTCGGCGGCATGCTCGGCATGTTCCGGGGCATTGACCCGTACCCACAGCCTGACCTGGGGCTGGCTGTTGAGGAACTGGCCGAGGTTGTCCCGGGCCTGGCGCTTGAGCGGCTCTTCCACGGCGTCCTCGAAATCGACGATCACCGCATCGGCGCCGCTGGCCAGGGCCTTGCCGAAACGCTCGGGACGACTTCCCGGCACGAACAAGGCAGAACGGACAATAAGGTTGGGCATGTTGAATTCCTTGTAATGAACACCAGGTCCACAGACCGTGTTATCGCGCCCCGGACACCAGGCCACGACAGATTCCCTTGTAGGAGCGAGCGGGCGGCGATCCGACTGGCCCGCGATGAGGCCCGCAAGATCGATGCAACCCCCAAGGGCCCCATCGCCAGCAATCGAGCGTCGACCGGCTGCTCCTACAGAAGCGATGCAAGCCTGCAGATCTCAGATCACGCCATTGGCCTGCAGCTGTTCGATGGCCTCGGTGGACAGGCCCAGTTCGGCGAGGATCGCGCCGCTGTGCTGGCCCAGCCCCGGGACGCCGTCCATGCGCGGTTCGAACGCGGCGTTGCGCGCCGGCGGCAGCAGCGACGGCAGCTTGCCGGCCGGGCTGTCCACCTCGCGCCAGCCGTCGCGGGCCTTGAGTTGCGGGTGCTGCCACACGCCCTGCATGTCGTTGACCCGGGCACTGGCGATCTGCGCCTGCTCCAGCCGCTCGATCACCGCCTCCACCGTCAGCCGGGCGAAGCTGTCGACAATGATCTGGCGCAGCGCCTCGCGATTGGCCGAGCGCTTGAAGTTGGCCGAGAAGCGCTCGTCGCCGGCCAGTTCCGGCAGCAACAGCACCTTGTCGCAGAACGCCGCCCATTCGCGCTCGTTCTGCAAGCCGAGCATCACGGTGCCGCCGTCCCCCGCCGGAAATGGCCCGTAGGGATAGATGGTCGAGTGCGCCGCGCCGGCCCGGGGCGGTGGCGGCGCGCCGTCGAAGGCGTAGTACATCGGGTAGCCCATCCACTCCACCAGGCTTTCCAGCATGCTCACGTCGATGCGGCTGCCCTGCCCGGTCCTGCCGCGCAGCAACAGCGCCGAGAGGATGCCGCTGTAGGCGTACATGCCGGCGGCGATATCGGCGATCGAGCAGCCGGCCTTGGCCAGTTGCTCCTCGCCCGGGCCGCCGGTCACCGACAGGAACCCGCCCTCGCTCTGGATCAGCAGGTCATAGGCCTTTTTCTTTTCATAGGGGCCGCCCTCGCCATAACCGGAAATGTCGCAGACGATCAGCCGCGGAAAACGTTCGTGCAGCGCCTCGAACGACAGGCCCATGCGCGCCGCCGCGCCTGGCGCGAGGTTCTGCACCAGCACGTCGGCCTGGGCCAGCAGGCTTTGCAGAATGTCGCCGGCGGCGTCCTGCTTGAGGTCCAGGGTCAGGCTTTCCTTGGAGCGGTTGGTCCAGACGAAATGCGAGGCCAGGCCGCGCACGCGCTCGTCGTAGCCGCGGGCAAAATCGCCGCTGCCGGGGCGCTCGACCTTGATCACCCGGGCGCCCAGGTCGGCCAGTTGGCGGGTGCAGAACGGCGCGGCAATGGCGTGTTCCAGGCTGACCACGGTGATGCCGTCCAGCGGCCGGGGTTGTGTTGTATTGAGTGTCATAAAGCGTCCTCGAGGCGGGCTCAGAGCAATTCATTCAGTTGCGCGGTGTCGCGCAGGTGCCACACCTGGCGGATCAGGGCCGCGCCCTGCTCCGCCGTGCGTGCGCCGGAGAAGCGCAGCAGGCGCTGGAACTTGTCTTCCAGCTCCGCCCGCGACAGGCCATTGCCCGGATCGCCCTTGGGCTCGTCGATGGCGCCATGCAGGGTGCGGCCGTCGTCGGTGCTGACCACTACCCGGCCAAGCCAGCGCTGCGGATAGGCCCGGTCGACCTCGGGGTCGAGGACCATCGACACCTTGTCGCGAAACACCGCCACCGCCGGATCGTTCAGCGCCAGCTCGTGGAACTCCGGCAGCCCGGCCTTGCCATGCACGGCGATCAGGCCGAGCACGGTGCCCATGGAAAACTTGGCCTGGTGCACGGTCTGCGGCACCGTCACCCGCCCCAGCACATCGATGGCGCCCTGGTGCACGCGGGTTTCCACCCGGGCGATCTGCCCATGGCTCAGGCCTTCGCGCTGCATCAGCGCCAGCAAGGCATCGGCGGCCGGATGGGTATGGCGGCAGGAGGCGTGGAACTTGAACGAGGTCTCCAGCAAGGCCCAACGCGAACCGAGCCGATCGGACAGCCTGCTCGGCTCGGCATCCCAGGACATGCCCGCGGCCAGGCCCTGCTCGCCTTCGAGAATATTGCGCGCGCCGGTCAGCCCGTCGCGGGTCAGGTAGGCGGCGAGCAGTCCGTCGGCCGCGGCCTTGGCCGTGTGCAGCTGCTTGGAGTCCGCGGCGTCGCGCAAAAACTCCCAGAGCCCGGCGGCCTGGGTCCCGGCGCTGCCCAGCAGGTTGATGAACTGCGCCTGGTCGAAGTCCATCAGCTTGCCCACCGCCACCGCCGCGGCGAGGGTGCCGACGGTGGCCGTGGTGTGGAAGATCCGGTAATGGGAACGGCCCATGAACTCGCCGATGCGGATCCCCGCCTCGTAGCCGGCCACTGCGGCCAGCAGCAGCTCCTGGCCGGACTTGCCCAGGTCCTGGGCCGCCGCCAGGGCCGCCGGGAACACCACGGTGGCCGGGTGCAACACCGAGCTGTTGTGCAGGTCGTCCTGCTCCACCAGATGGGAGGACGCGGCGTTCACCAGGGCGGCGAAATAGGCCGAGCTGCCGCGGCCGTTGACCAGGATCCGCGCCGGGCCATCGGCCGGGCCCATATGCCGGGCGTAACGCTCGAACAACGGAATCGGATGCGCGCCCTGGCTGGCCAGGGCGGAACCGAGCCAGTCGAGGAACAGCTCTTCGGTACGCGCCAGCACGCTGTCGGGCAGCTGCGGGTAACTCAGGCCGGCAAGGAACCCGGCCAAGGCTTGGGTATGGCTCATGCTCGGTTCCTCAGAAGCTGCGTGGCAGTTCGAGCAGGTGCTCGGCGACGTAGGACAGGATCAGGTTGGTGGAGATCGGCGCCACCTGGTACAGGCGGGTCTCGCGGAACTTGCGCTCGACGTCGTACTCATTGGCGAAACCGAAACCACCGTGGGTCTGCAGGCAGGCATTGGCCGCCTCCCACGAGGCCTTGGCCGCCAGGTACTTGGCCATGTTGGCGCTGGCCCCGGCGTTCAGGCCGCTGTCGTATTCCTCGCAAGCGCGCCAGCGCATCAGGTCGGCGGCCTCGATCTCGATATGGGCTTCGGCGATGGGGAACTGCACGCCCTGGTTCTGCCCGATCGGCCGACCGAACACCACACGGTCGCGGGCGTACTGGCTGGCCTTCTCGATAAACCAGCGACCGTCGCCGATGCACTCGGCGGCGATCAGGGTGCGTTCGGCGTTGAGGCCGTCGAGGATGTACTTGAAGCCCTTGCCTTCCTCACCGATCAGGCTGTCGGCGGGGATTTCCAGGTTGTCGAAGAACAGCTCGTTGGTCTCGTGGTTGACCATGTTGGCGATCGGCTGCACGGTCAGGCCGTGGCCGATGGCCTCGCGCAGGTCGACCAGGAAGATCGACATGCCTTCGGACTTCCTCTTGACCTCGGCCAACGGCGTGGTGCGCGCCAGCAGGATCATCAGGTCGGAATGCTGGATCCTCGAGATCCACACCTTCTGGCCGTTGATCAGGTACTTGTCGCCGCGCTTGATGGCGGTGGTCTTGATCTTGGTGGTGTCGGTGCCGGTGGTGGGCTCGGTGACGCCCATCGATTGCAGGCGCAGTTCGCCGCTGGCGAGCTTGGGCAGGTAGTAGCTTTTTTGCGCCTCGCTGCCGTGCCGCAGCAGGGTGAACATGTTGTACATCTGCCCGTGCACGGTGCCGGAGTTGCCGCCGTAGCGGTTCACTTCTTCCAGGATCACCGAGGCTTCGGCCAGGCCCAGGCCCGAGCCGCCGTACTGCTCGGGGATCATCGCCGAGAGCCAGCCGGCGTCTGTCATGGCTTTGACAAAGGCTTGCGGGAAGCCCTTTTTCTCGTCGATCCGGCGCCAGTATTCGGCGGGAAAGTCCGCGCACAGGGCCCGCACGCCTTCACGGATGGCATTCAATTGTTCATTGCTGTTGGGGTTCATCGAACGGCTCTCCGCCTGTGGTTATTGTTGTGGGATCGGGTCGAACAGCACTTCGCCGCGCTGGGCCAGGCCGGCGTCGTTGCCGGCCCAGAGTTCGGCGACGCCGGGGCGGACGATGCACCCGCCGACCTCGAACGGCTGCGGCGCGATCAACGGCCGCAGGCCGCGATAGGCGAAGCGCCGCAACCGGGCCCCGGGATGGGCGCGGCAGAACGCCCGCAGGCTGAGGGTGGCGATCAGCGGGCCGTGCACCACCAGCCCCGGATACCCTTCGGTCTCGGTGACGTAGGGAAAGTCGTAGTGGATGCGATGGCCGTTGAAGGTCACGGCGCTGTAGCGGAACAGCAGGGTCGGGCTGGGTTCGACGGGTTCACGCCAATCGCCCTGGATCAGTGGCTCGCCGCTGGCTTGCTTGGGCGGGGTCGGCTCGCGGTAGACGATGTCCTGCTCTTCGCGAATCGCCAGGCGACCGTCCTGGGAATACTCATGGCGCACCGTGACGAACAGCAGCGCGCCGGTGCGCCCGGTCTTTTCCTCGACCTGGCTGATGGTCGACAAACAGTCCGCGGCGAAACCGGCGCGCAACGGCTCGAAGAACTCCAGGCGGCCACCGGCCCACATGCGGTTGCGATTGGCCGCCGGCGGCAGGAAGCCGCCACGGGCCGGATGGCCGTCGCCACCCAGGGCGCTTTCGGTCAGCGGCTCCTGGAAAAAGCACCATTGCCACAGCGGCGGCAAGGCCTCGCCATGGGCCGGCGCGGGTTCGCCGAAGGTCGCGGCGATGCGCTTGAGCAGGTTGTCGCTGAGCAGGTCTCGGGCTTGCTGGCTTCGGCCTATCCAGGCACTGGGGTCGGTCACGCTCATCGGGTCGGGTCCTGTTGCAGTGGTGGTGCGCCCGATCATGCAAGCCGCTGTGCGTTCTGAGAATTTGCATTTCAATAAACCGGCGTTCGGTTATGCTGAACGCTGCTTTGCCCCTCTTCCCTCCCAGGAGCCGCCCATGCATTTCGATCTGGCCGACCTGCGCCTGTTTATCCATATCGCCGAATCGCCGAGCCTGACCCAGGGCGCCAAGCGCGCCTTTCTCTCGCCGGCGGCGGCCAGCGCGCGGATCAAGGCCCTGGAAGGCCAACTCGAAACCCGCCTGCTGTACCGCGACAGCCGCGGCGTCGAAGTCACCCCGGCGGGCGAGCGCCTGTTACAGCATGCGCGGCTGATCATGCGCCAGGTGGATTACCTGAAAAGCGAGTTCACCCAATACGGCGGCGACTCCACCGGGCATATGCGCATCTTCGCCAACACCACGGCGGTCACCGAATTCCTCCCGGAGATCCTCGCCGGCTTTCTGTCGAAACGCCCGGGGGTCACGGTGGACCTGCAGGAACGCCTGTCCCGGGACATCGTGCGTGGCGTGCTCGACGGCACCGCCGACATGGGCATCATCGCCGGCCCGGTGGAAGCCAGCGGCCTGCAGGTCCTGCATTTCAGCACCGACCACCTGGTGCTGATCCTGCCGGTCGACCACCCGCTGGCGACACAGCCGGCGGTAACCCTGGAGCAGACCCTGGCCTACCAGCACATCGGCCTGCACGAAGGCAGCACCTTGCTGAGTTTTTTGCGCGAACACGTGGAGCGCACCGGCAAGCAGTTGTCGCTGCGGATCCAGGTGTCGAGCTTCGAAGCGGTGTGCCGCATGGTCGAGGCCGGCGTCGGTATCGGCATCATTCCCGAGTCGGCCGCCATCCGGCACAGCCACACCATGCAACTGGTGACGGTGAAACTCGACGAGGCCTGGGCGGTGCGCGAGCGCAGCATCATCGTCCGTGAACTGGAGGCCCTGCCCGGCACGGTGCGGGCGCTGATCGCCACCTTGATGCCCGAGGCCTGATGGTCGTGGCCAACCTGCCTCCTGGCGCAAAACCCTCCACGACACCGCCGCCCGTTGACCTGAATCAAGGGCCCGGCGCCTGACAGATGTGAATGTTCAGGCAATCCTCTGCACCTTCACGGAGACTTGCCCATGACCAGTACCGCCATCCACACGCCAGCCCTGGCCGCCTTCGCCCAGCAGAAGGGCGAACACTGGATAGACGCCCTCAACGACGGCAGCCCGGTGCTGATCCGCCCGTTGCGCGCCGAAGACCGCGACCGCGAAAAGGCCTTTATCGAGAACCTCTCGCCGACCACCCGGCACCACCGCTTCCTCGGGGAAGTGAAGGAAGTCGGCGAGGCCCTGCTCAGCCAGCTGATGGACGTCGACGGCAGCGAGCGCGCGGCTTACGTGGCCCTGGTCCACGACAACGGCTCGCTGCGGGAAATCGGCATCAGCCGCTACGCCACCATCGGCACGGACGCGGACACCTGTGAATTTGCCGTCACTGTGGCTGACGAGTGGCAGCACCAGGGCCTGGACGCCTTGCTCATGCGCCACCTGATCGCCCGGGCCAAGGACCAGGGCTTCAAGCAGATGTACTCCCTGGATTGCCCGGCCAACCACCGCATGCGCGAACTGTCGGCGACCCTGGGTTTCAGTCGCGCCATCGACCCGGACGATGCGACCCAGGTCCGCTACCACCTGGCGCTATAAGCCAGCCTCAGCCCGCCGCCCCGCCACACTGCGCACAAAACCGCGCGCCGGCGGCCAGGGTGCTGTCGCACTGGCGGCACGCGGCGGGCTGCAGCGAAGTCCCGCATTGCTGGCAAAACCGCGCCTTGGCCGCATTGTTCGCCCCGCAGTCTGGACACAGCGGGCCGCCCGCAGGCGGCGCTGCGCCACCTGCGCGCTGGCCATGCCCGCTGCCATGTCTATCACCGTGATGCCCACCCTGATAACCGCCATGCCCACGGCCCCGATGACCGCCCAGCAAACGCTCAAGAAAGCTCATGTCGATCACTCCTGATAAAGGGAGTCGACAGTAAAAAGCCTGAAGTAGCTACAGGGTCAACCCGGCGCCGACCAGCGCCCATGGCGAACGCTCCAGCCGACAGCGGCTAGGCTGACGGTCATAGCCCATGGATCGTCGGAGGTCGTCATGCAACTCGAAGGCTCCTGCCATTGCGGCGCTGTCCACTTCAGCCTGAACAGCGCCCACCCCTACCCTTATCAACGCTGCTACTGCTCGATCTGCCGCAAGACCCAGGGCGGCGGTGGGTATGCGATCAACCTCGGTGGCGATGCCGCCAGCTTGAAAGTCCGCGGCCGCCAGCACATCTCGATCTACCACGCGCTGCTCAGGGAACCCGGCAAACGCGCCCGGCGCAGCAGCGCCGAACGGCATTTCTGCAGCCGCTGCGGCTCCGGGTTGTGGCTGTTCAGCCCGGAGTGGCCGGAGCTGATCCATCCCTTTGCCTCGGCCATCGACACGCCGTTGCCGATACCGCCGGAACACACCCACCTGATGCTCGACTCCAGGGCGCCCTGGGTGGAAATCGACTGGCATCCCCACGACCTGCAATTCGCCCACTACCCCGAGGAGTCCATCGCTCAGTGGCATGAGCGCCTGGACCTGCAACGCTAAGCGCCGGGCATTCACAGTCTTTGACAGTTTTCCGACAAAGCTGCCAAAGATTGCCCGCGCCCGCGTCCCTAGCATGAGCGCATCCATTTCCCCACGGGTGCGTCATGTACGGTCGGTTCTTCACGCTCTTCATCGGTGTGCTGCTCGGTGGCCTCAGCTGCCAGGGCACGCCGCCCACGGCCCCGACGCCCAGCGTCGAACCGCCACCTGAGATCGCCACGCCACCTAAGACCGCCCTGCGCGCCGAACCAGCCCCTGTCGCCCAGCGACCGCGCGATGGCCTGGGCAGCTCCTATTCCACTCCCAACGACCATTCCCACACCCTGCTGAGTTTCTAGCCGCCGATGAAGACCTCGATCCGTCCGAAAACCTTGTGCCTGTCCCTTGCTGCGCTGCCTCTGGCTTCGCTGTGCCTGCTGACGTCCAGCGGCCCGCTCTACGCCGCGGACTGGCAATACCAACTGCAAGCCGGCGTCGCCAGCCTGCCGCGCTACAGCGGCAGCGACGAACGCAGCGTCGCGCCGATCCTGGGCGGCGCAATCGTCAGCCCCTACGGGGTGTTTCTCAACACCGAACAGGGCCTTGGCTGGGGCAATGAATGGGGCGACCTGGCGTTCAGTACCTGGGTCGGCCCCAGCGAGGCACGCAAGGACCGCAAGAGCGGCTACAAGGGTTCGGACCATCTGGCCGGCATGGGCTCGATCAAGTCCCGCGCGCAATTCGGCGCCCACCTGGGCTACACCCTGGGCGCCGTGGAGCTCGGGGCCACGTTGCAGCACGCGCTGAAGAAGAACGACGACCCGGACACCGGCTCGGCCTACAACCACCTGCAACTGAGCATTGGCAGCACGCTGTTTGAAGGCCGCTACGGCCGCCTCGAAGGCAGCCTCAACAGCCAGTTCGGCGACGGCGACTACCTGCGCACCTGGTATGGCGTCAGCGCGGCCCAGGCTGGCAGGACCCGTTTCGCAACCTATCGGCCCAAGGGCGGTTTTCTCAGCCGTGGCGGCGACCTGACCTGGACAGTGCCGGTCAGTGAACAGATGAACGTGTCGACGGTGCTGGCGCTGCAGTACCTGGGCCGGGAAGCGGCGGACAGCCCGATTGTCGAGCGGCGGCTGCAGACGTCGTTGGCGACGACCCTGGAGTACAGCTTCTAAGCGGCGTTGGTCGTTCTGACGCTATCGCGGGCAAGTCGGATCGCCGCCCGCTCGCTCCTACAGAACCGCGTGCTTCTGTAGGAGCGAGGCTTGCCCGCGATGACCACGACGCGGACCGCCTGATCCACCGCGTTATCGTTCATCGCGCGCAAGCTGCGCTCCTACAGAAGCATGCGCAATTCCGCGGGTATGTGCCTATGGGCCGGGGTTATTCGACCTGCGCCCAGGTCATGCGAAACGACGCGCCGCCCCACTGCGAATCCGTCACCTCGACCTGGCCGCCGTGGGACTGCGACACCCGCCGCACCAGCGCCAGGCCGAGGCCGAAGCCGCCGGTGCGGCGGTCGCGGCTGGCGTCGAGGCGGGAGAACGGCTCGAAGATTTTCTTGCGCCCTTCCACCGGCACGCCTGGGCCGTCGTCGTTGACCTGGACTTCATAACCCTGCCCGACCCGCACCAGGGACACCTCGACGCGCCGCTCGGCGTAGCGAATGGCGTTGCGCAGCAGGTTGATCACCGCCCGCGCCATGAACCGCGGCTCGATGCTGATGCACTCGACCTCACAGGCGCGGATCAGGATCTGTACCCCCGCCGCTTCCGCCTCCAGGGCGACACTGCCGACCACGCTGTCGAGCCAGCTGTGGGCCTGGATAGTCTCGCGGTTGATCACCGTGGCGCCGTGTTCCAGGCTGGCATAGGTCAGCAGCTCGGAGACCATTTCCTCCAGCTCGCCGAGGTCGGCGTACATGTCGGCGATCAGCTCGCGGTTGTGTTTCGGATCGGACTGCTTGAGCTGGTCGAGTTCGAACGACAGGCGGGCGATGGGCGTGCGCAGCTCATGGGACACCGCGTTGGTCAGCTCGCGCTGATTGGCGATCAGGCCTTCGATGCGGCTGGCCATGCGGTTGAAGTGCTCGGCCAGCTCGCGAATGTTCGAGCGCCGCGACAGGTGCAGGCGCGTACTCAGGTCATTGTCGCCGAACCGTTCGGCCGCCAGCCGCAGTTGCTCCAGATCGCGCCAGTGCGGGCGCACCCAGAAATACAGGACGATGCCCACCAGCGTAGCGAGGAGAAAATAGGCCGCGGTGGTGTAGAAGCGGGTCAGCGAGGGCTCTTCCGGCAACTTGATGCTGAGCAATTGCGGGCCCTGGTCGATGCTGGCGATAAACTCGGTGAACGCTTGCCGCACCACCAACTGGTTGGAGGCCAGCAAGGCCTGTTCGCGGGCGCTCAGGCCCAGCGCGTCGGCGTTCACCAGGCGCAACTGCAAGCCGTAGTGCGGCTGCAACGCCTGCAATTGCCGTTCGCGCTCGGCGCTGTCGAACGGCCGCAACTGTTCCACCAGGCTATAGGCCGGCCCACGCACCGCATCGCGGTTGTAGGCCTCCAGCGGGTCTTCGAGGATGGCCGTGAAGATGTGATCGACCGCGGTGATCGCCCCGGCAAAACCTATGGCCAGGACAATGTACAAACCCAGAAACAGCCGCAGCATCTAGAGCTCCCACGCGAACGGATTGAACAGATAGCCCTTGCCCCAGATGGTCTTGATGCACACCGGCTCGCGAGGGTTGTCCTGGAGTTTGCCGCGCAGCTTGCTGATGTAGACATCGACGCTGCGGTTGAGGCCGTCGAAGGCGATGCCGCGCATGCGGTTGAGGATGTCGTCGCGGGAGAGGATCTTGCCCGCCGAACTGGCCAGCAGCCACAGCAGCTCGAACTCCATGGTGGTCAGCTCGATCGGCTCGCCGGCCAGGCGCACTTCACGGCAACTGCGGTCGAGGGTCAGGCGGCCGAATTCCAGCGCGCCGCGCACCGTCGGCTCCGGCAGCTGGCGCCGTTGCAGGGCGCGCAGGCGGGCCAGCAGCACCGGCGGCTTGATCGGCTTGATCACATAGTCGTCGGCGCCGGACTCCAGGCCCAGGATATGGTCCAGGTCGTCTTCCTTGGCGGTGAGAATGACGATGGGCGTGTCCGCCACGTTGCGGATCTCCCGGCACACGTGCAGGCCGCTCTGGCCCGGCAGCATCAGGTCGAGGACGACGATTTTCGGCTTGAACTCGAGAAAGGCCGCCAGCGCCACATCGCCACGATGTACCGTCAGGACCTCGAAACCGTGTTGGGACAGGAAGTGCGCGATCAGCCCGGCGAGCTTCTCGTCATCTTCCACCAGCAATACTTTGCCAAGACCCGGGTTATCCATAAATACCAGTCTGAGTGCGCACAATTGGGGCGCGCATTATAGGCGGCATCGGATAAATCTGAGACCAGGGCAGACAGCAAAAACCGGCCCAGATGGCCGGTTTTCAATGATGTTTCATGCTTTTAAGAGTTTTTTACAATTTCCCCGTAGTTTCCAACACCTAGGATTTTCATCCTTTACAGAGCAGGCACACCGCTGTGGAAACGGAACTCGACGTCCGGCGACTCGATCAGCTCACGCTCGGCGGCGCGCACCTTCTCGATCACCTGGGCGATGTCCTTGGCGTCGCCGTACTGATAGGCCAGCTTCAGGTAACCCTGGAAGTGCCGGGCCTCGCTTTTCAGCAGGCCGAAGTAGAACTTGCCCAGCTCTTCGTCCAGGTGCGGCACCAGCGCCTCGAAACGCTCGCAACTGCGGGCCTCGATAAAGGCGCCGACCACCAGGGTGTCCACCAGCTTCACCGGCTCGTGGCTGCGCACCACCTTGCGCAGGCCCGAGGCATAACGCCCGGCCGACAGCTGGCGCAGTTCGATCTTGCGCCGCTTCATCAGGCGCATGACCTGTTCGTGGTGCACCAGCTCTTCCCGGGCCAGGCGCGACATCATGTTGATCAGGTCGACATGGGAGTGGTACTTGGCGATCAGGCTCAGGGCCGTACTGGCTGCCTTGAATTCGCAGTTCTTGTGGTCGATCAGCAGGGTTTCCTGATCCGCCAGGGCCGCCCGGACCCAGGCATCCGGCGTGCGGCAGCCGAGGAACTCATGGATTTCCGGCAGGTTCATGGCTGCCCCCCTGTTACGGCAGCGGGCGCGCAAGACAGGACGGTGGCGACTTCAGGGATAGATAACATGGGGCTCACGGCATAAGGGTTCACGGCGAAGGGCGCCGATTATACCGGCCGCGCCGCAGACCACCAGCCGCGGCGCTTGATGTGCGTCAACAGCCACGGCGACGCGCAGCAACTATAGTTGTGCAACGTAGCCTTCATCCCTCTCTGGAGATCCCGACCATGCAAGCCATCCGCAGCATCCTGGTGGTCATCGAGCCCGAGCATTCCGAAAGCCTCGCGCTCAAGCGCGCCAAGCTGATCGCCGGGGTGACCCAGGCCCATCTGCACCTGCTGGTGTGCGACAAGAAGCACGAGCATTCGGCGCTGTTGAGCGTGCTCAAGAGCAGCCTGCTGAGCGAGGGCTACAGCGTGACCACCGAGCAGGCCTGGAACGACAGCCTGCACAGCACCATCATCGACGTGCAGCAGGCCGAAGGCTGTGGCCTGGTGATCAAGCAGCACTTTGCCGACAACCCGCTGAAAAAGGCCCTGCTCACCCCCGCCGACTGGAAGCTGCTGCGCTACTGCCCAAGCCCGGTGCTGCTGGTAAAAACCGCCAAGCCCTGGACCGGCGGCGTGATCCTGGCGGCCATCGACGTCGGCAACACCGACGGCGAGCACCGTACCCTGCATGCCACCATCGTCGACCATGGTTTCGACATCGCCAGCCTGGCCAAGGCGCAGTTGCATGTGATCAGCGCCCATCCGTCGCCGATGCTGTCGGCGTCCGACCCGGTGTTCCAGCTCAAGGAAACCATCGAGGCGCGCTATCGCGAGCAGTGCAAGGCGTTCCAGGCCGAATTCGACATCGACGATACCCACCTGCATATAGAGGAAGGCCCGGCGGACGTGCTGATCCCGCACACTGCCCATGAATTGCAGGCGGCGCTGACCATCATCGGCACCGTGGCGCGCACCGGGATTTCCGGGGCGCTGATCGGCAACACCGCGGAAGTGGTGCTCGATGCCCTGGAAAGCGACGTGCTGGTGCTCAAGCCGGAGGTGATCATGGACCACCTGGAAGAGGTGGCCAGCAAACATTGACCCCTGTCGTAGGAGCCGGCTTGCCGGCGAAGAGTCCCTCAAGCCCTGCATGGTCCTTGCCACCGCCTTCGCTGGCAAGCCAGCTCCTACAACAAGCCAGCTCCAGCCGATACAGGTTCAGGACCCCATCGCGTCCTTGAGAAACCCCGGGGCGATATAACGCTGGTAATGGGCTTCCGACAGGAGGAAAAACTCCCGATCGATGGCATCGCGCAATTCCGGCAACTCCCAGTCGCGAAACTCCGGCAGCAACACCATCCCATAGGCTTCCAGCTGGTTGATCACTCGCGCCCCGCGGGCGATCAGCTGATAGGCCCAGCAATATTCCGACTGGTGCGGCACGAAGCGGATCTTGCGCTGCTCCAGCTGCTCGCGCAGCCGCTGGGGATCGAAGACCTCCAGCTTGGCCGCCATCACCTGCACCAGCAATTGCTCGAGACGCAGCCACACCGCGTGCTTTTCTTCCTCGTTGTAGCCGTTCCAGTGGATCACTTCATGGTGGAAACGCTTGCAGCCACGGCACACCAGGTCACCGTAGACAGTGGAGCAGAGGCCGACGCAGGGGGTCTTGATCGTCTGATTGGGCATAAGTAGGCAATTGGCGGAAAAAAGCGAAACAGGCCCGCATGTTAGCCCTTTGTCTAACATTGATCACCCCTCAAACTTCAGGGGCTGAGGGTCTATTGGACTTTGGTGGCGGCCGCGACGGCGGCCCGCTTGGTGCAGGGCAAGGCGCGAGG
>NZ_JAQZAA010000057.1:0-48848 GCF_028640875.1 Pseudomonas sp. SBT1-2 | reverse complement strand
AGGCTGCGTTGCAGGATTTGCCAAGGGAACAACCATTGGCGGCATCCCGCGCCTTGCCTCGCGCACGTTGGCCCAGCAACGCGACTCGCCACCAAAGTCCAATAGACCCTGTCTTACCTTTAAATTTTTTTTGCCGTAGAATCAGCCAGCCTTTTTAGGCGCCAATGTCCGTTAGAAGCTGTTTTCAAAGCGTCACGAGCACAGTCGTTCCTTCAGAGCGGTGTTGGCGATGGGTCTTTCCAGCGGGGAAAGCCCAGCGCCAACCCTCATCAGCTCCCGTTCTGCAGGCGTAAAACTTTGAAAGCAGCTTCTGTAAGGAATTGTCGGTAATTCTGGCTAAGCGACCCAAAACGTCACGCAGCGCATGAGTACGGCAATTTCGGGATGAGCGTCCCGGACACCCATTTGGGACCACTGATGAGGGTAATACTGTGCTTGAAGCCTACCGCAAACATATCGAAGAGCGTGCAGCCCTGGGTATCGTTCCCCAGCCGCTAAACGCCGAACAAACTGCAGGCCTGGTCGAGCTGCTGAAGAATCCCCCCGCTGGCGAAGAAGCCTTCCTCGTTGACCTGATCACCAATCGCGTTCCGCCAGGAGTCGACGAAGCCGCCTATGTAAAGGCCGGTTTCCTCTCCGCGCTGGCCAAAGGCGAAGCCAAATCCCCTCTGCTGGACAAGAAGCGCGCCGTTGAACTGCTGGGTACCATGCAGGGCGGCTACAACATCGTGACCCTGGTCGAGCTGCTGGACGACGCCGAGCTGGCGCCGGTCGCGGCCGCACAGCTCAAGCACACCCTGCTGATGTTCGATGCCTTCCACGACGTCGCGGAAAAAGCCAAGAACGGCAACGTTCACGCCCAAGCCGTACTGCAATCCTGGGCCGACGGCGAGTGGTTCAAGAACCGCCCGGTACTGGCCGACAAGATCAGCCTGCGCGTGTTCAAGGTGACTGGCGAAACCAACACCGACGACCTGTCCCCTGCCCCGGACGCCTGGTCCCGTCCTGACATCCCGCTGCACGCCCTGGCCATGCTGAAAATGGCCCGTGACGGCATCGTTCCGGACCAGCAAGGCGCCATCGGCCCGATGAAACAGATCGAGCAGATGCGCAACGACGGCTTCCCGATCGCCTACGTCGGCGACGTGGTCGGTACCGGTTCGTCCCGTAAATCGGCAACCAACTCCGTACTGTGGTTCTTCGGCGACGACGTTCCTTACGTGCCGAACAAGCGCGCGGGCGGCTTCTGCTTCGGCAGCAAGATCGCACCGATCTTCTACAACACCATGGAAGACGCCGGCGCCCTGCCGATCGAATTCGATGTGTCGAAGATGAACATGGGCGACGTGATCGACCTGTACCCGCACGCCGGTAAAGTCACCAAGCACAACAGCGACGAAGTCCTGGCCACCTTCGAAATGAAGACCCCGGTCCTGCTCGACGAAGTCCGTGCCGGCGGTCGTATCCCGCTGATCATCGGCCGTGGCCTTACCGAGAAGGCGCGCACCGAACTGGGCCTGCCACCTTCGGACCTGTTCAAGAAGCCGGAAGCTCCGGCCGAAAGCACCAAGGGCTTCACCCTGGCGCAGAAAATGGTCGGCAAGGCGTGCGGCGTCAAAGGCGTGCGTCCAGGCACCTACTGCGAACCGAAGATGACCACCGTCGGCTCCCAGGACACCACTGGCCCGATGACCCGTGACGAACTGAAGGACCTGGCTTGCCTGGGCTTCTCCACCGACCTGGTGATGCAGTCGTTCTGCCACACCGCGGCTTATCCGAAGCCGATCGACGTCACCACCCACCACACCCTGCCTGACTTCATCATGACCCGTGGCGGCGTGTCCCTGCGTCCGGGCGACGGCATCATCCACAGCTGGCTGAACCGCATGCTGCTGCCGGACACCGTCGGCACCGGTGGCGACTCCCACACCCGTTTCCCGATCGGCATCTCGTTCCCGGCCGGTTCCGGCCTGGTGGCCTTCGCCGCCGCCACTGGCGTCATGCCGCTGGACATGCCGGAATCGATCCTGGTCCGCTTCAAGGGCAAGCTGCAGCCTGGCGTCACCCTGCGTGACCTGGTCCACGCCATCCCTTACTACGCGATCCAGAAAGGCCTGCTGACCGTCGAGAAGAAAGGCAAGAAGAACGCCTTCTCCGGCCGCATCCTGGAGATCGAAGGTCTGGAAACCCTGACCGTCGAGCAAGCCTTCGAACTGTCCGACGCCTCGGCCGAACGTTCGGCTGCCGGTTGCACCATCAAGCTGTCCAAAGAGTCGATCGCCGAATACCTGCAGTCGAACATCACCCTGCTGCGCTGGATGATCGGCGAAGGCTACGGCGATGCCCGTACCCTGGAGCGTCGCGCTCAAGCCATGGAAGCCTGGCTGGCCAACCCTGAGCTGCTGGAAGCCGACAAGGACGCCGAATACGCCGAAGTCATCGAGATCGACCTGGCCGACGTCAAGGAGCCTGTGCTCTGCGCGCCGAACGACCCGGACGACGCTCGCCTGCTCTCCAGCGTGGCTGGCGAGAAGATCGACGAAGTGTTCATCGGTTCCTGCATGACCAACATCGGTCACTTCCGCGCTGCCGGCAAACTTCTGGATCAGGTCAAGGGCCAGCTGCCAACCCGCCTGTGGCTGTCGCCGCCGACCAAGATGGACGCTCACCAGCTGACCGAGGAAGGCTACTACGGCATCTACGGCAAGGCTGGCGCGCGCATGGAAATGCCGGGCTGCTCGCTGTGCATGGGTAACCAGGCACGTGTAGAGCCGAACTCCACCGTGGTTTCGACTTCGACCCGTAACTTCCCGAACCGTCTGGGTGACGGCGCGAACGTCTACCTGGCTTCGGCCGAGCTGGCGTCCGTTGCGTCCATCCTGGGTCGCCTGCCGACCGTCGAGGAATACATGGAATACGCCGGCAAGATCGACAGCATGGCAGCGGACGTGTACCGCTACCTGAGCTTCGACCAGATCGCCGAGTTCCGTGAGGCTGCTGCGAACGCCAAGATTCCGGTGGTTCAAGCCTAAGGCTGCAAGGCAATGAAGAACGCCGCGTATCCCACGACGATACGCGGCGTTTTTTTTATCCCGGCGATCGCCTCGCTAGTCGCTCTGGCAGCAGAACGCCAGGCGTCTTTGCCTACCAGATCTGGTAGTTGTTAGCCCTCCCCGCCCTTGCTAAAAATCACGCCACTGCCAACGGCACCCGACGCTCGCCCGAACGTCGAACGCTGCCCGCTTGCCACGGCCTTGGGATGACAGCTGTCAACCCGCGCCGATCGCTCAAAGCGCTCACACGACTATAAAAACATCCCGCGCACGACAGCTGGATCTCAGCTGCCGCGGACTCTTTCGCCCCGTCAAAAGCAACAAATGGAGGTGTGCTATGTGGCGTAACCATTGTGTGATCGAGAAAGCGTTCAACGACTACTGTGTGCATGTCGAACAATTGGGCAACGACCCGCAGCGCAAGACGGTGTTGCTGGTCAACGGCGCCATGGCCACCACCACCGCCTTCGCCCGCACCAGCCGCTGCCTGGCCGAGCATTTCAATGTGGTGATGTTCGACCTGCCATTCTCCGGCAACTCGCGGCCACATAACCCGGACCAGCGCCTGGTGACCAAGGACGACGAAGTGGCGATCCTGCTGGCGCTGATCGAGCGTTTCAAGGTCAACCATGTGGTGTCCACCTCCTGGGGCGGCCTGTCGACCCTGCTGGCCCTGACCCACAACCCGGGCACCGTGGAAAGCTCGGTGGTGATGTCCTTCACCCCCCTCCTCAACCCGCCGATGCTCGATTACATAAGCGGCGCCCAGGCCTTGCTGGAACGGCAGGACAGCGGCGGGATCGGCCACCTGCTCAACGACACCCTGGGCAAGCACCTGCCACCGCGCCTGAAGGCCGCCAACCAGCTGCACATGGCCACCCTGGTGGACGCCGAGCGGCACCAGGTGCGCTTTCATATCGAACAGGCGCTCAGGCTCAACCAGGGCACCTTCGTCCAGCGCCTGGCAGCGATCGACAGCCATGTGCACTTCATCAATGGCGCGTGGGACGAATACACCCCGGCGCAGGACGCCCGGCAGTTCCGCCGTTATGTGCGCGATTGCAGCTTTGCGGTGGTCGAGGGCAGCGGGCACTTTCTCGACCTGGAATCGAGAACCGCCGCCGACGGCGTACATCGCGCCCTGCTCGCCCAGTTGCTGCCGAGCGCCCGCGAGCCGGCCACCGCTGTGGAACCCATCACCCGCCTGCGCTCTGCCTGAAACTGCCCCATCCCCCTGGCCGGAGACAGCCAGAACACTCAAGGAAAAGAGTTATGTGCATGATCGCCAGCGGTTTTGCCGGGGACGTCTTTTGCCCTTATCGGCCTGGCCAGCGCCTTTACGGCACGCGGCCACAGCGCGACATATTGACGCAGGCCAGCCTTGGCCATGAGCCCCCTTGCAGAGTGCCACCGTCCGAATTGCCGGCCCCGCGCCCGGGCGGCCCGATGAAGGACGCCGGATCAGGGCAGTTGCGGGGTTTTCTATGAACTTCATGAATATTGACAGCGTATTGCCCTGGACTAGATTCCCTGACGTGCAAGGAATCAAGGCAAACGCCATGGAGAAACGACAGGATTTCATGCACTGGTGGAACGACCTGCGCATGGAGATGCTCAAGCAACAGGAGAGCGCACAGGTATTCGCGCTGCTGGAACGGGAAGTCCGGTCCCTGGGGTTTGATTTCTACGCTTACGGAGTCAGGCATTCGATCCCCTTCACCCGCCCGAAAATCGATATCTATGGCTCCTATCCGCAAGCCTGGATAGAGCGTTACCAGCAACAGAACTACGCCGCGATCGACCCGACGATCCTCAACGGCCTGCGCTCCACGGAAATGGTGGTCTGGAGCGACGCCTTGTTCGGCAAAGGCTCGGTACTGTGGGGCGAGGCCCGGGAATGGGGTTTGCGGGTGGGCGCCACCTTGCCCATCCACACGCCCGACAGCGCCCTGAGCGTGTTGTCGGTGGCCCGCGAATGCACGGCGATCAGCGCCGTGGAACTGGGCGAAATCCGCCTGCGCCTGCGCTGCATCATCGAACTGGCGACCACGCGCCTCGGCGAACTCGGGCACCCCAGCAGCCAGGTCGAACAGCTGGAGCTGAGCGCGCGCGAGCGGGAAATCCTGCAATGGACGGCCGACGGCAAGAGTTCCGGGGAGATTGCCCTGATCCTGGGCATCTCGGTGAATACCGTGAACTTCCACCTCAAGGTCATCCAGAAGAAATTCGGCGCAGCCAACAAGACCCTGGCCGCCGCCTATGCCGCCGTCCTGGGGCTGATCTGATGCTTCATTCGACGATAAGGATATCGACCCATGATCACTGTGGTTTCACGGCATGAAAGCCAGCTTTCACCGACACTGCGCGACGACCTCGGCCGCTATCGCCATGCGGTCTTCATCAAGCAATTGGGTTGGCGACTACCCGCCTGCACCCGCGAGTGCGGGCACGAGGTCGATCAGTTCGACCATGCCGACACCCGCTACACCCTGGCGCTGGACAGCGAGGAAAAGATCCACGGCTGCGCCCGCTTGCTGCCGACCACCCAGCCCTATCTGCTGGCGGACGTGTTCGGTTTTCTCTGCGACCGGCCCTTGCCGCGGCAGCACGACACCTGGGAAATCTCGCGTTTCGCCGCCTCGGCCCTGGAAAACGGCAAGCTGCCGATGCGGGTGTTCTGGCACACCCTGCACACCGCCTGGACCCTGGGCGCGAACTCGGTGGTGGCGGTCACCACGCCGGCGCTGGAGCGTTACTTCCTGCGCCATGGCGTGGTGCTGAGCCGGCTCGGCCAGCCGCAACGGGTCAACCGCGACCACTTGCTGGCCCTGGACTTTGCGGCCTACCAGAAAAACGGCCGCGCCGCGCTTTACACGCAGTCAGCGGCCCTGGCTTCGCTGAATCAGGCATTTCTGCGCGGCAACCCACCGCCAACGCGCGGTGGGCCGCCGGCGGGTCAGGCGCTCAGGGAGTAGACCAGCGCGGTGATTGCCACCAGGCCGACCAGGGTGACGAACACGTTGGAGGCCTGGCCGCGGTAGCGGGCCATGGCCGGCACCTTGCGGATGGCGTACATCGGCATCAGGAACAGGATGGCCGCGATGATCGGGCCGCCCAGGGTCTCGATCATCCCGAGGATGCTCGGGTTGAGCGTGGCGACTATCCAGCACACCACCAGCATGAAGGCCGCGGTCATGCGGTCCAGGGCCTTGGCGCCCGGGCGGCGGCCGCTTTTCACGATCAGCCCCTTGAGGCCTTCGCTGGCGCCGATGTAATGGCCCAGGAACGACTTGGCGATGGCCACGAACGCGATCAGCGGCGCGGCGAAAGCGATGGTCGGGTTGCTGAAGTGGTTGGCCAGGTACGACAGGATCGACAGGTTCTGCGCCTTGGCTTCGGCCAGTTGGGCCGGCGACAGGGTCAGCACGCAACTGAAGACGAAGAATAGCACCATCGCCACCATCAGCAGGTGCGCGCGGGAGAGGATCTGCGAGCTGCGCTCTTCGGCGTGTGCGCCATAACGACGCTTCTGGTCCACGGCAAAGGCCGAGATGATCGGCGAATGGTTGAACGAGAACACCATGACCGGGATCGCCAGCCACAGGGTGTGCAGGAACGCCGAAGGTTCAGGCAGGGTGCTGGCGGTGCTGAGGATGCCGCCGTTCCAGTGCGGAACCAGGAACACCGCGAGGAACAGCAAGGCGACGATGAACGGGTAGACCATCAGGCTCATGGCCTTGACGATCACCTGCTCGCCGCAGCGCACCACGGCCAGCAGGCCGAGGATCAGCACCAGCGACAGCACGGCGCGCGGCGGCGGCATGATGTGCAGCTGGTGCTCCATGAAACTGCCCACGGTGTTGGTCAGGGCCACGCTGTAGATCAGCAGGATCGGGAAGATGGCGAAGAAGTACAGCAAGGTGATCAGGGCGCCGGCCTTGATCCCGAAATGCTCTTCCACCACTTCGGTGATGTCCGCGCCGTCACGCCCGGAGAGCACGAAGCGGGTCAGGCCACGGTGGGCGAAGAAGGTCATCGGGAACGCCAGCAGCGCCAGGATCAGCAGCGGCCAGAAGCCGCCCAGGCCGGCGTTGATCGGTAAGAACAGGGTCCCTGCGCCGATGGCGGTGCCGAACAGGCCCAGCATCCAGGTAGTGTCTTGGCGATTCCAGCTCGCGAGGGTCGCTGGGGCTGCCGCTTCAAAGCGTTGATCAACGCTGTTGGCCTGATCATTCATCCGGTGGGATCTCCACATTCCGGTCATTTGCCACTCGGCCAGGACGCGTCGGAATACCCGACAGACAGAGCCCTCGCCGAAACAGGGGCGCGATTGTCCGGGATTACTCGGCAGAAGCAAAGACTTAGCTGAGGAACGGTTTGCCGGTGCAGATGTCTGGAGCGCGGTTTTGCGGGGTCAGGCGCAGCCTTTCATTGATCGGCGGCAAGCGCTGGATTCAGGTCCAGGCCTGGCCTTCGTACTGAACGCAGAAGCCAGGGCAAGGCCCTGGCTTCTGGTTGGTTGCAACAAGGCGGTCCGGTTCAAGGTTTGCCCGCCATAGGCAGACGCTAGGTCTGCCCTTGCGTTTCCTCTTCCTTCAACGCCGCCTGCACCAGGGGGTGCAGCGCCGCGCCGGGGTGTGTCACCTCCCAGGCGGCCAACTCTCTGCGCATGGCCGGCGTCCAGAAGCTTTTCAGGTGCTGGCGCACGCTGCGCACTGCCTGGGCCTTGTCCGGTTCGCTGGCGAAGAACTGGGCAATCTGGTTGGCCATCTTGATCAGGCTTTCGCTGCTCATCGGCGTACCTCGGCTTTCTCGGCATGACGACGTTCCCGCAGCAGGCGCCCCTGTTCATCGCTGAACGCCTGATAACGCTTCTGCCATTCGGAAGGCTGGTTGACCCGCACCACCTCCACCGCCGTCACCTTGTATTCCGGGCAGTTGGTGGCCCAGTCGGAGTTGTCGGTGGTGATCACGTTGGCGCCCGATTCCGGGAAGTGGAAGGTGGTGTAGACCACCCCCGGCGCCACCCGCTCGCTGACCTTGGCGCGCAGCACCGTCTGCCCGGCGCGGCTGCCGATGCCGACCCAGTCGCCATCGACGATGCCGCGGTTCTCGGCGTCGGTCGGGTGGATTTCCAGGCGGTCCTCCTCGTGCCAGGCCACGTTGTCGGTGCGCCGGGTCTGGGCGCCGACGTTGTACTGGCTGAGGATGCGCCCGGTGGTCAGCAGCAACGGGTAGCGACTGTTGACCTTCTCCTCGGTGGGCACGTAGCCGGTGAGCATGAAGCGGCCCTTGCCGCGCACGAACTCATCGATGTGCATGGTCGGCGTGCCGTCCGGCGCGGCATCGTTGCACGGCCATTGCAGGCTGCCGTGACGGTCCAGCTCGGCGTAGCTGACACGGTGGAAAGTCGGGGTCAGGCGTGCGATCTCATCCATGATCTCCGATGGATGGCTGTACTGCATCTTGTAGCCCAGGGCGTCGGCCAGGGCGATGGTGGCCTCCCAGTCGGCCTTGCCGGCCAGCGGTTCCATGACCTTGCGCACCCGCGAGATGCGGCGCTCGGCGTTGGTGAAGGTGCCGTCCTTCTCGAGGAAGGAGCTGCCCGGCAGGAACACATGGGCGAACTTGGCCGTCTCGTTGAGGAAGATGTCCTGCACCACCACGCACTCCATGGCCGTCAGGGCGGCGGTCACGTGCTGGGTGTTGGGGTCGCTCTGGGCGATGTCCTCGCCCTGGCAGTAGAGCGCCTTGAAGGTGCCGTCCAGGGCCGCCTCGAACATGTTGGGGATGCGCAGGCCCGGGTCGGGTTGCAGGGTCACGTTCCAGGCCTGTTCGAACTCGGCGCGCACCGCCTCGTTGGAAATATGCCGATAGCCAGGCAGCTCATGGGGGAAGGAACCCATGTCGCAGGAGCCCTGGACGTTGTTCTGCCCGCGCAGCGGGTTGACCCCGACACCCTCGCGGCCGATGTTGCCGGTGACCATCGCCAGGTTGGCGATGCCCATCACCGAGGTGCTGCCCTGGCTGTGCTCGGTGACGCCCAGGCCGTAGTAGATGGCCGCGTTGCCACCGGTGGCGTACAGCCGCGCGGCCTCGCGGATCTGTTTGGCCGGCACCCCGCAAATCGGCCCCAGGACCTCGGGGGAATTCTCCGCCAGGCTGACGAAATCGCGCCAGCGGGCGAAGTCCGCCGCTTCGCAGCGCTGATCGACGAAAGGCTGGTTGACCAGGCCCTCGGTGACGATCACATGGGCCAATGCATTGAGCATGGCCACGTTGGTGCCCGGACGCAGCTGCAAATGCAGGTCGGCACGGGCATGGGGCGAATCCACCAGGTCGATGCGCCGCGGGTCGATGACGATCAGCCGCGCGCCCTGGCGCAGGCGGCGCTTGAGCTGGGAGCCGAATACCGGGTGCGCGTCGGTAGGGTTGGCGCCCATCACCAGGATGACGTCGGCCTGCATCACCGAGTCGAAACTCTGGGTGCCGGCGGACTCGCCCAGCGTCTGCTTGAGGCCGTAGCCGGTGGGCGAATGGCAGACCCGGGCGCAGGTGTCGACGTTGTTGTTGCCGAAGGCGGTGCGCACCAGCTTCTGCACCAGGTACGTCTCTTCGTTGGTGCAACGGCTGGAGGTGATGCCGCCGATGGAGTCGCGTCCGTATTTCAGCTGGATGCGGCGCAACTCGCTGGCCGCGTAGGTGACCGCCTCTTCCCAGCTGACCTCTTGCCACGGATCGCTGATGTGCTTGCGGATCATCGGCTTGGTGATGCGGTCCGGGTGGGTGGCGTAGCCCCAGGCAAAGCGCCCTTTGACGCAGGAATGGCCGTGGTTGGCCTGGCCGTTCTTGTCCGGGACCATGCGCACCAGTTGCTCGCCTTTCATTTCGGCGCGGAAGGAGCAGCCCACGCCGCAGTAGGCGCAGGTGGTGATGACGCTGCGCTCGGGCTGGCCGATTTCCACCACGCTCTTTTCCATCAGGGTCGCGGTCGGGCAGGCCTGCACGCAGGCGCCGCAGGACACGCACTCGGAGTCGAGGAAGTTGTCGCCGCCGGCCGCCGCCACCCGCGAATCGAAGCCGCGCCCGCTGATCGTCAGGGCGAAGGTGCCCTGGGTTTCCTCGCAGGCGCGCACGCAACGGTTGCAGACGATGCACTTGCTCGGGTCGTAGTCGAAATAGGGGTTGGAGACGTCCTTCTGTTCGTCCAGGTGGTTGGCGCCCTCGTAGCCGTAGCGCACTTCCCGCAGGCCCACCTGCCCCGCCACCGTCTGCAACTCGCAGTTGCCGTTGGCCGAGCACGTCAGGCAGTCCAGCGGGTGGTCGGAGATGTACAGCTCCATCACGTTGCGCCGCAGGCTGGCGAGTTTGGAGGTCTGGGTGTGGACGACCATGCCCTCGGTCACCGGCGTGGTGCAGGAGGCCGGATAGCCGCGCATGCCCTCGATCTCCACCAGGCACATGCGGCAGGAGCCGAAGGCTTCCAGGCTGTCGGTGGCGCAGAGTTTGGGGATGGTGGTGCCGAGCAGTGCCGCGGCGCGCATCACCGAAGTGCCGGAAGCCACGCTGATCTCGCGGCCGTCGATGGTCAGGCTGACCTGCACCGCGCTTTCGCGGGCCGGGGTGCCGAGGTCGATATCGCTGGTTGGGTCGAAGATATTGATCATTGGTCGGCCTCCGTGGTCGCCAGACCGAAGTCGGCGGGAAAGTGCTTGAGGGCGCTGGCGACAGGGTAGGAAGTCATCCCGCCCAGGGCACAGAGCGAGCCGTATTGCAGGGTGTCGCAGAGGTCTTGCAGCAGCAGCGCCTGTTCCTCGCGGGCCGCGGCGTCGGTGCTGGCGATCAAGCGGTCCACCACCTCCACCCCGCGGGTCGAGCCGATCCGGCACGGCGTGCACTTGCCGCAGGATTCCTCGGCGCAGAACTGCAAGGCGAAACGGGCCATCTGGGCCATGTCCAGGCTGTCGTCGGCGACCACTACGCCACCGTGGCCGAGCATCGCGCCCATGGCGGTGAACGCCTCATAGTCCAGCGGTGTATCGAACTGCGCGGGGGGCACCCAGGCCCCCAGCGGCCCACCCACTTGCGCCGCCTTCAATGGCCGGCCGCTGGCGGTACCGCCGCCATAACCTTCCACCAGCTCGCGCAGGCTCAGGCCGAAGGCGCGTTCGACCAGGCCCGCCTGGCGGACGTTGCCGGCCAGTTGGAACGGCATGGTGCCCAGGGAACGTCCCATGCCGAAGTCGCGATAGAACTGCGCGCCCTTCTCCAGGATGATCGGGACCGAGGCCAGGGTCAGCACGTTGTGCACCAGCGTTGGCAAGCCGAACAGGCCTTGCAGGGCCGGCAGCGGCGGTTTGGCGCGAACCGTGCCGCGCTTGCCTTCGAGGGACTCCAGCAGCGCCGTTTCCTCACCGCAGATGTAGGCGCCGGCCCCCACCCGCACGTCCAGCTCGAAGGGGCGGCCACTACCGCCCACGTTCGCCCCCAGGTAACCGGCCTCGCGGGCGATGCGCAGGGCCTCGTTCAGGGTGCCGATGGCGTCCGGGTATTCCGAGCGCACGTAGATATAGCCCTGGCTGGCGCCCACGGCGATGCCGGCGATGATCATGCCTTCGATCAGCAGGAAGGGGTCGCCCTCCATCAACATGCGGTCGGCGAAGGTGCCGGAGTCGCCTTCATCGGCGTTACAGACCACATATTTCTGGGCACCCACGGCTTCGCGCACGGTGCGCCACTTGATACCCGCCGGAAAGGCCGCGCCACCCCGGCCGCGCAGGCCGGAGTCGAGTACGCTGGCGACCACCTCAGCGCCCGCCATCTGGATGGCCCGGGCCAGGCCGCGGAAACCGCCCTGGGCGCGGTAATCGTCCAGGGACAGCGGCTGGGTGATGCCGGCCCGAGCGAACAGCAGGCGCTGCTGGCTCTTCAGATAGGGGATCTCTTCCACCGGCCCCAGGGCCAAGGGATGGCTGACAGGATCTGCCGCCAGGGCGTCGAGCAGGCTCGGTACGTCCTCCGCGGTCAGGGGGCCGAAACCCAGGCGGCCGTCGGCGCTGTCCACTTCCAGCAGCGGCTCCAGCCAATAGAGGCCACGGGAGCTGGTGCGGCACAGCTCCAAGGGCAGTTGTCGACGTTCGGCCTCACGCACCAGCGCCACGGCCACCTTGTCCGCGCCCACGGCACGGGCCACCGAATCACGGGGGATATAGAGCTTCAGCATGCGCCATCCTCCAGGCAGCCACTGACCAGCTGGCGCAGGCGCTCGGGGGTGATCCGGGCGTGCAGCTCGCCGTCCAGTTCCAGGGCCGGCGAACAGGCGCAGGCCCCCAGGCAATAGACGGGACGCAGGTTGATACTGCCGTCGGCGGTGGTGCCATGGTCGTCCAGCAACAGTTGTTCGCGCAGCTGCGCAGCCAGGTGTTCGGCGCCCCGGCTCTGGCAGGACTCGGCCCGGCACAGGCGCAGGGTATGGCGCGCGGGCGGTGTGGTACGGAAATCGTGGTAGAAGCTGATCACGCCGTGCACTTCAGCCAGGCTGAGGTTGAGGGCATGGGCGATCTCGGGGATGGCGGTGTCGGGGATGTACCCACAACCGTCCTGGATGGCGTGGAGAATGGGCAGCAAGGCACCGGGAGTGTCCTTTTCGCGCTCCAATACGCTGTGAATCAAAGGCAGGTGAAGCGTGTCATCAGACATAAACGTACCTCGGCATCTCGAACGCCACCGCCGCATAGCGGCAGCCGTCCGGAGTCTTCGGCTGCAGCGCCCGACCACGTCACGGAGGCGTGGATCCTCGGTCGCCATTCTTGCTCTCCGGCCAAGTGTCTTGGCGCACCGGGTCCGGGGCATCCTGGAAGCTTGCCCATCACCATAGCCCGGCGATTGCACCCAGGCGACCCATCGTGTCCTGAAAGCGACCTGCTGGTCAGGAGCACTGACCCGCATCCGCTCAAGACACTCAAGCAAGCTCAGCGTAGCCCACGGAGCCCTTCGATTACCCGCCCGCCCGGCTCGCTGATGCAGCGCTGCAAAACGCGACAACAAGCTTTCGGCGCCTTCGCCCGACGGCTGAAAACCGCCAATGTCCGGACACTCAAACCAGCATCCCCTCGGATTGACAGTGCGCGAACCCTGGCCCCATGATCGGCGCCATGAATCCTTTCCCGCGCCGCCTCACCCGCACTACCACCACGACCGCTTCCGGCGGGTCGTGTGGTCGCTGCATGAGCTGACAACAGCGCAGTCGAACCCAAGGCCCCGCCAGCAATGGACGGGGCCTTTTGTTTCTCCGTCCAGCTGGCTCACAAGGAGAAACACCATGCCGTCACCCCAGGCCCAGCGCCCCGCCCTGCTGATCGTCGACATGCAGGTCGGCCTGTTTCACGGGCCAGAGCAGCCCTTCAAGGGGCAGCGCGTGCTCGACAACATCAACCAGTTGATCCACCGCGCCCGGCAGGCCGGCGCGCCGGTGATCGCCGTGCGCCATACCGGCCCGCAAGGTTCGCCCATCGCCGCCGGCAGCGCGCCGTGGCAACTGCTGCCGCAATTGCAGCTCGAAGCCAGCGACCTGCGGCTGGACAAAACCCGCCCCAATTGTTTTGTCGGCACCGGGCTGGCCGAACAGCTGCGGGCCGAGCAGATCGATGAACTGGTGATCGTCGGCATGAAAACCCAGTACTGCATCGACGCCACCTGCCGCGCCGCCCTGGACCTAGGGTTCGCCGCCGTGCTGGTGGAGGATGCCCACACCTGCATGGACACCCCGGCGCTGTCGGCCCGGGCGATCATCGAGCACCACAACGCGACCCTGGACGGCGCCTTTGTCCGGCGAGTGAAAACTGCTGATATTCGCTTCTGAGCATTCACCCTGAAGGAGTGGTGCCCTCCAGTCCGTTATCGCGGGCAAGCCTCGCTCCTACAGAAGCCATGTCAGGCGCGAGACCGTGATCGCCGCTGCTTCTGTAGGAGCCAAGCTTGCTGGCGATAAGGCACTCGAGAGCGGCGACATTCTCCAGGCCGCAGACGCGGGAAAAACCCGCGACGGCACCTTGCCAAAGCGCCCTGTAATCCGCAATCTTGAGCCTTTGAGTGGTTTATCACGGTACAGCAGCTCCAGGAGCTGTACGCCGGTTGTCGTCGATGTGCCGTACGCCGTCCGTCCCTCTTCAGTCCTTCAGGAGACACGCATGCCCGCCACCGTTCTGGTCCTCGTCGAAACCATCAATGACTACCTGTGGATCCTGGAAAACCAGGGCTTCCACCTGATCCTCGCGCCGACGCCCAGCGAACGGGCGGCCGCCATCAAGGCCCATGCCGGGCAGATCAACGCCGTGCTCACCCGTGGCCCGCTGGGCCTGACCGCCGAAGAAATCGCCGCCCTGCCGCACCTGGAAATCATCTGTGTGATCGGCGCTGGCTACGAGCAGGTCGACCTGCAAGCGGCGAGCAACCACGGGATCGCGGTGAGCAACGGCGCCGGGGTCAACGCCTCGTCGGTGGCCGACCACGCCATGGCCCTGCTGCTGTCCCTGGTGCGTGACATTCCCCGCGCCGATGCCGCCGTGCGACGCGGCGAATGGCCGAAAGTCATGCGCCCTTCCCTGGCCGGCAAGCGCCTGGGTGTCCTCGGCCTTGGCGCCGTCGGCCTGGCCATCGCCAAGCGCTGCGCCAATGGCTTCGACATGAGCGTCAGCTACCACAACCGGCAGATCCGCAGCGACGTGCCCTACAGTTTCTGCCCGACCCCGACCGAACTGGCGCGGCATTCGGACTTCCTGATAGTCGCCACGCCCGGCGGCCTGGGCACTCGCCAGCTGATCGACAAAGCCGTGCTGCAGGCCCTGGGCCCGGAGGGGTTCCTGGTGAACATCGCCCGCGCCAGCGTGGTCAATACCGCCGACCTGCTGCAGGCCCTGGAGCAACGCAGCATCGCCGGCGCGGCCCTGGACGTGTTCGACGACGAGCCGCGGGTGCCGGATGCCTTGAAGACCCTGAACAATGTGGTGCTGACGCCGCACGTCGCCGGGCTGTCGCCGGAAGCGACCCAGGCCACGGTGGAGCTGGTGGGTAAGAACCTCGTCGCCCATTTCAGCGGCCAGCCGCTGTTGACGCCTATCGCCCTGCCTGCGCCGAACTGAACCAGGCGCTACGAAAAACGCCCGCCGCGCTGTGCAGGTCTTGCCGCAGCGCAGCAACCGGCTGTCGATGCGCGAGCCCGGTCGGAATGCTCATTCAGGCCCCGCGATCTGGACTAGAGTGAAGCCGGGCACATTCAAACGCTTGTATCAAAAGCAATGATTGTCCGGCAACACGCTCACCTATAAAGCCCTTCGGCGATTGTGGCGCTCAGGTGGGCGCATTAGATTAGTCAATAATCTCTGGCCTCCAGAATAAGCAGAAGGGATAAGCATGGCGCTTACTGACCAGTCCACCCGTACTCGCTCCGGCGAGGAACTCGATGCCAACCTGATCGATCCGTACCTCAAGGCACATATTCCGGGCCTGACCGGCACCCCGCAGATCAGCCAGTTTCCGGGCGGCGCTTCGAACCTGACCTACCTGCTGGAATACCCGGAGCAGGAATTCGTCCTGCGCCGCCCGCCCTTTGGCCACAAGGCCAAGTCGGCCCACGACATGGGCCGCGAATACCGCATCCTCAACCAGCTCAAGGACGGCTTTCCGTATTGCCCGAAAGCCTATGTGCACTGCACCGACGAATCGGTGATCGGCGCCGAGTTCTATGTGATGGAGCGGGTCAAGGGCATCATCCTGCGCTCCGACCTGCCGCCGGAGCTGGGTTTCGACGCGGCCAGGACCGAAACCCTGTGCAAGAGCTTCATCGACAAGTTCGTCGATCTGCACCGCGTCGACTACAAGGCCTGCGGCCTGAGCGACCTGGGCAAGCCCGAAGGTTATGTGCAACGCCAGATCAAGGGCTGGAGCGACCGCTACGAGAAAGCCCTGACCCCCGACGCGCCCAAGTGGGAAGCGGTCAAGGCCTGGCTCAACGACAAGATGCCGGCCGATCACCCGACCTCCAGCATCGTGCACAACGACTACCGCTTCGACAACGTGATCCTCGACCCGGCCAACCCGATGCAGATCATCGGCGTGCTGGACTGGGAGCTGACCACCCTGGGCGACCCGCTGATGGACCTGGGCAACACCCTGGCCTACTGGATCGAAGCCAGCGACCCGGCGCCGGTGCAACTGATGCGCCGCCAGCCGAGCAACGCCCCGGGCATGCTGACCCGCCAGCAGTTCGTCGACTATTACGCCGAGCGCGCCGGCATCCAGATCGGCAATTTCGACTTCTACTACACCTACGGCCTGTTCCGCCTGGCCGGCATCGTGCAGCAGATCTACTACCGCTTCTTCCATGGCCAGACCCAGGACAAACGCTTCGCGCAGTTCATCCACATGAACAAGCTGCTGGAGCAGATGAGCCTGCAGGTCATCCAAAAATCCAGCCTCTGATCGTCCCGGCGCCAGGCACACAATAAGGAAAAACCATGTCCAAGACTCAGTTGTTCGACCTCGACGGCAAGATCGCTTTCGTCTCCGGCGCCAGCCGCGGCATCGGTGAAGCCATCGCCAAGCTGCTGGCCCAGCAAGGCGCCCATGTGATCGTCTCGAGCCGCAAGCTCGAAGGCTGCCAGCATGTGGCCGACGCCATCATCGCCGCCGGCGGCAAGGCCACCGCCATCGCCTGCCATATCGGCGAGATGGAGCAGATCAGCCAGGTGTTCGCCGGCATCCGCGAACAGTTCGGGCGCCTGGACATCCTGGTCAACAACGCCGCCACCAACCCGCAGTTCTGCAACGTGCTGGACACCGACCTCGGCGCCTTCCAGAAGACCGTCGACGTCAACATCCGCGGCTACTTCTTCATGTCGGTGGAAGCCGGCAAGCTGATGCGCGACAACGGCGGCGGCAGCATCATCAACGTGGCCTCGATCAACGGCGTGTCCCCCGGCATCTTCCAGGGCATCTACTCGGTGACCAAGGCGGCGGTGATCAACATGACCAAGGTCTTCGCCAAGGAATGCGCGCAGTTCGGCATCCGCTGCAATGCCCTGCTGCCGGGCCTGACCGACACCAAGTTCGCCTCGGCGCTGGTGAAGAACGACGCCATCCTCAAGACCGCCCTGGCGCAGATCCCCCTCAAGCGCGTGGCCGACCCGAGCGAAATGGCCGGCGCCGTGCTCTACCTGGCCAGCGACGCCTCGAGCTACACCACGGGCGTATCGCTGAACGTGGACGGCGGTTTCCTGTCCTGAGCGATCCTCGCCGTACAACAAAGGCAGCCTGCGGGCTGCCTTTTTAGTGCCCGGCACCCACACCTCGCCCCAACCTTTCTCAAACAGAAAACCAAACCTGTCACAGTTCTGGTATCAAGTTCGTAGCACTCTATAAATATTTTGTTACAAGCTCATTTGTCATGCTATAACCCTCTCGCAGTTAGTTTTCTGCAACACCACTCATGTGAAGAACCATTGTTTGAAAACAGCGGAGGCCGATGTGCGCCTTAAAGAAAAACAACTTGAGGATCAACAACTGACAACTCGTTGATTGTCGACTTTCTAATATGTACCACCTAGTGAGTATCAAGCGAACAGTAACGATAACCGGGACTGAATTCCCTATTGCTCAATAAAAACAATAAGCACACCAGGCGCTTCTAAACAGCACCTTTGTTTCGGCCCATCATTTAAACCCTGCCTATTACAAGAGATCGAAACATCAGTTTCGACCAAGGACATATCTCAAGGAAAAGGAACATGGACGTAGCAGGTATCGATTCAGGCAAACGCAGCAACCGTTTAAAACCGGCTTCCCTGAGCCCTGTCGCAATGGCCATCGCCTTGTGGCTGGGTCAGGGCCAGATGGCTCTGGCAGATAATCCGCCCACCGGCTCGCCCTATACACCCCAGGTATTGGAGGCTGCGTTCAGGAACGCCGCTGCGTCATTCGCGCCGGGCAGCGCCGTGTATACCAACTTGCGTTTTGGTGTAGGCAATACCCTGGACCAGGCAGCCAAAGAGTTTGCCGCGCAATCGACAAAGTTCGACTCGTTGCTCCAGCAGAACTACGAGTTGCAGGCGGAAAACCTGTCGATCAGTGCAATGCTCGGCGATACGAGCAAGCCACTTGATTACAACAACAATCTGGATCGCTATAAAAGCCGCCTGTTCAGCAACTCTGGCCGTTATACCCAGAACATATTCGACTTCGCCCAAGCGATTATTGCCAACCTGCCGGCGGCCCAACCTTATACCTATATAGAGCCGGGTGTGGCCACGAACCTGCATAAACAACTCAATACCGGACAGTCATGGTCCGCCGCGACCGGCAACTGGAGCAATAACGCGCAAACCTGGAAGACTCCGGAAGCCCAGGTCAACTCCGGCCTGGACCGGACCAACGCCTATTACGCCTATGCCCTGGGTATCACCGGGAAAGGGGTAAACGTCGGCGTGCTGGACTCGGGCATCCTCAGTGAACATTCGGAATTCCAGGGCAAGAACGCCGCAGGCGAAAATCGTGTGCAGGCGGTCACCTCGACCGGCGAATACTACGCAACCCATCCGCGCTATCGGCTGGAGGTGCCGGCCGGCGAGTTCCACAAAGGTGAGCACTTCAGTATTCCGGGTGAGTACGACCCGAGCTTCAACGACGGCCACGGCACGGAAATGTCCGGAGTACTGGCGGCCAGTCGCAATGGTACCGGCATGCACGGTATCGCCTTCGACGCCAATCTGTTCGTGGCCAACACCGGCGGCAGCGATAACGACCGTTATCAAGGCTCCAACGACCTCGACTACAACGCCTTCATGGCCAGCTACGACGCGCTGGCGGCGAAAAAAGTGTCGATCGTCAACCAGAGCTGGGGGCAGAACTCGCGTAATGACGTAGAGAACCACTTCGGCACGGTCGGCGACAGCCCGCAGGCTATCCTCAGGGACATGACCGCCGCCTACCGGCCGTTCTGGGACAAGGCCCACGCGGGCCAGAAGACCTGGATGGATGCCATGGCCGACGCCGGCCGGCAGTACTCGTTCATCCAGATCATCTCTGCCGGCAACGACAGCCATGGCGCCAACCCGGACACCAACGCCAACCTCCCCTATTTCAAGCCGGACCTGGAATCCAAGTGGCTGTCCATCACCGGTTATGACGAGAGCGGCGCCCAGGTCTACAACCGCTGCGGCACCTCCAAGTGGTGGTGCGTCATGGGGGTTTCCGGCATTCCGTCCGCAGGACCGGAAGGCGAGATCATCCCCAACGCCAACGGCACCTCGGCGGCCGCCCCCAGCGTTTCCGGCGCCCTGGCCCTGGTGATCCAGCGCTTTCCCTACATGACCGCGAGCCAGGCCCGCGATGTCTTGCTGACCACCTCCACCCTGCAAACCCCGGACGGCCCGGACACCCCGGTCGGCGACCGGACGGGCGGACGCACCTACGACAACCTGCAACCGGTGCACGACGCCGCTCCCGGCACCCCGCAGGTGCCAGGCGTGGTCAACGGCTGGGGCCTGCCCAACCTGAAAAAGGCCATGCAGGGCCCGGGACAGTTCGTCGGCGCACTGGCCGTGGCGCTGCCCGCCGGCACCCGCGATATCTGGGCCAACGACATCTCCGACGAAGCGATCCGTGTCCGACGCAGTGAAGACGCTGCCGAACAGGCCACCTGGAGCGCTATCAAGCAGCAAAAAGGTTGGGTCAACGGTCTGCCGGCCGGGGCCTCGGCGGACGATCAATTCCAGTACGAGATCGGCATGGCCCGGGAACGGGCAACGCTGACCCGCGGCCTGGACCCGCTGACCGGCCAGACCTATGTCGGCAGCCTGACAAAGTCCGGGGATGGGGAACTGGTACTCGACGGTCAGAGCCGCTATTCGGGCAGTACCTGGGTCCGTGGCGGCAAGCTCTCGGTGGACGGCAGCTTGACCTCCAGCGTGACGGTCGATGGCAGCGCCGTGGGCACCGTCGATGCCAATAACCAGGTGGTCACCCGTATCGGCGGCACCCTGGCGGGTAATGGCAGCATCGGCACCCTGCTGGTGAACAACGGCGGTACCGTGGCCCCCGGCCATTCGGTCGGCACCCTGCACACCGGCGACGTCACGTTCAACCCGGGCTCGGTGTACGCGGTGGAAATCGCCGCCAACGGGCAGACCGACACTATCCAGAGCACGGGCGTGGCGACTCTCAACGGCGGACAGGTCACCCTCTCCATGGAAAACAGCCCCAACCTGCTGTCTGCGGCCCAGGCCAGCAGCTACCTGGGCCAGCAGTTCAACATCCTCAGCGCCAGCCAGGGAATCAACGGCCAGTTCGCTGCCGTCGTCCCCAGCTTCTTGTTCCTCGACACCCGCCTGGACTACCAGCCGAACCAGCTGAACCTGGGCATCTACCGCAACCAGACCGCGTTCGCCAGCGTAGCCTTGACCCGTAACGAGCGTGCCGTCGCCAGCGCCATCGACACATTGAGCGCAGGTAATCCGGTGTACGAGAGCATCCTGGCCTCCGACTCGGCGGAACTGGCGCGACAAGCCTTCAACCAGCTCGATGGCCAGGTGCACGCCGACATCGCCGCTGCGCAGATCGCTGACAGCCGTTACCTGCGTGACGCAGTCAACGGCCGCCTGCAACAGGCTCAGGCCCTGGATATCGATAGGGATATCCAGGCCAGCAGCAATGGTGGCTGGGTGCAATTGCTCGGCGGCCACAGGCAAGTCGACGCCGATCACAACGCCACGCGCTACAGCACTTCCACCACCGGCGTCCTGCTCGGCCTGGACACCGACGTCGGCGATGGCTGGCGCGTCGGGGCGGCAACCGGCTACACCCGAACCGATCTGAACGGAGCCTCCAGGACTTCCGCCGACAGCGACAACTATCACCTGTCGATCTATGGCGGCAAACGTTTCGACAGCATCGCCCTGCGCCTCGGCGGAGCCACCACCTGGCACCGCTTCGACACTTCCCGTGACGTGACGTACGGCAACCAGTCGAGCCATGAAAAAGCCAACTACAACGCGCGTACCGATCAGGTGTTCGGCGAAATCGGCTACACCCGGTGGGCGGCTTTCGAGCCTTTCGCCAACCTCAGCTACATCAACTTCCAGAACGACTCGTTCAAGGAACGCGGCGGTGCGGCAGCCTTGCATGGCAGCAAGCAAAGCCAGGACGCCACGCTCTCGACCCTTGGCCTGCGAGGTCATACGCAATTGCCGGTGAGCGCCACCCGCTCGGTGACCTTGCGTGGCGAGCTGGGCTGGGAACACCAGTACGGCGACCTGGATCGTGAAACCTCATTGAAATTTGCCGGCAGTGCGACGGCCTTTGCGGTGAACGGCGTGCCGGTGTCTCGCGATGGCGCGGTGGTCAAGGCCGCTGCGGAAATGGCCATGAGCAAAGACACCCTGGTGTCGCTGAACTACACCGGGCTGGTGTCCGGCCATGGCGGTGGCAGCGCGGTCAACCTGGGGTTCACCTTCCAGTTCTGACCCTGCTCGGGTGATCGGCCCATGGGTGCAATGACTGTTCATTGCACCCTTTTTATTGGCGATGTCTCAATAGCCTGTTGCAAGAACCAGTTTGAAAGGTAGGCATCCACCCAGGAGGTCTACCGATCATGGATACGCAGCCTTTCACCACTGGCTGGCTCAATTGAGCCAACTCAACACCCGGCAGAGAACCACTCAACCAAGCCCTGCAGAGTTCGCGGCCGTCAGCAGCGCTGGATGGCTTGCCGGCCTTGCAGCTCTGCCCGCATTGCCAAGCCAAAGCTGAGCGTCTTGGGGATGGTCGCGGGGCCTGCTCGACCAGCGCGTGCCGCGCCAGGACGAAGCCGGCAAGCTCAGCCAGCACTCGCAGCTCGGCGAGCTGGCCGAAGGCGCCGCCAAGCGCGTGCTGTCGGCGCAGATCCGCCTGTCGATCCGCCAGGTGGCCATGGACAGGCGCGAGGAGCCGGCATAAGCCGGCGCGCTCACAGCCCGCTGCGGAGCAGTTCCAGGAACCGCGGGCTCGCGTCTATCGAATTATGCCCCGCGTCCGGGACGACCTCGAGCCTGGCCACGCCGGGGGCGAAATGCGCATAGAGCGTCTCGGTGCTCGAACGCGGGATGACTTCGTCGTGTTCGGCGGCGATCAGCAAAGTCGGCACGGCGATGCGCGGTGCGTATTTCCAGGATTCGAACTTGTCCCGCAGCAGCCACCTCACCGGAAGAAAGGGAAACTGGCTGGCGGCGAACTCCTGCAGGCTGTGGAACGGCGTGATCAGCACCAGGCGCGATGCCGGACGCTGGCTGGCCAGGCGCACGGCGACAGCCGCGCCGAGGCTGCGCCCGGCCACCACGATACGCGGGTGGGCGGCCTGCACCTTGTCGAACAAGGCCATGGCATCGCCCGCGATGGCCGCCTCGGAGGGCGATCCGGAACTGCCGCCATAGCCTCGGTAGTGCAGCAGGTAGAGTGCATGCTCGGGAAAGGCCCGGGCAAACTCCGGCAGGTTGAGGGACACGTCCTCGGCGTTGCCGCCGAAGTAGAGCAACGCGTTCGGGCCGTCGTGGGGCCTCACGGAAACCAGCACCTCGGCGTCGGCGACCGGCAGCCTGAGCAGCGTGGCGGGGCTGGCGATGGCGCGGGGCTGGGGGAAGTAGATGAGCGAACGCTGCAACCCCCACGCCGCGACGCAGAGCGCCAGGTACAAGGCGCCGAGCAACGCCAGGAGCGAAACCATTCGTGACATGTGGCTCACCTCCGTGGGCTACGAAGCGCCGCTGAACGACCGCCGGCGGTCGCTTGCAGCGCCCCAGGATAGGCTCATATGCCGGCATTGCGCACTCGACCCGGCGCCCGGGGGCTTGCCCAGCCAGGCGCAGCGCGAAACGCCAGGACGGCGGCAGACGGCGAGCCGGGAACTATCGGAAAAGTTCCCCGCTCTTATCAATTAGAGCCCCAACGGGTGACATTCGGCCCGACAGGCCGGGGTTCTGCCCAGCCAGGCGCAGCGCGAAACGCCAGGACGGCAGCAGACGGCGAGCCAGGAACTACCGGAAAAGTTCCCCGCTCTTAATTCATTAGAGACCTGATCCGACGGGTGACATCCGGCCCGACAGTATCGGTGATACCTCAATCAGCGGCTGCGTACGGATTCTTTCATGGACGAACGATTACCCGAGATACCCGGCTACTGCGTGCATAGCCGGCTTGGCCAAGGCGGGATGGCCGAAGTCTACCTGGCAACCCAGGAGTCGCTGCACCGCAAGGTGGCGGTGAAGGTGCTGCTCAACGCCAATGACGAGGCGTTCAGCAAGCGCTTCATCCGCGAGGGGCATATCGTCGCCTCGTTGCACCACCCCACGATCATCACCATCCACGACATCAACAGACTGGCCGATGGCCGCTACTACCTGGCCATGGAGTTCGTCGGCGGCGGCGACCTGGCCCGGCACAAGGGCGAGGTGTTCGAGCCGACGCGCGCCCTGGATATCGTCCGGCAGATCGCCACCGGCCTGGCCGTGGTGCATGAGCAGGGCCTGATCCACCGCGATATCAAGCCGGCGAACATCCTCTTTCGCAGCGACGGCACGGTGGTGATCACCGATTTCGGCATCGCCAAGGCGCTGGAGATGGACAGCGAGCTCACCGGGCTCGGGATCGCGGTCGGCAGCCCGGCCTACAGCAGCCCGGAACAGACGCAGTGCCAGCCGCTGGATATCCGCACCGACATCTACAGCCTGGGCGTGATCTTCCTGGAGATGCTCATCGGCACCAATCCGTTCCGCGGCGCCAGCTATACCCAGACCGTGATGAACCACGTGCAGATGCCGGCGCCGAGCTTGCCGGCGCATATCAGCCCGTACAAGGCGGTACTCGAGCGGATGCTGGCGAAGGACCCCAACCAGCGCTTCGCCGACTGCCGGGCGCTGCTGCAGGCACTCGATGAGCTGGACCAGCCAGAGCAACCGGACGAACCGGACGAGCCCAGCGAGGTGGCGCTGGAATCTACCCGCTTCGCGCCGGCCCTGGTCGATCCTGCGCCGCCCCAGGCCCAGGCCGAGGCCGAGCCCGCCCGCCAGCGCAGCCCGAACAGGCGCCTGGCGCTGTGGGCACTCGGCGGCCTGCTGCTGCTCGGCGCTGCCAGCGGCACCGGCCTGTACCTGCAGCAGCGGTTCGAGATCGCCGAGCTGCTGGCACGTGGCGAACAGCGCCTGGCGGCGGGCCAGCTGGTCGAGCCGGCGCAAGACAATGCCGAGTATTTCTTCAACCAGGCCTTGCAGCTCGACGAAGCCAGCGCCCAGGCCCGGCAAGGACTGCAACGGGTAGCCGCGGCGCGGATCGCCGGCTACCGGCAACTGGCCGAGCAGCGCATCGCCGAAGAACACCTGCTGGAACCCGAGGATGACAGCGCGGTGTTCTATTACCGGCAGATGCTCGGCCTGGAGCCGGGGAACGCCAAGGCGCTGGCCGGGTTGAACCAGGTGGCACTGCTCTACGCCGAGATGAGCGAAAGCGCGTATGCCAAGGGCGATCGCGACCTGGCGCGGGCCTATATCAAGCATGGCCTGGAAGCCCGTCCGGACAGCCCCGAACTACTCGCACTCCAGGACCAGCATGAGCAGCGCAAACGCAGTGCCCAGGCGCCGCGCCCGTCCGCTGCGCGGCCTTCACCGCCGCCCTCGGCACCTCAATCGACCGGCGAGCGGGCGGAACAGCCGAATGCGGCCAAACGCCTGTGGAACAGGCTCTTTTGATGTGACCAGGGCATGCGGAGCCGAGGCCGAGACATAAAAAACTATGCCTCAATAGCCTGTTGCCAGAACACGTCTGAAAGGTAGGCATCCACCCAGGAGGTCTACCTTTCATGCATACGCAAGCCTTTCACCACTGGCTGGCTCAATTGAGCCCACTCAGCACCCAGCAGAGAACCACACTCAACCAAGCCCCGGCCGTCAGCGGCGCGCCACTGAAAATTTATTCCACAGATTGCAATTACCGAATTTTTATTCCATAAATAGCACTCCCTACAATAAGAATTCTGAAAGGTCCGGCTATGGGTGAACTTGGAATAGGCTTGATCGGCACCGGCTTCATGGGGCGGGCCCATGCGCTGGCGTTTCGTAATGTCAGTGCGGTATTCGAATTGCCGGTGCGCCTGCACCTGGCGGCGCTGGCCGATGCCGACAGCCAGCGCGCCGAACACTGCGCCGCGGCCTGGGGATTTGCCCGGGCCCACAGCGACTGGCAACGGCTGATCGACGACCCCAGGGTCGATCTGGTGGCGATCACCACGCCCAATCACCTGCACTTCCCCATGGCCATGGCCGCGCTGAAGGCCGGCAAGGCGGTGTACTGCGAAAAACCCCTGGCGGTCAGCGTCGAGCAGGCGCAGCAGATGCAGCAGGCGGCCCAAGCCGCCGGGGTGGTCACCCGGGTCGGCTACAACTATCAGCACAACCCGATGATCGTGCAGGCCAAGGCGCTGATCGACAGCGGCGAACTGGGGCAGATCGTCAACTTCCAGGGCGAGTTCAGCGAAGACTTCATGGCCGACCCGGCCTCGCCCTTCTCCTGGCGCTGCGAGCCACAACACGCCGGCGGCGCCCTGGCCGACCTGGGCAGCCATCTGCTGGCCATGGCGCGTTATCTGCTGGGTGAGGTCGAGGCGGTCTGCGCCGACAGCCAGACCGTGCACCACCAGCGCCCGGCCAGCGCCGGCAGCCAGGAACAGCGCCCGATCGCCGTGGACGACCAGGCCCACGCCCTGCTGCGTTTCGCCAGCGGCGCCCGCGGGACCTTCAGCAGCAGCTGGCTCAAGCACGGCTACAAGAACCACCTGAGTTTCGAGATCAGCGGCACCCGCGGCACCCTGGCCTTCGACCAGGAGCGCCTCAACGAACTGCGCCTGTACCGTATCGGCGATAGCGGCTTCCAGCGTCTGCTGGCCGGGCCCGCCCTGCCCGGCTACGCCGCCTTCAGCCCGGCCCCGGGGCATCAGCTGGGCTACAACGAGCTGAAGACCCTGGAGGTGCATGAACTGATCATGGCGCTTGGCGGCCAGGGGCAAGGCGGGACGGATTTCGCGGAAGCCTGGCAGGTGGAGCGGCTGGCGGCGGCGATCCGGGTCGCGGCGCGGGAGCAGCGTTGGGTGAGTGTCGAGCCCCTTTAAAACCCCACCGCCATGCCTGTAGGAGCGAGCTTGCTCGCGATAGAAACAACGCGGTGTGTCTGACCCAACGCTTCGCGAGCAAGCTCGCTCCTACAGGGGGTTGGCGTTGTTATGCCAATGCAACCAACCGCGCCGCCAACGCCTTGGCCTGGCTGGCCACATCGGTCACCGCGGTGCTTTCCCACCACATGCCGCGCAACGGCGGGCCCATGGCGAACAGCCGGCTGGCGACCTGCCCCTGGGCATCCACCACCGCGCCACCGGCGTCGGCCCGGATCCCCAGGGCCAGCGGTCCCGGCTGGATCAGGCCACGGGCCAGCAGTTGCTGCGGCAATGGCCGGGCCACCCGGCGCCAGTCGTATTCGATGCCGCTGGAGTTGATCAACGCATCCCCCACGACCCAGCTGGTTTGCGTCTCGCCGCGGCGACGGATGCCAATCGCCAGGCGCCCATTCGCCGAAGGCTCCAAGCCCTTGAACGAGGCGGCATGGATACGCAGCCGCCCTTCCCTGTGCAAACGCGCCACCAGCTCGGCGCTCAGCGGCGGCGAACGGTGGTGATGGCTTTCCCACCAGGGCCGCACATGGCGCACGAACTGCCGGCGCTGCCCATCCGTGGCCTGGCTCCACAAGCGCCCGATATGCGCGCGCACCGTGTCCAGCGGCGCCTGCCAGTCCACGCCGTCCGCCAGCGCCTGGCGGCACTGGCGACGCAGCTCGTGCAACAGCTGGCGCGGCGTGCGGATGCTCGGGTCCTCGGCGAGGAAATCGACCCAGGCCGGTGGCTGGCGCCGCACATGGGGCAACAGGCCGTGGCGCGAGAACACCTCGATCGGCCCGCGATGCCCGGCCTGCTCCAGGGACACCACGGCGTCGACCATGGTCAGCCCGGAGCCGATGATCAGCACGGTCGCCTGCGGGTCGAGCCGGCTCATGGCCGCGACATCCCAGGGGTCCAGCGCGGCGGCGTTGAGGCCGCTGGATTCGGTCTGCGGCGTACGCGCCGCCGGGAACATGCCGGTGGCCAGCACGGCAAAGGCGCCGCGTAGTCGCTGGCCGTCGTTGAGGGTCAGCCAGGCACCCTCGGTGTCGGCTTGCAAGTCCACCACCTCGGCGCGCACATGCGTCACCGTCGAGCCCTGCAAGGCGCCGATCGCCTGGGCTTCGGCCAGCCGTTGCTGGACATACAGGCCGAAGATCCCGCGAGGCGCAAACAGCTCGCTGACCGGCACCGACTGCCGGTCCGACTCGGGCCAGCCGCCGCCGGCGATGTAGTCGCTCAGCCACTGGGTCAGGTCGTCGGCGTTGTCCGGGTCGACGCTCATGCGCGCGGCGTTGCCGTTCAGGGTGTGGCCCAGCTCGACGGCGCTGTAGGCCTCGCCGCGCCCCAGCTCGCTGCGCGGCTCGATCACCCGCACCTGGCGCCGGCCCGGCAGGCGCAGCAGTTGGGCGGCGAGCAAGGCGCCGCTCAGGCCGCCGCCGACGATCAGTACATCGGCATCACGGGTGGCACCAGTCGCCCGTCCGTTGGGTGTTTGGCTCATGGGGTTCTCACGGGTCAGTGCCTGCCTAGGTAGAAGTCCTGCAGATCGCCTCGGGCCAGCAGTTCATCGGCCGTGCCGGACCAGGCCACGCGCCCGGTGTCGAGCACGTAGGCCCTGGAGGCGTACTTGAGCGCCACATTAATGTTTTGTTCGGCGATCAGGAAGCTCACCCGCGCCTCGCGATTGAGTTGCGCGACGATTTCGAAAATCTCCTGGACGATGATCGGCGCCAGGCCCATGGACGGCTCGTCCAGCAGCACCAGGCGCGGCCGGGTCATCAGCGCGCGGCCAAGGGCGACCATCTGCTGCTCGCCGCCCGAAGTCAGGCCGGCGCGGGTGCCGCGCTTGGTCTTCAGGCGCGGGAACCAGGCGTAGATGCGCTCCAGGTCGGCGGCCAGCTCCCGGCGGCTCAGGCCACGGACAAAACCGCCGCTGCGCAGGTTGTCCTCCACCGTCAGCTGCGGGAACACATGGCGCCCCTCCAGCACATGGACCATGCCCTGGCGCACCCGCTGGCTCGGGTCGACACCGGCGCTGTCCTGGCCGAGAAAGGCGATCGAGCCCCGGCTGACCTCGGCCCGCTCGGCGCGCAGCAGCCCGGAGATCGCCTTGAGGGTGGTGCTCTTGCCGGCACCGTTGGCCCCCAGCAAAGTGACTATGCCGCCCTCGGGCACGCCCAGGGAAACCCCGGCCACCGCGAGGATCGCCCCGTCGTAGATCACCTCGATATCGCGCACCTGCAACAGGTCGTCGGCCGTGGCGGCCGGAGCGGTCTGGCTCATGTGTCATTCATCCCCGGCGCAACTGCGTGGCGTGAGGTTCTTCTCCTTGGCGAACGCCGCCGACTTCTCGTCGATCAGCGGCCGCAGCAAGGCGCGGTCGGCGGCGATCCAGTCGCTGATCAGGGTCCAGTGGGCGCCGTCCCACTGCTGCACCCGCGCCGAACCGCCGCCCTCGTGATCGCGGCAGGACAGCTTGAGGTTCTGCATCAAACCCAGGTAACCCATGGCCTTGAGCCGGGCGTCGTCGATGTTCAGGTGCTCCAGGCCCCAGCGCCCTTCTTCGCCATTGAGCGGGCGCTTGCCGAACTTGCCCTGGGCGGTGCGGATCGCTTCGACCGCCACCGCAGCGTTCACCAGCCCGGAGTTGTAGTACACGCTGCCGAAATTCTTCAGGTCCTTGAGGTCGCTCTTGCCCTGGTCGAGGATGTGTTGCTTGAGACGTCGGTGGATCTCGAAATCGCTTCCCGCCGGATACGGCGTCAGCGCCAGATAGCCTTTGGCCGCGGCGCCGGCCGGCAATACGTCTTCGCTGGAGCTGGCCCAGATGTCGCCGATGATGTGGTCCACCGGGAAGCCGAAGCGCGCGGCGGTCTTCACCGCCACCGGGGTCGAGACGCCCCAGGTGCGCAGGAATACCCAGTCGGGGTTCTGCTGGCGCACCTGGCGCCACTGCGCCGACTGCTCGTTGCCCGGATCGGCCACCGGGATCTGGATGTTCTCGAAGCCGTATTTCTCCGCCAGCAGCTTCAGCGGGCCGAGGGTTTCCCGGCCATAGGCCGAGTCGTGGTAGACCGTGGCGATCTTCTTGCCCTTGAGCTTGTCGAAGCCGCCCTCGCGCTCGGCGATGTAGTTCACCAGGGTCGAGGCCTCGCTGTAGAAGGTCAGCATCACCGGAAAGTTATAGGGAAACACCGTGCCGTCGGTGGCCTCGGTACGGCCGTAGCCCAGGGTGATCAGCGGGATCTTGTCGACCTCGGCGCGCTCGCTCAGGGCATAGGCCGCCGGGGCGCCGTTGGGCTGATAGACCGCCACCGGCGCGCCGTCCAGGCCGTTCTTGAAGCGCTCGTAGCACTCGATGCCCTTCTCCGCCGTCCACTCGGTCTCGCACTCCAGCCAGACCAGCTTGACCCCGTTGATCCCGCCTTCCACCTGATTGATGTAGTTCAGGTAGTCGATCATGCCGGCCCACACCTGCACCCCGCTGGAGGCATAGGCACCGACCCGGTAGGTGGCCAGCGGGAAGAACTGCTGGTCCGCCACGGCCTGCGCCACAGGCACCGCACTGCCTAGGAGCGCCAGCGTCACCGCGACGCCGGCCAGGGAACGTTTCAAGGATGCACGCATATTTTCTCTCTACTCAGCAGTGGAATTCAGAAACGCAGCGGCCAGTGGCCCAGCCGTTGCCGGAGATTGCCCAGCAGGCGGATCAGGCCCTCCGGCTCCTTGATCAGGAACAGGATGATCAGCACGCCGAAGATGATTTTCTGCAGGTTCTGCAACTGCCCGGCATCCACCGCGCCGCCCGACAGCGCTTGCCCGGCGTGGCTGAGCAGGATCGGCAGCAGGCTGATAAAGGCCGCGCCGACGAAGTTGCCGGCCACGCTGCCCATGCCGCCGATAATGATGATGAACAGGATCTGGAACGAACGATTGATATCGAAGCTGCTGGCGCTGGCCGTGCCCAGGTAGGCGAACGCCCACAGGGCACCGGCGATGCCCAGGTAGAAGGAGCTGACGGCGAATGCCAGGCGCTTGTAGCGCGCCACCGGAATGCCGATCACCGCCGCCGCGGTGTCCATGTCGCGGATCGCCATCCAGTTGCGCCCGACCTGGCTGCGCACCAGATTCAGCGCCACCCAGGTCAACAGCAGCACGCAGGCCAGGGTCAGCAGGTAACGCCCGACCGGGGTATTGAGGTCGTGGCCGAACAGGCTCAGCCGGGGCGCCGAGATGGTCCCCGAGGAGCCGTAGTTGTAGAACCAGGGAAACTTGACGAACAGCCACTCCAGGAAGAACTGCGCCGCCAGGGTGGTGACCATCAGGTAGAAGCCCTTGATCCGCGAACTGGGCAGGCCGAACAGCCAGCCCACCGCCGCGCTGACCAGACCGCCGCCGAGCAAGGCCAGGGGCAGCCCCAGCTCCGGCAGGCGCAGCAGGAAGCCGTAGGTGGCGAAGGCGCCGACCGCCATGAAGCCGGCGGCGCCGACCGAGGTCTGGCCGGTGTAGCCGGTGAGCAGATTGAGGCCGAGCCCGGCCAGGGACAGCACCAGGAACGGAATCAAAATGGCGTTGAGCCAATAGTCGTTACCCACCAGGGGCACGCCGACGAAGGCCAGGAGCAACAGGCCGCCCAGGCCCCAGGGCAGGCGGCGCGGGACCAACAGCACAGGCGCGGTGGCCTGGGTCAAGGGAATGGACATGGATTCAGACTCGCTCGATGGCGCGCTCGCCGAACAGGCCGGCGGGACGGATATAAAGGAAGGCCAGGGCCAGCACATAGGCGAACCACGGGGTGATGCCGCCGCCGATCAGCGGGCCGATATAGACCTCGGCCAGGTTCTCGGCGGCGCCGACGATCAGCCCGCCGACAATCGCCCCGCCGATCGAGGTGAAGCCGCCGATGATCAGCACCGGCAAAGCCTTGAGCACCACCAGCGACAGCGAGAACTGCACGCCCTGGCGCGCCCCCCAGAGCAGCCCGGCCACCAGCCCGACGATGCCGGCCACGGCCCAGACGATCTGCCAGATGCGGTTGAGGTTGATGCCGATCGACAGCGCGGCCGTGGTGTCGTCGGCCACCGCGCGCAGCGACACGCCGATGCGGGTCTTGTTGAACAGCAGCGCCAGCACTGTCACCAGCACCACGGCGGTGGCCGCGGCGATCAGGTCGAACTGGCTGAGCATCAACGGCCCGAGCAACAGCGGCACGTCGTCGATGCCCAGGTCCAGCGCCCTGACCTGGGAGCCCATCAACCCCTGGGCCAGGCCCTCGATGATGAACGACAGGCCCAGGGTGGCCATGAACAGGGTGATCTGCGAACGATTGACCAGCGGCCGCAGCACCAGCCGCTCGATCAGCCAGGCGCCGGCGATCATCACCAGCACCGTCGCCAGCAGCGCCAGGACAAAGGGCACGCCCTGGTCGTGCAGGCTGACGAAGGTCAGCGCGGCGAACAGCAGCATCGCGCCCTGGGCGAAATTGAACACGCCGCTGGCCTTGTAGATCAGCACGAAGCCGATGGCCACCAGCGAATACAGGGTGCCGGCCAACAGGCCGCCCAGCAGGGTTTCGAAGAAAAAGCCCATCAGTGCACCACCCCCAGGTAGGCGGCGATCACCTCGGGGTCGGCCTGCACTTCGGCCGGGGTGCCGTCGCCGACCTTGCGCCCGTAGTCCAGCACCACCACATGGTCGGACAGCTCCATGACCACGCTCATATCGTGCTCGATCAGCACCACCGTGGTGCCGAGGTCGCGGTTGATATCGGCGATGAAGCGCGCCATGTCCTGCTTTTCCTCGGCGTTCATCCCGGCCATGGGCTCGTCCAGCAGCAACAGGCTGGGCCCGGCGATCAAGGCCCGGCCCAGCTCGACGCGCTTTTGCAGGCCGTAGGCCAGGTTGCCCACCGGCACCTCGCGCTGGGCCTGCAAGTCGAGGAATTCGAGAACGCCCTGGGCCAGCTGCCGGTGGGCCTCGGCCTCGCGCCGTGCCCGGGGCAGCCCCAGGGCCTGCTCGATAAAGCTGGCGCGGGTGTGCCGCGACAGGCCGCTGAGCAGGTTGTCGATCACGCTCATCTGCTTGAACAGCGCGTTGTTCTGGAAGGTGCGGCCAATGCCCCGGCGCGCAGCCTGCAAGGGGTCGATGCGCTGGAACGCCTCGCGGTCGAAGACAATCGAGCCGGCATCGAAGCGATAGACGCCATTGAGGATATTGAGCAAGGAACTCTTGCCGGCGCCGTTGGGCCCGATCAGCGCGCAGATCTCGCCGCGCGCGACCGCGAAGGACAGCTGGTTGATCGCCTTCACCCCCTTGAACGACAGGGAGATGGCATTGACTTGCAGGATGGGGTCGGCGGCGCTCATGCGATATTCCGTTTGAATTCGGCCAGCCATACCGGCGCTGAAGATTTCGAGGGCGTGCCGGGGGCCTGCCAGATGTAATCCAGGCGCTGGAAGCCCAGGAGCCGGCGCACCCGGTTCTTCAGCAGCCGTTGCAGGGGGCGGTGCGGCTGGGCAATGGCCCAGTCGCACAGGCGGCGGCGCCAACTGCCGGGGGGCGCCAGGCGGCTTTCGATATCGTCGGCCAGGCGTTGCAGGCAAGGGCCCGAGAGCAGCAGGCCGCTGGGAGCGACATCGCGGCGGTCGCGGCTGGCCGAACCGCGGCTTTCCGGAAAGGCCAGGCTATGGCCGCTGTGCAGCCACTGGTGCAGCAAGACCCTCAGGCCTTCCGGCCAGTGCGTGCCCTCCTCGCTCCACAGCTGCGCGGCATGGGCCGGATGCCGCCAGTGGTTCTGGCGCTGGGGCTTTTCCCGGCTGCCCAGCAGGTCGCTGAAAGCCAGCACCGGCTGGCGCGAACCCTCTGGCAGGCGCGGAACGGTCTGATGGGCGATCAACAATTGCGGGGCGATGCTGTTTTCGCCGGCCGCGACCCAGCGCAGCAGTTGCTGGCGCGAATGCACGAAGGCATGGCTGGGGCGCAAGTTCCACAGGGCCTGGCGCAGGGCTTGCGGATCGAGCTCGTCGCTCAGGGTCAGCACCTGGCCGCCCACCCGTTGCGCGGCCAGGGCCAGAAGCAGCAGGTTGGGCTCGAACAGCCCGCTCAACGCCAGTCGCGAGCCCTCGTCGAAACCCTGTTGCCGCAAGCCGTCGGCCAGGCGCTCGACATCGCGCGCGGCATCGATCCAACGCCAGTTGTACCAATGGCCGTGGCGCTTGTGACGCAACGCGCTGGCCAACGGGCTGACCTGCGCCCAGTGCTGCAACAGCTCCAGGGCCGCGGGCAGCAGCACGCTGTTTTCCGGTGTTCGCGCATCCGCCGGGGGCGAACGCTTGAGTTCATGCACGCTCATGGACTGACCTCGATTCCTTGGGCAAAAGCGTGCGGTGGTCCGCTGGCTGGTTTTTTGGTTTGCACTGCACCTGTAGCCGCTGCCGCAGGCTGCGATCGACCGGAACGGTCGCGGCGATTGCACTCACGCCGGAGGTCCTCCGGACCTATCGCAGCCTTCGGCAGCGGCTACAGAGACGGTACGCGGATGGAGGCCACCTGCTGCTCCTGGCGATGCAAGGCCGCCAGATCGCGATAAGCACTGCCCGGATGACTCTCCGGCAAGCGCGGCCCGGCGCCGAACAGCTTCTCGCGCAAGGTGCCGGGGGCGTATTCGGTCTTGTACACGTCGCGCTTCTGCAACTCGGGGACCAGCAGTTCGACGGCGTCGACGAAGGTTTCGTGGGTCAGCGCATAGGCCAGGTTGAAGCCGTCCACATCGGTGTCCTCGACCCACTCCTGGAGCAGGTCGGCCACGGTTTCCGGGCTGCCGACGAACAGCGGGCCGAAGCCGCCGATGCCGACCCAGTCCGCCAGCTCATGGGGCGTCCAGACCTTGTTCGGGTCGGCCGTAGAGAAGGCTTCCACCGCCGACTGGATGGCGTTGGTGTGCACATGCTTGAGCGGCTCATCGGGCTTGAACTGGCTGAAGTCGATGCCGGTCCAGCCGGAAATCAGCGCCATGGCGCCCTCGTAGCTGACCCAGGACTTGTACTCCTCGAACTTGGCCCTGGCCTTGGCGTCGGTCTCGCCGAGGATCACCGTCTGCAGGTTGAAGATCAGGATCTTCGCCGGATCGCGCCCGGCCTCGGCGGCGCGGCGACGGATATCGGCCACGGTCTTTTTCAGCAGCACCTTGGATGGCGCGGCGACAAACACGCACTCGGCCTGCTCGGCAGCGAACTGCTTGCCACGGCTCGACGCGCCGGCCTGGTAAAGCACCGGGGTACGTTGCGGCGAAGGCTCGCAGAGGTGGATGCCCGGCACCTGGAAGTGTTGGCCGAAGTGCTGGATCTCATGGATCTTGCTCGGGTCGCTGAAGATCCGCCGTTCCCGGTCGCGCAGCACCGCGCCCTCTTCCCAGCTGCCTTCCCAGAGCTTGTAGCAAACCTGCAGGTATTCCTCGGCGTAGTCGTAGCGGGCGTCGTGCTCGGTCTGGGCTTTCTGCCCGAGGTTCTTCGCCCCGCTTTCCAGGTAGGAGGTGACAATGTTCCAGCCGGCCCGGCCCTTGGTCAGGTGATCGAGGGTCGAAAGACGCCGGGCGAAGGGATAGGGATGCTCGAACGACAAGGAGGCGGTCAGGCCGAAGCCCAGGTGCTCGGTGACCAGGGCCATGGGCGGGATCAGTTGCAGCGGGTCGTTCACCGGCACCTGGGCCGCCTGGCGGATCGCCGCCTCGCCGTTGCCCTGGTAGACGTCATAGATGCCCAGCACATCGGCAATGAACAGGCCATCGAACTTGCCGCGCTCGAGGATCCGCGCCAGGTCGGTCCAGTATTCGAGGTCCTTGTACTGCCAGGAGCGGTCCCGGGGATGGGCCCACAGGCCCGGCGACTGATGGCCGACACAGTTCATGTCGAAGGCGTTGAGACGGATTTCACGGGGCATCAAACCGCACTCCTGAAACTGGGCGGCACCACGCCGTTGAGGCGGTAGTTGCCGATCAACGGGTATTTCCAGCGCAACGGCTCATCCAGCGCGGCGGGCAGCGGGCTGCGCTGGCCGGTCAACTCGAACTCGGCGTGGCTCACCGCGAGCAAGGCCTCGCGGCTGGCGATGGCCGCCTCGGCCTGGGCCACCCCGACCTCGGCGACATCCTGTTCCCTGGCGAGCAAGGCCTGCGCCCGCTCCTGCAAGGCGGCGGCGACTTCGATGCGGATCAGCAGGTCGCCAAAGCGGCTGATCACATAAGGGTCGTCGCTGGCCCTGGCCAGGCCGCTGCCGGGCCAGGGCCTGGCCTGTTCACGGACAAAGGTGAGGGTCGATTGCAGCAGTTCGCGGGCGCGACTCAGGTCGCCATGGCTTGGCTCATGCTCTGCATCGGAGTGTTTTTGCTGGGTGGTGGCTTGGCTCAATGCGTTCATGGGCGATTCCTCAGTTCCAGGCGTGGCGTGCCGGCTTGACGCCGTTGAGCAGGAAGTTGCCGATCAGGTGGTATTTCCAGCGCGCCGGGTCATGCAGGGTGTGGGTCCGCGCGTTGCGCCAGTAGCGGTCGAGGTTGTACTTGCCGAGCACCGAGCGGGTGCCGGCCAGCTCGAACAGCTTGCTGCTGGCGAGCAAGGCGCTTTCCGTCGACAGCACCTTGGCTTGCGCCACCACCACCGATGCGTGGGCCACGGTGTCTTCGTTGGGCTCGCGCAAGGCCTGGTCGATGGCCAGGCCGGCTTTTTCCAGGATCGCTTCGCTGCCGTGGACCCGCCATTCCAGGTCGCCGATGGCAGCGATGGTAAACGGGTCCTGCCAGCCATGGTCCTGGCCGCTGTCGATCCAGGGCCGCGACTGGCGGGCGTGGCGCTTGGCTTCTTCCAGGGCGCCGACTGCCAGGCCGGTGTCCACCGCCGCCTGGATAATCTGCGAGATCGGCCCGTCGGCGGTGGGCTCGTCGAACGCGCGATGGGCCGGGATCACCGCGCTCAGCGGCACCTGCACCGCCTCGAGGGTGACGCCGCCGCTGGCGGTGGTGCGCTGGCCGAAACCGTCCCAGCTGTCGATCACCGTCAGGCCGGGGTTATCCCGTTCGATAAAAGCGATGAACGCCTTGTTCTCTTCGTCGACCGCCACCGCCGGCACGATATGGGCGAACAAGGCACCGGTGCAGTAGAACTTCTCGCCGTCGATCCGCGCGCCGTCGGCGTTGAAGCGGATGCGGGTCTCGAAGGCGCCGGCATGCTTGCTGCCGGCTTCGGAGAACGCGTTGCCGAAGCGATAACCCTGCAGCACCTTGGCGAAGTAGTAGCGCTTCTGCGCTTCGCTGGCGGTTTGCAACAGGATGTCGAGCACGCCCAGGTGGTTCTGCGGCAGCTGGCCGAGGGACGAGTCGGCGGCGGAAATGATCTTGATCACCTCCGCCACCGTCACGTAGGACACCCCGGCGCCCCCGTAGGCCTTGGGAATGGTGATGCCCCACAGGCCGCTGGCGGAGAACTCGTCGAGCTCGGCGAACGGCAGGCGCCGCTCGCGATCGCGCACGCTGGCCTCGACGGCGAAACGTTCGGCCAGGGTCCGGGCGACGGCGATTGCCTCGGCATCGGAGCGGATGATGTGGGCGGTTCGGGTGGGTTGAGCAGTGGCTGTCATGGCCGACTCCAGGTCCTGTCGAATGCGGAAGATCCGTTCTGACCGGGAGATTGCAGGAGTCGTGCCGAAGCCTATAAATCTTATAAATCAGTAAGTTGAATCGAACTCATAAGAAACAGAATCAACTTAAAACAGGCAAAATGTTCAAGCACTGTTGCCCAGGCAACAGTGCTCAGATCACCACGTTGCGCACGAAACGCACCGCCACCGCCCCATCGTTGCGATAGGCATGCGGCAGGTTGCTGGCGAACATGAAGAACTCACCGCTGTCCAGGCGCCGCTCCTGCTCGCCCAGGACCAGGGTCAGGCAGCCTTCGCAGACATACAGCTGCTCGCTCCAGCCTTCGGCGTCCGGCTCCGACAGGTATTGCTCGCCCGGCTCCAGGCGCCACTCCCACAGCTCCACCTCACGACAGGCGTTGGCCTTGGCCAGCAGCACCGCCTTGCTCCCGGGAATCAGCCCGGCCCAGGCCAGTTCGTTGATGCGGCTCGGGTCGCGGGCGTCGGGGGCCTGGATCAGGTCGCTGAAGGCCACGTCCAGGGCTTCGGCCACCCGGTCCAGGGTGCTGAGGCTGACATTCTTCTCACCGGCCTCGATGGCCACCAGCATCCGTCGGCTGACCCCGGACCTTTCCGCCAGGGCGCTCTGGCTCAGCTCGGCGGCGTGGCGCAGGCGCCGGACGTTGTGACTGACATGTTGCAGCACGGATGCGCGCTGCCCAGGATCTTTGTGCACTATATTGCTCACTGTATGGATTTGCGCAGTATACTGCCCAACTTCGCGGCGCATTGTGCGGCCGCCCCGGGTAGCGCGCAAGGGCATGACGTCGGTGAACTCCTCCAAACCTTCCTCCTTCTTCCTCAAACTGAGCAAAGCCGAGTGCGTGCTGGTGCTGATCACCATGGTCTGGGGCGGGACCTTTCTCACCGTGCAGCACGCCATGACCGTCAGCGGCCCGATGTTCTTCGTCGGCCTGCGGTTCGCCGCGGCGGCCTGCATCGTCGGGCTGTTCTCCCTGCGCAGCCTGCGCGGGCTGACCCTGTTCGAACTCAAGGCCGGGGTCTTCATCGGCACCGCCATCATGCTCGGCTACGGCCTGCAGACCGTGGGCCTGCAAAGCATTCCCAGCAGCCAGTCGGCCTTTATCACCGCGCTGTACGTGCCCTTCGTGCCGCTGCTGCAATGGCTGTTCATGGGCAAGCGCCCGGGGCTGATGCCGAGCATCGGCATCATGCTGGCCTTCACCGGCCTGATGCTGCTCTCAGGGCCGAGCGGCGCCGCGCTGGACTTCAGCCCGGGCGAAATCGCCACCCTGATCAGCACCGTGGCCATCGCCGCGGAAATCATCCTGATCAGCACCTACGCCGGCCAGGTCGATGTGCGCCGGGTCACCGTAGTACAACTGGCTGCCACCTCGGTGCTGTCGTTCCTGATGGTGGTGCCGACCCAGGAAGCCATCCCGGACTTTTCCTGGCTGCTGCTGGCCAGCGCCCTGGGCCTGGGCGCCGCCAGCGCGGCGATCCAGGTGGCGATGAACTGGGCGCAGAAAAGCGTCTCGCCGACCCGCGCCACCCTGATCTACGCCGGCGAACCGGTGTGGGCCGGGCTGGTCGGGCGCATCGCCGGCGAACGCCTGCCGGCCCTGGCCCTGCTGGGCGGCGCGCTGATCGTCGCGGCGGTGATCGTCAGCGAGTTGAAGACCAAGGGCAAGAGTAGCGAGGTGGTCGAGGCGGATCGGCTGGATGAGACGGCGGATTCGCAACGCTGAGTCAGCGCGGCAACGACTCGACAATGGCCGCCAGTTCCTGCCGGGACAGCTGGCCGGCCTTTACGGCAGCAACAATGTCTTCTCGCGTCATGGTTTGAGCCGGGGCCTGCTCGGCATCGACATTCCATAACCACAAGGGGCTGATCCGCTCCTGCCCCGGCCAGAAGGCCTTGGGCAAGGCTTCCTGAGCGATGACGCCCTTGTGATAGAAGTACGCCAGGTAGCGGCTATGGCCCTCGGCAAAGCCGGTGTCGTAATAGAGCACCGTGCCGGCGGGCAAGGCCGCCGCCGCTGGCCCTTCGATCGACAAGGGCTCCAGGGTCTTGAAGCGGCTCATGCCGGCAGTGGGCCCGGCCAGGGTCAGCCACAGCCAGACAATCCAGCCGCCGAAGGCCATCAGCAGCAGGCTGGCGAGGGTTTTGCGGGTAAAGGTTCCGAGGGTCATAAAGGGCCTGTCTGCTTCCGTTCAAGCGGGTCCGTTGCCAAGGGGCGCGACCATAGCACCGCGCGCAGCGTTTTGTTGTCATTCATGCTGGGCAAACTGCCATGACTTTGGTGCCGGCTGGCTTTTCGTTCCCTGTCTTGAACGCCGTTCGAAGGGGTTTTGTAGGATCCTGCCACAGCTTCAAGGTTGGTGATCACAGAGTCGGCACGTATGATGCATCACAATTTCCCGCAGATTAGAAGCCTATGTCCCTGATAGTTCTACTGCTTCTGCCTTTTATCGGCAGCTGTCTGGCGGCCCTGCTGCCGCACAACGCGCGTAACACCGAGTCCCTGCTGGCAGGCCTGGTCGCCTTGGCCGGTACCGTGGCGGTGGCCTCGATGTACCCGCAGATCGCCCATGGCGGCGTGATCCGTGAAGAATTCAACTGGCTGCCCAGCCTCGGCCTGAACTTCGTCCTGCGCATGGACGGCTTCGCCTGGCTGTTCTCCATGCTGGTGCTGGCCATCGGCACCCTGGTGTCGCTCTACGCGCGCTACTACATGTCGCCGGAAGACCCGGTGCCGCGCTTCTTCGCGTTTTTCCTGGCCTTCATGGGCGCCATGCTCGGCCTGGTGATTTCCGGCAACCTGATCCAGATCGTGTTCTTCTGGGAACTGACCAGCCTGTTCTCCTTCCTGTTGATCGGCTACTGGCACCACCGCTCCGATGCCCGGCGCGGCGCCTACATGGCGCTGATGGTCACCGGCGCGGGGGGCTTGTGCCTGCTGGCGGGGGTCATGCTGCTCGGCCATGTGGTCGGCAGCTACGACCTGGACCAGGTCCTGGCTGCCGGAGATCTCATCCGAGCCCACGCCCTCTACCCCATCCTCCTGCCCCTGATCCTGATCGGCGCCCTCAGCAAAAGCGCACAGTTCCCCTTCCACTTCTGGCTGCCCCACGCCATGGCCGCGCCGACACCGGTCTCGGCCTACCTGCACTCGGCGACCATGGTCAAGGCCGGGGTCTTCCTCCTTGCCCGCCTCTGGCCGTCGCTGTCCGGCAGCGAAGAATGGTTCTGGATCGTCGGCGGCGCCGGTGCCGCGACCCTGGTGCTGGGCGCCTACTGCGCGATGTTCCAGAACGACCTCAAGGGCCTGCTGGCCTACTCGACCATCAGCCACCTGGGCCTGATCACCCTGCTGCTGGGCCTGAACAGCCCGCTGGCCGCGGTGGCCGCGGTGTTCCATATCCTCAACCACGCCACCTTCAAGGCCTCGCTGTTCATGGCCGCCGGCATCATCGACCACGAAAGCGGCACCCGCGATATCCGCAAGCTCAACGGCCTGATCAAGCTGATGCCGTTCACCGCGACCCTGGCCATGGTCGCCAGCGCCTCCATGGCCGGCGTGCCGCTGCTCAACGGCTTCCTGTCGAAAGAGATGTTCTTCGCCGAGACGGTGTTCATCAATTCCACCGCCTGGGTCGAGGCCGCCCTGCCGGTGATCGCCACCATCGCCGGGACCTTCAGCGTCGCCTACTCCCTGCGCTTCACCGTGGATGTGTTCTTCGGCAAACCGGCCGAAGACCTGCCGCACACGCCCCACGAGCCACCGCGCTGGATGCGCGCGCCGGTGGAGCTGCTGGTGTTCACCTGCCTGCTGGTGGGGATCTTCCCGGCGCAGATGGTCGGCCCGCTGCTGGCCGCGGCCGCCCAGCCGGTGGTCGGCGGTACCCTGCCGGAGTACAGCCTGGCGATCTGGCACGGCCTGAATGCGCCGATCATCATGAGCCTGATCGCCATGTCCGGCGGCATCGTGCTCTACCTGCTGCTGCGTGCCCCGCTGGTGCGCGGCCACTTCGCCTACCCGCCGCTCGTTGGCCGCTTCAACGGCAAGCGCCTGTTCGAGCGCAGCCTGGTGAGCATGATGCGCCTGGCCCGGCGCCTGGAGCGGCGGATCAGCACCCAGCGCCTGCAGACCCAGCTGTTCCTGCTAGTGCTGGTGGCGGTGCTGGCCGGCCTGATCCCGATGCTCTACAGCAGCCTGAGCTGGGGCGACCGGCCGAAGATCCCGGGCTCCATCGTCTTCGTCACCCTCTGGCTGCTGGCCATCGCCTGCGCCCTGGGCGCCGCCTGGCAAGCCAAGTACCACCGCCTGGCGGCCCTGACCATGGTCAGCGTCTGCGGCCTGATGACCTGCGTGACCTTCGTCTGGTTCTCCGCGCCGGACCTGGCCCTGACCCAACTGGTGGTGGAAGTGGTGACCACGGTGCTGATCCTGCTCGGCCTGCGCTGGCTGCCACGGCGGATCGAAGACGTCTCGCCGCTGCCGAGCAGCGTGCCCAAGGCCCGTGCCCGCCGCCTGCGCGACCTGCTGCTGTCGATCGCCGTCGGCCTGGGCATGGCCGTGCTGTCCTACGCCATGCTGACCCGCCAGACCCCCAACGACATTTCCTCGTTCTACCTCAGCCGCGCCCTGCCGGAAGGCGGTGGCAGCAATGTGGTGAACGTGATGCTGGTGGACTTCCGCGGCTTCGACACCCTGGGCGAGATCACCGTGCTGGCGGCCGTGGCCCTGACCGTGTTCGCCCTGCTGCGGCGCTTCCGCCCACCGAAGGAAAGCATGCAGTTGCCGGCCCAGCAGCGCCTGCTGGCGCCCGACGTGGTCACCGACCTGGTCAACCCGCGCCAGGCCAGCGACACCGCCCTGGGCTTCATGATGGTGCCGGCGGTGCTGGTGCGCCTGCTGCTGCCGATCGCCCTGGTGGTGTCGTTCTACCTGTTCATGCGCGGCCACAACCTGCCGGGCGGCGGTTTCGTCGCCGGCCTGGTGATGTCGGTGGCGTTCATCCTGCAATACATGGTCGCCGGCACCCAGTGGGTCGAGGCCCAGATGAGCCTGCGACCGCTGCGCTGGATGGGCACCGGCCTGCTGTTCGCCACCCTGACCGGGCTCGGCGCCCTGGCGTTCGGCTACCCGTTCCTGACCACCCACACCCTGCACCTGGACCTGCCGCTGCTCGGTGATATCCATATCGCCAGCGCGCTGTTCTTCGACATCGGTGTGTATGCCGTGGTGGTCGGCTCGACCCTGCTGATCCTCACCGCGCTGGCGCACCAGTCGGTGCGGGCGCACAAGCCGAGCCCGTCCAAATCCCTTGCCAAGACAGGAGCCACTGCCTGATGGAAGAAGTCATTGCAATTGCCATTGGTGTGCTGGCGGCCTCCGGCGTCTGGCTGGTGCTGCGGCCACGGACCTTCCAGGTGGTGATGGGCCTGTGCCTGCTGTCCTACGGGGTCAACCTGTTCATCTTCAGCATGGGCAGCCTGTTCATCGGCAAGGAGCCGATCATCAAGGACGGCGTGCCCCAGGACCTGCTGCACTACACCGACCCGCTGCCCCAGGCGCTGGTGCTCACGGCGATCGTCATCAGCTTCGCCATGACCGCGCTGTTCCTGGTGGTGCTGCTGGCGTCCAGGGGCCTGACCGGCACCGACCATGTGGATGGCCGGGAGCCCAAGGAATGAGCCTGATGCCGCACCTGATCGTCGCGCCTATCCTGCTGCCGCTGCTGACCGCCGCGGTGATGCTGATGCTCGGCGAGAAACATCGCCCGCTCAAAGCCAAGATCAACCTGTTCTCCAGCATGCTCGGCCTGGGCATCTCCGTGCTGTTGCTGGTCTGGACCCAGCAGACCGGCGTGCCCGGCTCCGTCGGCGTGTACCTGCCGGGCAACTGGCAGGTGCCGTTCGGCATCGTGCTGGTGGTCGATCGCCTGTCGGCGCTGATGCTGGTACTCACCGGGATCATCGGCGTCAGCGCCCTGCTGTTCGCCATGGCCCGCTGGGACCGCGCCGGGGCCAGCTTCCACGCGCTGTTCCAGATCCAGCTGATGGGCCTGTACGGCGCCTTCCTGACCGCCGACCTGTTCAACCTGTTCGTGTTCTTCGAAGTGCTGCTGGCCGCCTCCTACGGCCTGATGCTCCACGGCTCCGGCCGCGCGCGGGTGTCCGCCGGCCTGCACTACGTGGCGATCAACCTGCTGGCCTCGTCGCTGTTCCTGATCGGCGCGGCGCTGATCTACGGCGTCACCGGCACCCTGAACATGGCCGACCTGGCGCTGAAGATCCCGCTGGTGCCGGAAGCCGACCGCGGCCTGCTGCACGCCGGCGCGGCGATCCTCGCCACCGCGTTCCTGGCCAAGGCCGGCATCTGGCCGCTGAACTTCTGGCTGGTGCCGGCCTATTCCGCGGCCAGCGCGCCGGTGGCGGCGATGTTCGCGATCATGACCAAGGTCGGCGTCTACACCCTGCTGCGCCTGTGGACCCTGCTGTTCTCCGGGCAGGCCGGGGCCTCGGCCTACTTCGGCGGCGACTGGCTGATCTACGGCGGCATGGCGACCATCGTCTGCGCGGCCCTGGCGATCCTCGCCGCGCAGCGCCTGGAACGCATGGCCAGCCTGAGCATCCTGGTCTCGGCCGGGATCCTCCTGGCAGCGATTGGCTTCGCCCAGCCCAGGCTGATCGCCGGCGCGCTGTTCTACCTGGTCAGCTCGACCCTGGCCCTGAGCGCGCTGTTCCTCCTGGCGGAGCTGATCGAGCGCTCGCGCTCGGCCAACGAAATCCCCCTGGACGACGAGGCCGAAGCCCTGCCCCGGCCTCAGGAGTCGCTGCAACCGCCACCGGGCACCAACCTCGACGACGAGCGCAAAGCCGTGGTCGGCCAGGTGATTCCCTGGACCATGGCCTTCCTCGGCCTGAGCTTCATTGCCTGCGCGCTGCTGATCATCGGCATGCCGCCGCTGTCGGGTTTCATCGGCAAGCTGAGCCTGATCGGCGCCCTGCTCAACCCCGCCGGGCTGGGCCAGGCCAGCGATGCGCCGCTGTCCGGCGCCGCCTGGGGCCTGCTGGCCTTGCTGATCCTCTCCGGCCTGGCGTCGCTGATCGCCTTTTCGCGCCTGGGCATCCAGCGCTTCTGGAGCCCGGAAGAACGGCCGTCGCCGCTGCTGCGGCGCTTCGAGTGCGTGCCGATCATCGCCCTGCTCGGGCTGTGCATGCTGCTGACCGTCAAGGCCGAGCCGCTGCTGCGCTTTACCCAGGCCGCCGCCGACAGCCTCAACGACCCGCAGCAATATGTGATGGCCGTGCTCGGCACCCGGGCGGTCCCCAGCCCCGAGGCCCAGGCGGCGTTGCAGGAGGTGCAGCCATGAAGCGCCTGTTCCCCGCGCCCTGGTTGTCCCTGGCGCTGTGGCTGCTGTGGCTGGTGCTGAACCTGTCCGTCAGCCCCGGCAACCTGCTGCTCGGCGCGCTCCTGGGCTTCTGCGCGCCGTTGATGATGCGGCCGTTGCGCCCGCTGCCGATCCGCATCCGCCGCCCCGCGACCATCCTGCGCCTGTTCCTGCTGGTCGGCCGCGATGTGCTGCTGTCGAACCTGGCCGTGGCCTGGGGCGTGCTCAACGCCGGACACCGCCCGCCGCGCTCGCGCTTCGTCAAGATCCCCCTGGACCTGCGCGACGCCAACGGCCTGGCCGCGCTCTCGACCATCACCACGGTGGTGCCGGGCACGGTGTGGTCCGAGCTGTCCCTGGACCGCAGCATCCTGCTGCTGCATGTGTTCGACCTGGACGACGAAGCGGCTTTCATCCAGCACTTCAAGACGACCTACGAGCGTCCGTTGATGGAGATCTTCGAATGAGTGCCCTGCTCACGAACGCGATCCTGCTCAGCCTGTTCCTGTTTTCCGTGGCCATGGTCCTGACCCTGGTCCGGCTGTTCAAGGGCCCCTCGGCCCAGGACCGGGTCCTGGCCCTGGACTACCTGTACATCCTGGCGATGCTGATGATGCTGGTGCTGGGCATCCGTTATGCCAGCGACACCTACTTCGAGGCGGCGCTGCTGATCGCCCTGTTCGGCTTCGTCGGCTCCTTCGCCCTGGCCAAATTCCTCCTGCGTGGCGAGGTGATCGAATGAATGCCGTCAGTGAACTGTCGTGGTGGATCGAGATACCGGTGGCGATCCTGCTGGTGCTCGGCAGCGCCTTCGCCCTGATCGGCGCCATCGGCATGCTGCGCATGAAGGACTACTTCCAGCGCATGCACCCACCGGCCCTGGCCTCGACCCTGGGCGCCTGGTGCGTGGCCCTGGCGTCGATCCTGTATTTCTCGGGGATGAACTCGGGGCCTGTGCTGCACGCCTGGCTGATTCCGATCCTGCTGTCGATCACCGTGCCGGTGACCACCCTGCTGCTGGCGCGGGCGGCGCTGTTCCGCAAGCGCATGGCCGGCGACGATGTGCCGGCGGAGGTCAGCAGCCGGCGTCGCGAAAGCGGCAGTTGAGGGATGCCCGCCACACGCGCCCTTTGTAGGAGCGAGCTTGCTCGCGATGAACGTCAACGATGACGCGGACCATCTGCGGGAATCCGTTGAACCGGCTTTTTTCGCGAGCAAGCTCGCTCCTACAAGAGGGAGGCACTCAGTTCCAGGCCACCACCAGCAACCCCGCCCCCAGCACCACGCACAGCGGCGAATAGAACAAGGTGTCCAGCCGGGCGAACCTGGACTCGCTGACTTCCTTGAAGAACCCCACCAGGTTCGAATCGCCAATGGCCCGGGCGAACATCAGCAAGGCCATCGCGCTGATCACCCATTGCAGCGCCGGGTGGCTCACCGTCGGCAGGTACAGGCCCACCCGCAGGCACACCAGCATCGCGATCAGCAGCAGGCCCACCGCCACCAGCAAGGTGGCGAACCCCGAGGGTTTGAACGCCGGCTCCAGCTCACCCGGCGTCCTGCCCGGCACCTGGGGGATCGCCGCCTCGCTACCGCGCTTGCCGCCGGCGGCCCAGTACAGGTGGATCAGGCTGATCAGCAGGAAGGCTCCCGCCATCCATTGCGCGATCAAAACATTCATATGCAAACGTCCATGGCAAAAAATGTTGCTGAAGAATGGACCCGCTCGCGCGTTTTTGTAAGTACGTTCGTCGCCTGCGATGGTAAAGTGCCGCCCCATGAAATTCGCCCGAACCGATCGCTCGCTCATTGCCTGGATGCTCTATTGCTGCGTCCTGTTCAATGTATTCGCCTGCAGCATCGGCCACGGGCAAATGGTCGGCCAGCAGCTCAACGGGATCGGCGGCCAGTTCTGTACGGTGGACCCGCGCACCCAGGCGCCGGCCTCCTCCAACCCGGTCGACGAATCGCTGCCGACCCTGTCCAAGGCCTTCGGTTGCCCGCTGTGCTCCACCGGCGGCATGGGCCCGGCGTTCAACTCCAGCCTGACCCTGGCGATCCTGCCGCAGCACCACAGCCCGCCGCTGGCGCCCCGCGCCACCGCTGACATTCCCACCCGCTTCACCTGGCCCGCGGCCCACCCGCGCGCGCCGCCCGCCTTCTCCTGAGTCTTCTGCCCCTGTCATCAGCCCGCCCCGTGCCAATGCACGGCGTCAGGGTCTGTCCGGAAAGTCACTGTGCGCTAAGCGCCTTCGCGCTATGCAGGCCATGCTGTGTTAAAAGCAGGCTCGCCTGACCTTCGCTCGCCGACTTTTCGTACGGACCCTGAACCCCGGGCTGCTTCCTAGCCAAGAATTCAGGATCTACCGATGAAACACATTCCCCTGCTGGCCAGCCTGTGCGGCTGCCTGTCCGTCAGCGCCTGGGCGCAATCCAGCGTCGACCTGGCACCGATCACCATCGACGGCGACCAGCCCGTCGAACCCGGCCTGGCCCTCGACCAGTCCAGCGGCATGGCCTCGCGCCTGGGCCTGAGCGTCCGTGAGACCCCGGCCTCGGTAGCGGTGGCCAACCGCAACGATATCGAGCGGCGCGGCGCGCAGAACTTCCAGGACGCCGCCAACAGCCTGCCCGGGGTCAATGCCAGCGCCCCGCCGGGGTTCGGCGGCTTCGTCTCCTACCGGGGTTTCAGCAACAGCCAGATCACCCAGATGTTCAACGGCATCAACGTGTCCAGCGGCCTGGCACGGCCGGTGGATTCGTGGATCTATGACCGGGTCGAACTGCTCGGCGGCCCCTCCTCGCTGGTCAACGGCGCCGGCTCCGTGGGCGGTTCGCTGAACTACGTGACCAAGCTGGCCGACCGCCAGGAGCGGGCCATCGAGGGCCGGGTCAGCTACGGCAGCTACGACACCACGCAAACCGCCTTCGGCCTCAACCACGCCCTCAGCCAGGCCGGTGACGAGGTGCAGCACTACGCCCGCCTCGACGTCAGCCACAACACCAGCAACGGCTACATCGACCGCCAGGAGCGCGATGCCTGGAGCCTGGCGTTTTCCCTGCTCAGCGACCTGACGCCGGACCTGTCCCACACCCTGGCCGTGGAGTACCAGGACGAACACGAGGACAGCCCGTACTGGGGCACCCCGGTGCTCAACCCCAAGGCCGGCGAGCTGAAGATCGACAAGCACAACCGCTTCAACAACTACAACGTCGAGGACGGCCGCTACGAGCAGCGCACGATCTGGGTGCGCTCGATCCTCGACTACCGGATCAACGACAGCACCAGCCTGCGCAACACCCTCTATCACCTGGACAGCCAGCGCGATTACCGCAACCTGGAGACCTACCAGTACAACGCCGACAACAGCGCGGTGAACCGCTCCACGGCCTATCAGGTGCGGCACCAGGGCGAGCAGAACGGCAACCAGTTCGAGCTGCGCCACGACACCTCGATCTTCGGCCTGGACAGCACCTGGTCCGGCGGTTTCGAGTACAAGGTCAACCGCACCACCAACTCGCCGCTGAACGTCAAGGCGGCCAACAGCGTCGACCCGAACAACTACCAGCCGGGGCATTTCTACGACCTGCCGGGCACCCGCCAGGGCTTTGTCGCCGACAAGACCAACGAGGTCACCACCCAGGCGCTGTTCGTCGAGAATCGCCTGGCCCTGACCGACCGGCTGGCGCTGCTCACCGGCCTGCGCTACGACGACATCGACCTGGACGTGACCAACCATCGCCAGGTGACCGCGAGCAATCCACGACACCTCAAGCGCCGTTGGGAACCGGTCACCGGCCGGGTCGGCCTGAGCTATCAGTTTCTCCCGAGTGCCAATGTCTATGTGCAGTACAGCACCGCCGCCGAGCAGCCCAACAACAGCACCCAGGCCTTCGATGTCTCCACGGGCAAGCAATGGGAAGTGGGCAGCAAGTTCGATTACCTGGATGGCCGCGGCTCGGCGACCCTGGCGGCCTACCGCATCGAGCGCAAGGACTTCGCGGTGACCGACCCGCTGGACCCGACCCTGAGCATCCCGGTGGGCCAGCAGACCTCCAAGGGCATCGAGGTGGCCAGCTCGCTGCGGGTCACCCCGAAGCTGCTGCTCGAGGGCAACTTCGCCTGGGTCGATGCGCAGTACGACGAGTTCACCGAGAAGAACGCCGCGGGCGTGGTGGTGTCACGCAAGGGCAATACCCCAACCAACGTGCCGGACCGGGTCGGCAACCTGTGGCTGACCTATGACCTGGCGCCGCAGTGGCAGACCGGGGTCGATGTGCGTTATGTGGCCTCGGTGTACGCCGACACGGCCAACACCCTGACCGTGCCCTCCTACACCCTGTACGGCACCTTCCTCACCTACAAGCTCGACAACCACACCTCAATCACCGGGCGGGTGCGCAACCTGACCGACGAGGTCTACGCCAGGTTCGCCCATGTCTCGCCGGCTTACTACCTGGGTACGCCACGGACCTTCGAACTGGCGGTGCAGAGCCGCTTCTAAAAACATCGCGGGCAAGCC
>NZ_JAQZAA010000056.1:0-70775 GCF_028640875.1 Pseudomonas sp. SBT1-2 | reverse complement strand
TGTGCTTTGCACGGGCTCCGGGAGCCATCGCATCCGTCCACGCTGGAGCAGCGCCATGAACCATCTCTCGTCTTCAGAGGCGCGTGGTACGCCCTGGTTGCGTATCGTCGCAGCGGTGTGGCTGCTGGCGCTCAGCGTCGGTCTGGTAGTCGTCATGCTGGATGTGACGCACCTCGGCGCGCCGCCAGATCCATCGCCACAGGCGGGCCAGCTCGACGCTTTGGCCGCCAGGCTGGGCCAAGCCGAGCAGCAGCTCTCGACCTTCAAACGTGTGGCGCCGCCCGTGACGCCGGAGGCACTGGCAACAGTTCGTGCGGAGCTGGAGACACGGTTGGCGCTGATTGAGGCGTCGGTGGAGGCGTCACGTGCCGATCCGTCGGCGGAGCAAACCTTGCTGGCCTTGCAAGGCCGAGTGGCAAAGCTGGAAGCCAGTCCGCCTCCGGTCAAGGCGGCTGCACCTGTGCCACGCACGAAACCTATCGCCGCCAGGGCGCCCAAAGTGCCGCAACCTCCCTTTCAGGTGATGGGGGTCGAGTTGCGCGGTGGTGAGCGGTTTCTGTCAGTCGCACCTCGGAGCGCCACCTCTCTGAGCCAGATCCGTCTACTGAGGGTTGGAGAGTCTGAGGGCAGCTGGACGCTTGAGGCCATTGGCTCGGCGCAGGCGACCTTCCGCGTCGACGGCAAGGCCCTACAGTTGGTGATGCCATGAATTGCCGGACTTTTTCGCTCGGCCAGCGGGCCAGGGTTCTGCTCATCACGGCGGCCCTGACACTTCCTGTCGCCGTGGTGGCGGCGCCTCCCCAGTCAACTATGCCCCGGGAGGCCGATACGGCACGCAGCCAGCTACAGCCGAGTGCCGAGACTACCCCCGACCAGCGCCTGGCGCGCGACTGGGGGCTCAGCGCTGAAGACTGGACGCGCTATCGCCAATTGATGCAGGGGCCGTTGGGCACCTACTCCCCAAATCTTGATCCTCTGACAGCACTCGGCATCGAGGCCCGCAGCGATGAAGAACGCCGCCGCCTGGCGGCGTTGCAGGTCCAGGCCGAGGCGCGGCGCACAGAAAAACTCCTGTCGTACCAGCGGGCGTATGACGAAGCCTGGCAGCGCGCATTTCCTCACACCGCACGGGTGAACCTGCCCGGAGCTCGCGCGGTAGCGGGAAGTGGGCGCCTGGCGCTGTTCGTCAAAGACGGCTGCGCCCCGTGTGACGCGCGTGCCCGCGATCTGCAGGCCACAGGCACACCGTTCGACGTGTACATGGTCGGCAGTCGCCAGGACGATGCGCGCATCCGCAGCTGGGCGGCACGGGTCGGTATCGAGCCAGCGAGGGTGCGCGCTCGCACCATTACTCTCAACCATGATGGTGGCCGCTGGCTGTCGCTCGGGGTTGCTGGCGAACTCCCTGCAGTGCTGCGCGAGACCGAAGGCGGCTGGCAACGCCTCTAACCACGTCTTCGTGCCGAAAACCCATTTTCGACAGAATCCCATGGCCTGCTAACGATCAGGCGCACTCTCAAAACAGCTGGAAAAGTACTTCCTGAACCGTCCATCATGTTTAGTTGTAGTTGAGAACGAAGCTCATCGTCGCATCACCCTTGCCTGCCTTCATCTCACCCGCTGTCGGAACGTACTTGGCCTTGCCGGAGAATCGGTAGATGGAGCCATCTTCGGTTTCCCTGTTCCAATCAAGGGCGACGGACCTGGCGATAGAAAATGGCAACTTGACGCCCTTGTCGTTGACCAGCGAAATCCCCACCCCCGACGCCACACCCGCCTGCCCCGCGTTGGAAAGCTTGAGCATGCCATCAGTCTGGGAGTCGCCTTCGAAGTAGACTTTAACTGGAACTTTCGAATCCGGTTTCAACCCCTCACAGCGCACATCGAAGTTGAACGGAATCTCGTTGACACGACCATTCTTGATGTTCTGGGTGGTTTGCTTGCCCATCGGCACATTGACCGCACCGCCTACTGACTCGCATCCGGCGAAGAAAATATCGTTGACCAGCTCGGTAGTACCTTGAGATCGGATCAGAAGAGGTAGACCTCCTACTTCCCATGTCACGTTGAACCCAGGGATCTTGCCGGAGGCAACACCGCGACCGGTACGAACGAACACAACTTCCATCAACCTTGGCAGGAACGGCTCCGCGTTCCATATCAGCCCCCAAGAGTATGGAGCACAAAAAAATTTGTCCTGCATATCCAGTGTTATACAGAACTTAACCCCGACACCCTTGATGCCTGTTTCATAAACATTTGGGAGTGCTGACGGCAACAGCGGCGCTGACGTGATACTAGTGAAATTCCCTGATCCAGGGCAGGAGACGCGCGAGGCGGGGTTGGACCAAAGAGTCAATCTATGCTTAGCAAGCTCCTGGCCAATGGCGGCAGACTTGATGATCGTTTTAGCAGGAAGGGTAATGTCTTTTACTAGAGGCGGCGGAGTGCCGTTCCAGTTGCAAGCAGCCAGTACATCGCGAGCACACAGGATAGATAAGAAAATCAAGATTAATTTCAGATTACGCATACCTAGGGATCTCCCTCCCAGACTTAGATAAGTGCCGGGATACTGGTCGAGGGTGAGCAATGGGAAGTAGCGAGAAGGTTCTTACCGCTACCAGAAGACGCCAGGCCTCAGCCTGAGATGATGCCGTCGTACTTGAGGACTCCGCCGAAGTCGCCGATAACCTCGAATTCCACTTTGAGGTTGCTGGCGCGGACAGAGTTCGGCAACAGCGGGATTTCGACCTCGGCTGTCGCGGCCGGCGCTACCATATCAATCGGCGCGGTAAAGCCCTTGCTTCCCATCCGCAACGTAATAGCGGCGAAAGACAGATGGAAGGGCGACGGATTGCTTACTTGCAGATGCGGGCTACCTTCCTTGGTCAGCAGGCGCCACTTCAACTGTTGTGGGGCGTCCGTCACTTTCCCCGGAAGTCCTGCCGGGCGGTAGAACAGCTTGAGGCGCTGCTGCACTGCAATCTGCAGGACGTTCTCTTTCCTAGCCTTTTGCGGAACCTCCCGAACATTCAACCAGAATATCGACTCTTTATCCGTCGGCAGGCCTTTGCCGCCGTACAGGATGCGCAGCACTTGCTGCTGCCCGCCGCCGAGGCGCTTGAGCACAGGAGTGATGGCGAAGGGCACATCCTCGCTTCTTTCGGCAGCCTCAATCCAAGAGTGGATTATCAAATCCTCGGTCGCGCTGTTCTTGATAACCAAGGATGCCTCCTTGCTCGGCTCGGCGAGGACTACGCGGGTGTTTTCCAAGTTGACGCCAGCCTTGGAGAAAGCAGAAAAAAATAGGGCGAAAACCGCCAGAGTTAATCTGGATATGGTTGGAGTTCTCAAAGTAAATCCTCTAATTCAGGATGGGCCGAAAGCTCTTCGCCTGTATCCGTGACTAAATTAGTGATAGTGAAGCCTTCGCATCGTTTGAACGATTCAATTTTCTTGCGAGGAATTTACAAAGGACTGCCGTCATAGTCTGTAAGACATTCCTGAAAAGAACCGATGGTCGATCAACCAGGAGCCAGGTATCGAACTTGGCGTATGTCCCGCGTGCAGATAGCGCGTACTTAAAACCGGTTGCGAGTAGCACTCCATTGTTTGCTGCCCATAGTGCTATGACTTGCGAGAGTGGGGCTCCATATCACTACGGAGCCGCTTTATGTTCATCCCTATTCCCGATGCTGCTGGCTGGGTCTTTTACCCATGGCCGCACATCTAGCCCGCCAGCTTGCCCTGATCGGTGTCGCTATCAGCATGCTCTGGTGGCCGGCGCTCAGTGCTGCCGTTGAGATCCCGCCGCCAGCCTACCAACTGGCCGCCCACGCTGCCGGGGTTCCATCGCCGGTGCTGTATGCCGTAGCGCTGCAGGAGAGTGGTACCCGAATTCGGGGGCAACTGCGCCCGTGGCCCTGGACACTCAACGTGGCGGGCACGTCGCTGCGCTACCGGACGGGCCAGGCAGCTTGCACGGGGCTGACCGAGGCCTTGCGCCGGACCTCGGCCAAGCGTATCGATGTCGGCTTGGGCCAGATCAATGTCGGGCATCAGGCCCATCGGGGTGTGGCGCCCTGTGACTTGCTCGACCCCTACCGCAACCTCACGCTGGCGGCAACCATCCTCAGCGAACAGCACACCCCGGGCGAAGACTGGATCCATGCCATCGGCCGCTACCACCGACCCGCTGGTGGTGCGCCCGCTGCACGCTACCGGCGTGACGTACAGCGCCACCTGACCCGTGTTCTGGCGCCCGACCTGACGCTGGCCTCCCTGAAGGCCTCACCATGAAACTGAAATCCTTCCCTTGCTGCGTGGCATTGAGTCTGGCCACTTGGCTCTCCCCCGCTGCCTCTCAGCAATCTGCCTCGCCCCTGATCGTGGTCGAAGACCGCGGCGGCAGCTCCGCCTTACCATATTACGAAGCGCTCGCCCCGCAGGAAGACTCGCGCCCGCCTGCCCGAGGCACTTCTCCTCCGCGCGGATACAGCGAGGCCGATATGCTGCCGGTGCGCACGCCCGGCCTGACACCAGGTGTGGTCGCCCAGCGCAACATCCAGGCACCTGGGCTCACCCCACTGTTTTTGATTGGTGACGATGATCGATCGCGCAGGTGGCTGGCCCAGCGCCTGGCCACGTTGCAGCAGTTGCGCGCCGTAGGGCTCGTGGTGAACGTCGAGACCGCCGCTGCCATGCAGTCGCTGCGTGCGCTCGCTCCGGGCCTGGAACTGGCGCCGGTGGCCGCCGACGATCTGGCACAGCGGCTGGGCCTGGATCACTACCCGGTGCTGATCACCACCAGCGGTATCGAGCAGTGACATGGCGCAGGCGTATGCAGTCGAGGTCCTGCTGCGTCCTGCGGTCGAGTTGTACTCCGTCGCCGTCTGCGCCTGCGCCGCCTTTCTGTGCGTGTTCGCACCTTGGTCCCTGGCGCTCAACCCCGTCCTGGGGCTCGCCGCTGCGGTGTGCTTTCTGATGTTCGGGGCGATACGCCTGCAACAGGCTTGGCAGATCCTGCGCTATCGCCGAAACGTCCGCCGTCTCCCCCGCTACACCATGACCAGCCGTGAGGTACCGGTCAGCCAGAATCGCTTGTTCCTCGGCCGTGGCTTTCGCTGGGACCAGCGTCATACCCACCGGTTGATGCAGACCTACCGGCCGGAGTTTCGCCGGTACGTCGAGCCGACCCGCAGCTACCGCCTCGCCCGACATCTGGAAGAACGCCTGGAGTTCGCGCCGTTTCCACTGTCGCGACTGGCCCGCGGACTGGCCTGGGATAGCCCGCTCAACCCGGTCCGGCCGCTGCCGCCGGTGGGTGGCCTGCCACGGCTGCACGGCATCGAGCCGAATGAACTCGACGTGACCCTCCCGCTGGGCGAACGTGTGGGCCATTCACTGGTGCTGGGCACCACCCGGGTGGGCAAGACCCGCCTGGCGGAACTGCTGATCACCCAGGATATCCGCCGCAAGATCGGCGGGCAGCACGAGGTGGTCATCGTCTTTGATCCCAAAGGCGATGCCGACCTCTTGAAGCGGATGTACGTCGAGGCCAGGCGTGCCGGTCGCGAGGGCGAGTTCTATGTGTTTCATCTTGGTTGGCCGGACATCAGTGCACGCTACAACGCCGTCGGTCGGTTCGGGCGAATCTCCGAGGTTGCAACGCGCATCGCAGGCCAGCTCTCCAGCGAAGGCAACAGCGCCGCATTCAAAGAGTTTGCCTGGCGCTTCGTCAACATCATCGCCCGCGCCCTGGTTGAGCTGGGCCAGCGTCCGGACTACCTACTGATACAGCGGCATGTGGTCAACATCGATGCGCTGTTCATCGAGTACGCCGCCCAGTACTTCGCCAAGAGCGATGCCAAGGCCTGGGACGTGATTGTGCAGCTGGAATCCAAGATCAACGACAAGAACGTTCCCCGGCACATGATGGGCCGTGAGAAACGCGTGGTGGCGCTCGAGCAGTACCTGAGTCAAGTCCGGGTCTACGATCCGGTGCTGGACGGTCTGCGAAGCGCTGTACGCTACGACCGGACCTACTTCGACAAGATCGTCGCCTCGCTTCTGCCCCTCCTGGAAAAGCTCACCACAGGCAAGACTGCGCAGCTGTTGGCGCCGAACTATTCGGATCTCGACGACCCGCGTCCGATCTTCGACTGGATGCAGATCATCCGTAAACGTGCGGTCGTCTACGTCGGCCTCGATGCGCTATCGGACGCAGAGGTCGCGGCGGCGGTGGGTAACTCGATGTTCTCCGACCTTGTGTCAGTGGCCGGACACATCTACAAATTCGGCATCGACGATGGTCTCCCCGGTAGTACGGCCGGCGCCAAGGTGCCGATCAACCTACATGCCGACGAGTTCAACGAACTGATGGGCGACGAGTTCATTCCGCTCATCAACAAGGGCGGTGGTGCGGGCATTCAGGTCACCGCTTACACACAGACGCTGAGCGACATCGAGGCGCGCATCGGGAACCGCGCCAAAGCTGGCCAAGTGGTGGGCAACTTCAACAACCTGTTCATGCTCCGTGTGCGAGAGACCGCGACTGCCGAGCTGCTGACAAAGCAGCTATCCAGAGTGGAAGTCCATGCCACCTCGCTTATGAGCGGAACCACTGACAGTTCCGACCCTCGAGGCAATACTGCCTTCACCTCCAACACTCAGGACCGCATCAACAGCACGAGTGTTCCACTGATCGAGCCTGCGCACGTTGTCGCGTTGCCAAAAGGTCAGTGCTTCGCACTCATCGAAGGTGGGAACCTGTGGAAGATCCGCATGCCGCTACCAGCTCCGGACCCGGATGAAGTCATGCCCAAAGACTTGCAGGCCATGGCTGCGAGCATGCGCCAACGCTACACCGAGAGCGCCGGTGACTGGTGGGAAAGCCAAGGTATCCCCGATTTGCAGGCCAGCGGCTTGCCTGAAGATTTGCTGGATGACTTCACGCACCCGGACGCCTCAGCCAACGTTGATGAGCCTCGTATATGAGCGAGCCGGCCTCTACCGCACAGCGCCAGCAAGTTCAGCAACAGGGACTGATCGCGAGCATCATCACCTTGCCATTTCGTATTTTCGGCGTGCTGGTGGGCGCGCTGATGCTGAGCATTCTGGTCGAGTGCGTATGCATGGCCCTGTTCTGGCCTGAGCAAGGCTGGCACCACGCACGCGATATGCTCCAGTACGAACTTGCGCAGCTGTCTGCGGAGTTCACCCGCAGTGCGGTGGTGCAAGAGCCAGGGCGTACTGCCCAGGCACTTGTCGACGAGGCCTACCAGTGGCTATTCGTCAATACCGGTCTGATCGGAGACATTCAAGGTGCCTCGCGGCGGGCCAGCGCGGGTGCTTCTCGGACAGCACACGACTTTCGCTACTACCTGGGCGTGGTCTACGTGCATGTGGAGCAATACCTGATCGCTGCTGCCTACACGGTGCTGGTGTTTCTGGTTCGGCTGCTGGTGCTATGCCTGAGCCTGCCGCTGTTTTTGCTGGCCCTGTTCGTCGGCCTGGTGGATGGCCTGGTACGGCGCGATCTGCGGCGTTTCAGCGCAGGACGCGAGTCCGGATTTATCTACCATCGCGCCAGAGCCAGTTTGATGCCGCTGACCGCGTTGCCGTGGGTGGTCTATCTAGCCCTGCCGATCAGCGTGCATCCGCTGCTCGTGCTGCTGCCCTGCGCGCTGTTGCTGGGTCTCGCCATCAACATCGCGGCGGGCAGTTTCAAGAAATATTTGTAGGTGCGAGAAGTCAATTTTTTCTCTGAATAATCAATTGAGTATCTTCACTTCTTCGGAACTGATGCCGTTATTGCGGGGCTCCAAACCAGAAATGGTTCGGAGCTGCCGATAAGCCTTCGAGGGGCTCAGGATTGAGCCAGACTCGATCGCCGGTCGGGCAATACGGCAACCTTAGCCTGCCGTCTCGTCGATATCCTCGCCGGTTCGGTCGCGGATCCAGCGCAGCACCACGGTGGACATGGCAACCGTCGCCATCATGTACCAGGCTGGCGCCAGGGGCTGCTGGGTCACCTGCAGCAGCCAGGTGACGAAGAACTGGGCGAACCCGCCGAACACCGAAACCCCAATACCGTAAGCCGCCGCCATGCCGGTGGTGCGCACCGACTTGGGAAACATCTCCGGCAGCATGGTGATACCTGGTACGGTCTGCAGGGTCAGTAGCACCGACAGCAGCCCAATGATCAACAGCAGGTTGAACAGGCTGGGCGCAACATTGAGCCACTGAAAGCAGGGCACGATCGCCACCAGAGTGAGCAGGCGCGAGCACAGGATCACCCGTTTTCGCCCACAATAATCGGCCAGCCAACCCACCAGGGGCGACAGCAGAAAGCAGACTGCGCCCACCACCACACTGGCCATCAGACTGGAGGTGGTCGGCAGGCCTAGCACCCGCGCAGCGTAGGCAGGCATGTAAAAGGCGATGATCTGGGTGGAGACCATGGCCCCCAGCATCAGCAACACGCTTTTGAACAAGGTCAGTTTGTGCTGGCCGAACAGCTCGCGCAACGGACTGCTGCGCGCCGCCCGCTCTCTGGCCTGCTGGCTGCGGGTGTGCGACAGCCCAACGACCAGCGTATCTTCCAGGTGCCTGCGGATGTACCAGCCCACCGGAGCAGTGAGCATGCCGATGAAGAACGGCACCCGCCAACCCCATTCGTTCATGGCCTGCGTGCCGAGCCCGGCGACCAGAGCGGCGACCATGATCGCACCGAGGAAGATGCCTAGGGACTGGCTGCCGAACTGCCAACTGGCGTAGAAGCCGCGTTGTGAGGCAGGTGCATGCTCGACCAGCAAGGTGGTTGCCGCTCCGACTTCGCCGCCGGCGGCAAACCCCTGGATCAGGCGCGCCAGCACGATCACCAGCGGCGCGGCCATTCCGATCTGGGCATAGGTCGGCGTCAGGGCCATCATGCCGCAGCCCAACCCCATCATGAACAGCGTCAGGGTCATCGCCGAGCGACGGCCGAAGCGATCCGCGTAGGAGCCGATCAGCAGCGCACCGACAGGGCGCATCAGGAAGCCCACACCGAAGGTCGCGGTGGTAAGCAGCAACTGACCATAGGATGAGGCGGCTGGGAAGAAAAGCGGACCAATGAACAGCATCAAAAAGCTGTAGACCGTGAAGTCGAAGAACTCCAAGGCGTTGCCGATGGTAGTGCCGACAATGACTCGCCGGCGTGACAGGTGCAGATTCGACGCCACAACCGGCGCCAAGGATTGCGAAAGAACGGCCATAACATTCTCCTTGCAGACAAGGGATACGCATCCGGGAAGGGCCGGGGCTGACCGCCGCCGGCCGGAACGACAACCTTGGAGACAGGGATCAATCGACCGGATCCAGAAAGGCGCTGACCAGCTTCACCCAATAGCTGGCGCCGTAGGGCAAACCGGTGTCATTGAAGTCATAGGCAGAGTTATGCAGCAGGCAGCCCCCCTCCGCGCCTTCGCCGTTCCCCATGATCAGGTAGCTGCCGGGACAGGCCTGCAGCATGAAAGAGAAATCCTCGCTGCAGGTCATCGGCTGCATGTCAGCGACCAGCCCCTCCTCGCCCAGCCACTCCAAGGCTACCGAGCGTGCCAAGGCAGTTTCCCGCGGGTGGTTGTAGAGCACTGGGAACGCGTTGGGGCTGATCGACACGTCGGCGGTCGCACCAAACGCTTCTGCCTGGGCGTGGGCCAGTGCTTCGATCCGCTGCAACAACAGGTTCCGCGTTGTCTCCTTCAGGGCTCTGACCGTTACGGCCAACTCAACGTGAGTCGGCACCACCGAGGATGCGGTGCCACCATGGATCGTGCCGACCCCGACCACCCCCGTATCCAGGGGCGGCAGGTTGCGGGCGACCACCGTCTGCAACACCATGACCAGCGAGGCGGCAGCCACCACCGGATCAACCGTGTCCTGGGGCATGGCGCCGTGGCCGCCGCGGCCGTTGATCCGTATGGTCACGGTATCGGCCGAGGCCATGAACGGTCCGGACAGGAAACCGAACTTACCCACGGGCACACCCGGCCAATTGTGCATGGCAAATACAGCGTCGCAGGGAAACAGCTCAAAGAGGCCCTCTTCGATCATCTTTTGCGCGCCAACGTATCCCTCCTCTGCGGGCTGGAAAATCAGGCGCACAGTGCCATCGAAGTCGATGCTCTCGGCCAGGCACTGGCCGGCGGCCAACAGCATGGCGGTATGCCCGTCATGGCCACAGGCGTGCATCTTGCCATCTTGGCGGCTGGCATAGGGCAGGCCGCTAGTTTCTGTGATCGGTAAGGCATCCATGTCCGCGCGCAGTCCGATGGTTCGGATGCCATGTCCCTTGCGCAGCGTGGCAACTACGCCGGTACCGGCCAGTCCGTGGTGCACTTCATAGCCCCACTCGCGCAGCTTTTCAGCCACCAGGTGGCTGGTCTCAAATTCCTCATAGCTCAGTTCAGGATGGGCGTGCAGACGCTGACGCAGGGCAACCATAGAGGGCATCAGCTCGCGTATCTCAGGCAGAATAATTTGGCACGGCATGGCTATCTCCTCAGCATTGATGGTCGGCCTGATCGTCGGCTGAGACGCTGTCAGGCTCTTGTAGTTTTTTGCAGTCTTATTGCGATCAGGCTTCTGGCCAGATCTGCGGGAACCAGTCCTCGCGCAGTCGCTGCCCCGGTTGCATATCGTGATTCGGGTACGGTGGCGACGTTCTTCCAGGACGTTCGGCGTAGCGCACATCCTCCCCCACCCAACGCAGGGAAAGCACGCGACGACGCGCCGGGCTGAGGTTGCCGCGTGCACCATGCACAGTACGGAAATCGAACAACACCGCGTCCCCCGGTTCCATCTCCCACTCCAGCACCTGCATACCGGGTTCCACATCCGGGTCTGGCACCGGCCGATAGCGACTCACGTCATCGTAGAAGCTGCTGTCATCCTTCCAGCGCAGCGGCAGCACCCATTGTGGCCATTGGTGCGAGCCGGCAATCAGGCGCAATGTTGCCTCGCGCACAGGGTCTACCGGGATCCACAGGCTGACAGTCTGTTCGCCATCGAGGAAGTAATAAGGAATGTCCTGGTGCCAAGGTGTCGGCTTCTGGGTGCCGGGCTCCTTGACCAGGACATGGTCATGAAAGAACTGGGCGCTGGGCGACTGCATAACTGACGCAGCGATGGCGGCAGCCGGTGATTCACGCACTATGGTGGTGAATTCGGGAATACGGTCCCAGTTGCAGTAGTCATCGAAGAACCCGCCTGGTTCTCCAGCGGCAACCACGTTGGTGGCATAAGGGCCAGGTTCTCGTTGATTGCGCGCGATTCCATCAGCAATCACTCCGATCCAGTCTTTGAAAATACCCCGTAGACAGATAGCGCCATCGCGTTGGAATGTCGCGATATCCGACGCCGAAACCTGGGGGGTGACAGTCGTGTTCATAGAGCCTCCTGTGTTACGGCCGCCATGATCGAGGCGACCACGGTTGGACTATTCCCCAGGCACTTCATAAAATAAAATAATATGTTCCGATCTGACTCCTCGGAAATTTTTATGAAGACCAGTCTGCGCCATATACGTTGTGCATTGGCGGTCGCGCGGCACGGCAATATCACACAGGCCGCCGAGCGGCTGAATGTATCGCAACCGGCGGTTTCCGCAGCCCTCAAGGAGCTGGAAGAACACCTTGGGCAAGTTTTGTTCGTTCGCCAGCGCGGCCAGGGCGTGACGCTGACGCCGTTCGGTCGACTGGCGATGGAGAAGGCACAGCAGATCGTGGCCAGCGTGCTCGAGTTCGAGAAGCTGGGCAGCGACGAAGACACCCTTTCGGGTGAGCTGACACTGGCCTGTTTCGAAGATCTTGCACCTTACTGCCTGCCAAAGCTGTTGCGCGGTATCAAGGAGCACTATCCGGGCGTCGAGGTGACGATCCGTGAGTACGGCTTCGACCAAATCAGCAAACAGTTGAGCAATGGCAACTTGGATGCCGCCCTCAGCTATGACCTCGGATTGCCGGATGGTGTGCTGAGTACAGTGCTCTGCGAGCTTCCAGCACATGCACTGCTGCCAGCCGGACATCCGTTGGCCGGTCAAACCGAAGTCAGCCTGAAGGACCTGTGCGAACATCCCTTGGTGCTGACCGAACAGGCCTACAGCTCTCAGCATTTTCTGGATCTCTTTCGCTTCCATGGACTGCAGCCCCAGAACATCAGCAGGGCCCATTCCTTCGAGCTCCAGCGTGCGTTGGTGGCCAATGGCTTTGGTGTAGCCGTGGCCTACAGCAGACCTTTTGGCGACCACAGCTACGATGGGCAACCGCTAGCGATCCGTCCGATAGCCGAACCATTGCCGCTGCAGCATATCGTTCTGGCCCAGCCACGTGCCCGTTGCAATTCACCGCTAGCGAACGCCCTGCGCGAACAAGCCCTGGAGTTGTTCACTGAAACCCCGGGATCCGGCTGGCGTCCGTAGTTTTCTAGCGCGCGAAAAGCACTGGCTCCTCACGGGAGTAGCAATTTCAATTTTCCGTACTCTAGAAGTCGAGGCTGACCCCGATGTTGATACCTTGTTGGGTGAAGTCATCGTCCTTGCGGATGTTGTAGCTGGCGCGTAAGGCCAGGTCCTGGGCGAACTTGTGGCTGACCCCGAGGTTCAGGCGGTTGAGGTTGGTCCGCGGGGTATAGCCTTCCAGGGTGTAGCGGTTATCCGGCAGGCTGTTGAGGGCCATGGTGAGCTTCTGGGCATCGTCCTCGTATTCCTGTTCGTGGGCGATTTCGCCGAACACCTGTGTTTTCTGGGTAAGCTGATACTTGCCCTGCAGGCCGACGCCCAGCCGCCGCGAAGCGCGCTTCTGATCATCGAACGTCAGGGCGGTAGAGTCGTTGCCGTCCTCGGAGTAGCGATCGACCTTGACCCGCGCGTAGTCGGCGCTGATGAACGGCGACAGGTGCCAGGGGCTGCTGGCCTGCTGCGCGATGTCGTAGCCCAGGCGCGCGCTGAAGGCCAGGACGTCGCCACCGGTGTCGCCTTTTTCCACGCGTTCGTTGACGCCCAAGTCGAACTTGCGCTTGAGGTTGTCGTAGTCCAGGTGCCCGGCGGTGGCAGCAGCATCCGCCCACCAGCGATTTTGCTGGTACTGAACGAAAGCGGTGCCCAGGTAGGTGTTGAGCTTGTAGTCCGAATCGTTGCTACCCGCTTCGAGTTTCTGCCGATAGGCACCGGCCAATACACCCACTCGCCAGGACTCGTCGAGCCGGTAGCTGCCACCGATATTCAGGTTGAAACCACTACCATCGGCACTGGCCCCGCTGCGCTGGCTGTCGAAGTCCTGGTGCTGGCCACCTGCGGCGACAATCGCCCGCCATTGGCCCGCGTCCTGCCAGTTCTCCCAGTCGGCCTGCCATTGGCTGCGCAACTCATCCTGGTGCGCGCGCAGGGTACCGTGCGCCATTTCCGGGAGCAGAGTTATTTCCCAAGGCGCCGCCAGCAAGGAGTATGCGTAATCGGCGATCAGTCGTTGCCCGGCTTCGGTGGGGTGGATCGCGTCGTTGTAGATCAACTTGCTCGGGTCTGGAGTGGCGCTGTGAATGCCATATCGAGCATTTTCCGTGCAGCCCCTGCCGCTGAAGCAGGTAGCGATGAGGTTCTGATCGGTGGCCAGGCCGAACTGTGCCGGATTGACGAAGGTTTCCTTCAAGAGCACGGGGATGTTGAGCGGAATGACCTGGGCATCGACTGCTCGCAACTGTCGGACCAGCTCGGTGTTGAACTGGGCACTGAGCTGGGAGGTGAAAGCTTGCAGCGGGCTACCATAGATCGCCGGGGTCAGGCCGATATCCGGCAGCAGCCAGACCATGATGTAGCGGGCGCCGGCGTGTTGTAGGGCTTGCAAACTGCCTACCAAGCGGCCTGCCGCAGCGTTGGCCTGGTCGAGATTGGTGATCCGGCCCTGGAGGAAGTCGTTGCCGCCTCCCGTCAGGTAGTACAGGGCTTTCGGGTCGGCTCGGAAGTTGTTGGCCGGCAGATAGCCGGGGCGACTACGGTCGCCTGCGACCGAGGTACCGGTAATCGAATCGAGGATCTGATCGGTGCGATAGCCGCCGACGGCCCAGTTGTTGCCGTCAGGCTGACCTTCTCTGGCGCGTGTGGACGAGGTCGAGGCGGCGAGCTGGTCTTCGGAGAAGCCCAGCTTGGCGCCGAGCAATTGGGTTGCGTTGGCGGAATAGACTTCCCCGCTGCCATCCAGGTAGACCGGGCCGGTGCGGTTGGTCGCGCGTAGGGTGGCTCCTGCGGGACCGCCGGGATCGGCGAATTGCCCGGCATCGCTGAGGCTGTCGCCGAAGACGACAAAGCTCGAGTAGGGAGAAGGAGATGCGATCGCTTGAGCGCAGGCCAAAGATAGAAGGCTGCTGGCGAGCGGTGCAAACAACGTCTTCTTGATCATGAACAAGTCCGTCTTCTTGTTGTAGGGAGTGAAACGGTAGTGTCAACGGCTCTCTCTTCCCGGATGTAGCCACAGGCTACGTCACCTGCTTGCTGACCACTGCGCTCCACAAAGTGCAGGCGCGCTCGCTTTCCAAGACTGTGCCCGGCAAGAGAAATGCAAAAATAGGATGCCTGATCCCGATCTCGCAAAACGCAAGGGGATCGAAATTCAGATTGTTCTGATAGAAATGCGTCAGACGAAAAGCAGCCAGGACCTTCAAGTGCTAGTGGGGCCGGGCTGAATAGTGCAATTCAATGCAACGATCCGCCGGCATACCTCTCTGGCGGCATCATGCGGTGCGTCCAAGCAGGCGTGTCCGTGGAGGGAAGCAGTGCGGACTATGGCTTGTTGTCAACGTTGCGTCTGTTGGCGATCCTGCGCCACGCAGCGGGCGCCGTAACGAGTGAAGGCTAGCGTTTTACCCGGGTGTCGGAAGGTCGCTCCATGAACATCTTCCGATAGTCCGTGGCGAACTGCCCGAGATGGGAAAATCCCCAGCGCGTTGCGATCTCGGTGATTGACGACATTTCGTCAGGATCCTGCAATGCCATTCTGACGCGCCCCAGACGCACATCCTTCAGATAGCGCATGACGCCAACATCTCGCCATTGCTGGAATGCACGGTGAAGGGTACGAACGCTGCAATGCGATGCCTCCGCGATGTCGGTCAGCGTCAGCGGTCGTTCCGCGTGTTCCTCGATGAACGCAACGGCGCGTCTCACGCAGGCGGCTGCAAGGCCGCGCTCTGCCGGCACCGCGTCAGTCAGTTGTTCGCCGACCAGGCTCATCAACAGGATCTCTTCTGCCCGCGGGAGCTGCATCGCTCTGAGCGCTGCCGGTGTGTCAGGGTCGAGTAGCTGCCTGACCAACTGAACCGAGGCAAGCCAGCGGTCGCGCCGCGCCGCATCAAACAGCGCTGGCACTGGCACTGCCAAAGGCGGTTCACGCCTCGCGATGCTGCGCCAGATGTCCGCGATTCGGCGTGCATCGACTCGCACGCCCAGTTGAACGTTCTCCGCGCTGTAGCGGAATTCCGATCGCGCATCCGACGCAACCAACACCGTCGACCCGGCCCTGCCTACATGATCGACCGGCCCGCTGCGGGCTTCCGAATGACCCGCCAGGGTGGTAAGAACGAGTGCAAAGTCACCGCAAATCTCAGGCCGGATAGAGATATCGGTCCCATACGCGAACCATGTCAGTGCCATGCCATCACCGTCCAATTTGAACATGGTGACAGGCATCGTTCGGCGCTCGCTGGCCGTAAATCGATACGGGCGATAGACGCGGCCAATCTTCATCCGGGCCAGCTCAAGATCGTCGGACTGAAACAGCAGCGCGCTACGCGGAATGTCGCTACCGGGCAAGAGCGGCGGGAACTGCAATGTCGGAGGATTCAGGCGGGAGCGCCAGTCGTTCATCTCGGGTCTCCTGGTAGTGCGGGAGGCCTTTTTCACGGAAAACGAAAAATGGCGCTCATTCGATATCAGCGGCGCAACTACGATAGCCACCCACAAATGTTCCGGGAATGATGGGGGTGGGTGCAACGCTTGGTCTCGCAACGCAACTGAATGCCCGGGCCGGACGTCACTCCAAGGGCATCATACCGACTCTACTTCCCGCGCGTTCCAATTGTGGGATATCCACTCTTCCAGTACCAGCCAGACGATTCGCGGCAAAGGGCCAGGGCTTATTAAGTCCTCGCACTCAGAATGCGAACCTATGAGGACATGAACATGACAACGCTATATCGCGGCATGAACCGCGCAGCGCTCGACGCTGCTTACAACAACGTCGCAGCCATCCCTGATTTTCCAGTTGTACTGGCCGACTTTCAGATGCGCAGCGCGAAGCTCTACGAGCGCGAGTCGTGCCGTCGTGACCTTTCTTACGGCGACAGCTCCCGTGAGCGCTATGACTGGATCGAATGTGGGAAGCCTGATGCGCCAACGTTCGTATTCATCCACGGCGGCTATTGGCAGAACTGTACGAAAGAAGATTTCGCTTTCATCGCAGGCGGCCCACTCGCAAACGGGTTCAACGTTGTACTCGCTGAGTACACACTGGCACCTGACGCGTCGATGACGCAGATTGTCGGTGAAACCGGTCGCCTGCTTGATCATCTTGCGGCCGATCACGATGCGCTCGGGATAGGAAAGCGGCCGCTCGTGCTGAGCGGTCACTCGGCCGGAGGCCACCTTACTGCCTTGTATCGCGGGCATCCGGTCGTGACGAGTGCGCTGCCAATCAGTGCCCTTGTCGACCTGGAACCTATCAGCTTGTCATGGCTCAACGACAAACTAAAGCTGTCGAGGTGGGAGATCGATGCATTCAGTCCAATCAGGCATATCGATAAGGGTGTGCCCATGGCAGTCGCCGTTGGTGATGCGGAACTACCGGAACTCGTGCGTCATTCGGATGAGTATGCGGGCGCATGTGCGGCCGTCGGCGAGACAGTCGAGTTGGTCCACGTACCAGGCTGCACGCACTTTTCGATACTCGAGACACTCGCTTTACAAGACGGCAGCCTCGCAAAAGCGCTTGTGAGAATCGCCGGACGTTGATACCGCACACCATGGGCTGCACTGGCGCACGACGATGAGTGTAGGTCCATCACCGGCGGGCAAGTTTCTCTCCAGGCCAGTCGGCCACGACGAAGGGTCAAAGAGCGTGGCAACTGATGAACTCAAATTCATCTTCGGATACTTCCTTTGATTATCAGGATTGATCTCATCTCAATTTTGAATGGCCATCGGTATTTTGCTCGTCCCTATTTTTGGGGCAATGCATCCAGCGGTGATGCATCTACATACAAGCAGAAGGAAGTACATGTGAAAGCGATTCTCAAACTCCTCGCATTGTCGACTCTTGTCGCAGCCTCTGGTTGCACCAGCTACAACATCAGCCAGCCGTCGTCACCAATCGACAGCCAGGTCAAGGCCGACTTGAAGGCTGACGTCGCGGTGGGCGAAGCAATCTCGGGACAGTCGTCGGTCAACATCCTGTTTGGCTTCCTCCAGTTCGGTGGCGATAGCCAGTTTGCCGACGGTGTGGCATACGGCGGTGAAGGCAGTGGTGCTCTGGGTGGCCTGGGCCTGGATCCGGTTAGTTCGGTCAAATCCGCCGCGGCATTCAAGGCCGTCAAGTCTTCCGGGGCAGACCTGATCGTTGCTCCTCGCTATGAAGTAAGCGAAGAGAACTACTTCGTCTTCAAAAAGGTCTCCGTAACCGTTAAAGGCAACAAAGGCAACATCCGCAGCATCCGCTAACTCGTGGTGCCATGGACCTCCGGCGCATCGGATCACCGTAGCAGCAATCTTCTCTCGGACTGGCTGCTGCCGATTCGATCTGAGCACGACTGGCTCGCTGAGCTGACGATGGCTTGGAGGTGGGGCATTGAGTCCGCTGGTGTTGCTCCCATTCGCAGACTCTCCGCACCTGCTCGCTTCCTGGAGACGTCCAAATCCTGGTGAAAGCAAATCCCTTAGCCCGTCCCCAGCGGGCTTTTTTTTGAGCCGCGCTCAGTACAAGCAGCCCCCGTAGTAGTCCTTGCCTCATCGAAGGCTGCCCTTACCAAACAATCCGGATACGCCGGCGTTCCGATTGATTACGGCGCCGGGAACCGATCCGCCCGACTCTTTCGCCATTCCCCTCAACCTGGAATCGCGAACATGCATCTCCCCCGCCGCCATCGTTGGCTATTTGCGCTTGTGCTGGGCTGCCTGTCGCCGCTGGCGACTGCCGGTGAGGCTGAGTTGCGAGCTGAACTGGCCGTACTGATGCGCCAGTTCGATGGCCTGGAGCGCCAGGTTGATCACAGTGCAGCGTTGGCCGCTAAGGGGTACACACCGACGGGCAGCCGCTACCACTTCGACTACACCCGTCTGCGCGAAGACCTGCACCGCATTCGAGGCGGCATCCAGGAGTACCTGGCGCCGACCCGTGCGCAACCACGCGACCCTGTCGAATTGCGGGGTGACTACCGCCGGGAGTCTAGGGACAAGGGGGCACCATGATGACCGCTGCTCAAAACGCTGCATTCAAGGCCAACGGCGGTATCGACCCTGGCGTGCTTTCGACCCTGCTGCTCGGACTGCTGTTCGCAACTCTGTTGCTCTGGGGCGTATGGGCCATGCGCACCGCCTACGTAGGCTGGTCTGAGCAGCGCCTCAATCAACGCCAGTTCCTCGCCGTGATCGTGCGCTTTCTCGCGGTGTACCTCGTGCTCGGGTACCTCCTTCTCCGGTAGTTCAACAAAGGCATCTGATATGAAGTTCAAGCACTCATTCACATCATCTCGCGCGGCCGCTTTGATCGCTCTCGCGGGCACACCACTGTTGGCCTTTGATGCCCTTTCTTCTGGTCTGCCGAAGATGGATGCGCCGTCACGCGGTGAGGGCAAGGGCATCCTGCAAACCCTACAGAACTACGGCTATGACATCGTGATGCTGGTGGCCTTGATCGTGGTGGCAGCGATGTTCCTGGGCGTCTGCTACCACGCCTACACCCGCTACTCGGAAATTCATACCGGGCGCGCCACGTGGGGGCAGTTTGGTCTCTCCGTGGCGGTGGGTGCGATGCTGCTGGTCGTTGGCATCTGGCTCCTGACCCAGGGTACGGGTGTGCTGTGATGGGCAGCCAGGGGCAGGACGGCACCGTGGCGTTTCTTCCGCATCGGTTGAATCGCCAGCCAGTGGTCGTGAGGGGATTGACTGCGGACGAACTGTGGATCTGCGCGGGCCTGTCCGGCGTGGCCGGCCTGCTGGCGGGTGTTCCGCTGGCCTGGTTGGTTGGCAGCATCGCCATGGTGCCCACCCTGATCGTGGGCGGCGTCGCCGCCGGGGTGTTCATCGGAGGCGGTGTCCTGCGGCGGCTCAAGCGCGGTAGGCCTGAGACCTGGCTACACCGTCAGTTGCTGTGGCGCCTCGCTCAGGGCTACCCGGCTCTGGCGGGCCGTCTGGGTGGTCAGTTGCTGATCACGCGCTCCGGCTGCTGGAGCACGCACAGGGGCAAGCCATGAGCCGTTTCAAGAACGAAGTGGCCCACCTGTCAGCGCACGTGAAGACGCTGCGCATCGGCGTCGGCGCACTGTTCGTGCTGCTGCTGGTGGTAAGCGGCGGCTGGTGGAGCGCTCCGCGGGACCTGACCATCCACGTGCCTCCGGACCTGCGCTCTGGCAGCACCCGAAAATGGTGGGAAGTACCGCCTGAAAGTGTTTACGCGTTCACTTACTACATCTTCCAGCAACTGCACCGCTGGCCCACCAACGGCGAGGAGGACTACCCGCGCAACCTCCACGCACTGTCGGGGTATCTGACGCCTGCTTGCCGGGCCTATCTGCAGCAGGATTTCGAATCCCGGCGCGTGGCCGGAGAGCTGCGTCAGCGGGTGCGCGGCGTCTATGAAATCCCCGGCCGAGGCTACGGTGACGACCCGAACCTGCGTGTAAAGGTGCTTTCAGACAAGGACTGGATCGTCACGCTCGACCTCAACGCTGACGAGTACTACGGCTCAGAGCCGGTCAAACGGGCGCTGGTGCGCTACTCACTGAAAGTGGTTCGCTCTGACCAGGACCCTGAACGCAATCCGTTCGGCCTGGCGCTGGACTGCTACAGCCAGCCGCCACAGCGTATTTCCATCGCTGCGACATCAGAGGCTGCCCCCTCCAAGGCGATGATCATTGAAGGAGCCACGCCATGACGCGTCTGCTCATCCTGCTTGCCATCAGTCTGCCGCTCTCAGCGCAGGCGGTCGAGATTTTGCGCTGGGAGCGCATGCCACTAGCCGTTCCGCTGCTGGTGGACCAGGAGCGCGTGGTGTTCATCGACCGCAATGTGCGCGTCGGCGTGCCCGCGGAACTGAGCGGCAAGCTGCGCGTGCAGAGTGCCGGCGGCGCCATCTATCTGCGGGCGAATGAGGTCATCGAGCCCTCACGCCTGCAGCTGCAAGACGCCGACACCGGCGCACTGATCCTTTTGGACATCGCTGCGACGGAGCCACGCAAGGATCAGGCTGCGTTGGAGCCTGTGCGCATCGTAGAGGGTGACAACACGTCCAAACGCTATGGAAACGCCGACACTGCCGCCCGTGGCGAAGACCGCGAGGAGAACGAAACAGCCCAGCAGATCGCACGGGAAACACCCGTCCCAGTGGTGCTGACCCGCTACGCTGCGCAGAACCTGTTCGCCCCGCTCCGCACCGTCGAGCCCGTGAACAGCATTGGCCGGGTCAACCTGCGCCGCGACCTGCCGCTCGGGTCACTGCTGCCGTCACTGCCAGTGCATGCCCGTGCGCTGGCGGCCTGGCGCCTGGAGGACTTCTGGGTGACCGCCGTGCGTCTACGCAATACCTCGCCCAGCACATTGGCACTCGACCCGCGCACGCTGCAGGGTGACTTTGTCACGGCAACCTTCCAGCACCCCGACCTGGGGCCCACAGGGCAGCCCAGCGACACGACGGTCGTGTACCTCGTGACGCGTGGCCATGGCCTGGCGGAGTCGCTGTTGCCCGCGACCAGCAAATTTGACGCATCGCTGAACCTGCCGGCGCCTGATGCAGGAGGCGGTCATGAAAAGTAACCGCCTCTTGAAGTGGCTGGTCCTCCCTCTCGTGCTGCTGGTGCTCCTCGTGGGCGTGAAGCTGTTCAGCGGGCGTGGCCAGGCCGGCGATGCGACCGAGAGCGGGCCGCGCCTGACGCCGGAAGAGATGAAGGCTCTGGGTATTGAAGGTGATACCCCGCGCGACACCGTTGCCACCCTGGTCGGCCAGGTCAAGCAGCTACGGACGGAACTGCAGGGCGCACTGGGTGACAACAAGCAGCAGAAGGAAGAGAACGAACGCCTGCGGGCGCGCGAGGCCACGATCGAGCAACGAATCCAGGGCGCGCTTGATACGGAGCGCCAACGCCTGCAGGACGAGCGCTCGGCGATCGAGGGCGAGAAGACCCAGACCGCGGGCATTTTGCAGGAATTGCAGCGGCGCATGGACGGCCTGAGTGCCGGCGGTAGCAGCCAGACGGACCTGCCGGTCGGCCTGGGCCTGGAGGCCGGCGACGGCAAGGGCTTCAGTGGTGGTATGCGCTGGATCGAGCCCGAGGATGCCCGCCCGGCAGAAGGCGCCGGCGGGCGCAGCCCAGGCGCCAAGGCGGCGAGCTTTCCGACCAGTTTCGGGCCAGCCCAGACGGCGCTGGAGCAACCGGGCGAGACCATTCGCCACCGGGATCGCGACCTGGACAAAGCAAGCAGGCTCAAGCCGATCTACACGCTGCCCTCGAACTCGACGCTGATGGGTTCGATCGCCATGACTGCGCTGATCGGTCGGGTGCCGGTGGATGGAACGGTCAACGACCCGTTCCCGTTCAAAGTCCTGATTGGGCCGGACAACCTCACTGCCAATGGCATCGACCTGCCTGATGTGGTGGGTGCGGTTGTCAGCGGTACGGCGTCTGGCGACTGGACGCTCTCGTGCGTGCGGGGGAACATCCGCACGATGACATTTGTATTCAGGGACGGAACGGTGCGCACCGTCCCGAGCACTGACCGCAACGACCGGGACGACAGCAGCAGTGGCAATAGCGAGGGCGCCAGCGGCGTGAATACCGATGGCAGCCTGGGCTGGATCAGCGACCCATACGGTATTCCATGCGTCAGCGGCGAGCGCCGCAGCAACGCCCAACAGTACCTGGGCACACAGGCGCTGATTACCGCGGCCGGCGCCGGTGCAGCATCGCTGATCAAATCCGACAACGGCAACGTCGCGATGGTGGCCGGCAGCGACGGCCAGTTGGGCACCGTGGGTATCTCGGGCAACGAGGCCATGGGCCGCATCCTAGCCAGTGGCGTGCAAGGCATGTCCGAATGGGTCAACAAGCTGTACGGCCAGGCTTTCGCGGCGGTGTACGTGCAGCCCGGTGCCAAGGTCGCGGTCCACCTTGAGCGTCCGATCAACATCGACTACGACCCCAAAGGTCGCCGGGTCGACTACCGCGCAGGAGGTTCGCATGCACCCGATCTTGACTAAGCGCCTGGGTAAACACCTGGGACTATTGGTGGCAATGTCGCTACTGGCCGGCTGCGCTACCAACAAAGAGACACTGCTCCCGCACAGCGACAACACGATGCTCGATGTGTGGGACCAGGAAACCGGAGGAAGTGCTGCCGGCGGCCAGGCACAACGGCGGCTGCTTGATGCTCGCCAGCAACTGCGCCGCCCGCTGCCCCCAGAAGGTTCCGCAGCCATCAACGGCAGTAGCTACACGCGTACTGCGCAGAACGAAATCTACCGCCAGTTCCATCGGCTGCCGAACCCGGATCTGGTCATGTATGTGTTCCCGCACCTGGCCGGCACCGATCCGGTGCCGGTACCCGGATACTCCACGGTGTTCCCGCTGTACCAGCGTGTGCAGTACGCGCTACCGGGCGAACGGCTGGATGACTACTGAACCGTTCGCCGGCTCATCTTCACCGGCGACCGCGCGCCCTGTGCCTCTGCTGCAGTAGCGCCACGTTCGCGTCGATGCGGTGTTGGATCATGCGCAACGTATCTCGAGTGATAAGCCGCGGGTACATGTGATCGGCCATGTCTGTGAACTGGCTGGCCACTTCGCAAATGGCATCGATTCGCCTCCCTGCAACGTCCTGGGGCACTTCGGCTTCCTCGGCAAGCCGAAGCATCTCCTCGCGGGAAATCGATACCGCCTCTCCCATCACGTCCATTTGGTGGTACCCATGCGGCCCCTCGCAGAAGGTCACATCGTAGGCCGGCGCCAGTCTCCACTGACCATCGGGCGCCATGATGTAGGAGAAGTTCTTGGGGTGATCGTCTCGGTTGTTGAAGGCAACGTTGAAGACGGCGCGCTCGAAGGCCACCGCCATTTCTCGCACGTCGTTCGTGCACATCTGCGTTGCCCGCATGAAACTGAAGTAATCCAGCGTCCCCGGCGTCCGGTAGTTGGCCCCCGTAAAGGCGGCGAGGCTCTGCATGGGCACGCGCTGTCCATCATGGCGATCAAAGCGTTTGCTGGCGAACGCTGCCAGGCCATTGGGCAAACTGAAGTACTGCGTGTCCGGAGTCTCGATGGCGCACCTGCGAAGGCATTCGGCGTAGACCATCTCGATGGCGCACACCTCGGGGTGCTCCTCCTTGGCTGGGAACTTGACCAGCCAGGCTTCGAAGCCTGGCACGACGGCCGTGGTGAACCCGCCGGATTGCGGGTCACGATAGACAAGAGCCTTGGGTCTTGCACCTTGGGGCGAGCCGCCAACCAGCAGCAACGTCTGCAGGAACTCACCCCCCTCGCCATGGAGCACCTCCTGCACTTCAGCAGCAAGTTGTTCCAGCGGGATATGGACGTCCGGCGCCTCGCCTTCGGGTGCGACGGGTTCGAACGTCATGGCCCCCATCGCGTTGCTACCGATATAGGCCAACCGCTCCAGGGCGCCAATCCGCGCCGTGGTGAGCCCACGGCGCCTAAACATACGGTCCATCAGCAGCATGCCCCACCCATCGGGCAAGGAGTCATAGACGGGCCCCGGCAGTTGCAACTGATGGTCTGGGAAATCTCGCCGCAACTGGGGACCCTCCAGCGGCAGCTTGTACGACGACAGCTCTAGGCCCTTTTGCCGGGCCTGGTTGCTGTACTCGAACACGATCAGTGGGCGACCGGTGAGGGCGGTCGTGGAGACCAGCGTGCCCCAAAGCCATCGCTCGCCCCAGCCCTCGTAGAAGACATTCACTTGCTCAAGCATTGCTGGGCCTCTTCTTGGTACGGAGGCGCTTTGAGGTTTTCTCGTAGCGCAGAATGTCCTCGATGCTGTCCAGCTTTGGCAGGAACAGACCTTCGAGCTCCTTGACGCGGCCGAGCGCCATCGCCACCCGGACCACGGCTTCGAAACCAACATTGCGCCCGGCTTCCAGATTCGACACGGTGTTGGCCCCGATGCCGGCACGCCCGGCCAGATCGGCCTGGGTCATGCCCAGAGCCAAACGCTCTGTGCGCAAGCGCTGGCAGAGCCGCTTGACGACTTCACTCGGTTTGCTAAAGCTTAAATCCAGCATAGTGTGCCTATGCCCCCTTCTATGCCAGTTAGTACACAAAATTATAGAATTAACCCGACTTCCGTTCAAGTCGCGTAATTCCCACATTCTGTGATTTATCGGCGGATATAGCTGAACGACCACCGCATACGGGAGTTATTAGATCAGCCCCCCAGGGAGAGGCCATCGAACCCTCCCAGGCGGCGCCGGACTATCCGGGGCAGTCCAGAAACACATTGTTGGGGGCACGGCACAGGCCTGCCGACGAGACTGGGCGATACCAACATCCACCACCGGTATCGCGATCGTGACAATCAGCCTCCCTGCTGGGCCCGGCCAGACACCAGAGCCCACCGGCACCTGGACTGAGCCACCTCAGGCCCTGCTTCCGCACAGCAGCACGATGCTCGATGTATGGGACCGGGAAGCCGCGGAAGTGTTGCCGGCGGCCAGGCAGAACGCCGGCTGCTTGATGCTCGCCAGCACTGCGCCGCGCACCGCCCGCCCGGGTGAGTGCTTGGAAGACTACTGACGCGCTCCCGCTGGCTGGTTGCACGCTTCCCGCCTGATGCAGCGTAGAGGCAATCGAGGCCGAGATGGGACCTGAAGAGAAACGAGGAGGTTAAATGCTGCTTCCGTTCGAGCTGGACCCGCAGATCATCCACCACATCGTATACAGCCAAGCGGGCTCCATCGGTAAGGCCCTCATCGAGCTCCTGATGAACTCGGTCGATGCCCACGCGAAGGCCGTAAGGCTTACCCTCAGCAAAGCCGGTTTCGAATGCAGCGACGATGGCAAGGGATTTGCCACTCGCGAGGATGTCGTTCGCTACTTTGGTCGCTTCGGCACACCACATGCAGAAGGCGACTCGACATACGGCCGGTTCCGGCTCGGCCGCGGCCAGATCATGGCGCATGCCAGTACGGTCTGGCGCTCCAGCGCCTGGAAAATGACTGTTGATACGCGGTCCATGGGCTACAACTATGATCTCGACGAGCTGTCAGACTCTTGCTTGGGCTGCGCCATTGCAGGCTGTTGGTATGACGAGCTCAGCGATTCGGAGCTGATGTCGGTCCTGCAAGAGATCCGCGACCTGGTTCGCTACACCCCGATCCGCGTGGAGTTGAACGGGCGCCTGATTACCCGGGATCCTCACGACGAGAAATGGGATGCGGAAGACGATTTCGCCTGGTATCGCGTGAAGGAAGACGGAGCGGTCTCGATCTACAATCAGGGCGTGCTTGTTCGCCACGACCCCGGCCACCTTTGGGGCGCCGGTGGCCTCATCGTGTCGAAGCAGGCGATCAGCCTCAACGTGTCCCGTACCGAGATCCTGCGTAAGACCTGCCCGGTCTGGAAGGCCATCGCCAGGCAGTTCGGGCAGATGGCCGATGCCATCACCTCACGCCTGGGCGACCACCGCAAGACCGAGGCCCGGCGCGAGAAGTCTGCTCGCGCACTGCTGGCTGGCGATCCCCTCATCGCGAATATCTACACCACTGAAGAGGTCATCACCATCCTCCCGGGTAAACGCCACATTTCCCTGGAGAACTTCTTGCGCAGGTGCCGCTCCAGCCAGGGTAAGCAACCGGTCGGGGCGTTTTCCGTGGTGGAAGACGGCTTCGATGTGCCCAAAGGTGAGGCCATTGCGCGCGACGGTATTGCCGTCATCGTCCACCCCAAGACCCTTGAGCGCTTCGGTTGCTACAACGCAAGCGATCTGCTGGAGTGCATCGATCGCATCCATGCCAATCTTCGCGACGACGTTGCCAAGAACCACACCCGGTTCTGGGGGCTCGGCAGGCTCTATCTGCCCGAGCTGATCGCGTTCGCAACGCTGAGCGCCGCCTACGTCGAGCACACCGCGCTCGTGAGCGAGCGTGATGCGCTGGACAAGGAAACACGGCGCGCCTGGATGGCCCTACGCGGCGTACTCCCGCACTATGTCGCCATCTGCACCGGGGGCAATCGCTTTCGCGGTCCGACCGTGCGGGGCGGGAAAGCGCTGCAGGTCTTCCTGGGCCAGTCGACCAGTGCCGAAGCGTGGACTGACGGGCATAGCTACATCGCAATCAACACCAACGTGGTGCAGCACCTCAAATCCCACCCGCTCACAACCGTCACCCGTATCTTCTCTCTCGTTGAACACGAGATCGCACACGAGGGCGATAGTCTTGATTGTGGCCATGACGAAGCGTTCTACCAGCGCTTCCACGACCTCACCATCAAGTACGCCGAACAGCGCCAGTGGTACATGCACTTATGGCTGATGCGGTACACCACCAGCATGGAGAACGAGGGAAAACGTGCTCGTGGTGAAGCGTGGCGCGAACGCTTCCTGATCGACCGCGCAGGCATTAGCCGGGTACAGCGCGGACTAGAGCCAGTAATCGACGACGCACGTACGCTTCCAGTCGCTCTTGAACCAAATCTCGCCGAGGATGAGGCATTCATCGACAAAAACAATGCGCGTTTCGACGCACCCGGACCTCCCGCTGTTGACGAGGGGACAGGTCGATGACAACGCTCCGGCATTGATAGTCAACGCCATGACCCTGCCCACCATCTCACGGAATATGTCGTTCCTATCTGAAATGACCCGAGGAAAGCTCCTGTTCTTGCTGTGTTCGACACTGCTGCAAGCACAATAGGTCGATACTTTACCCCTCGAACCGCACTGGAGCACTGGCATGGATACCCTAACGAGCCTAAAGGTATTCCGCGAGATCGTTGAGCTGAATTCCTTCAGTGGTGCAGCAAAGCGGCTCGCGATTTCAACTGCCATGATCAGCAAACACGTTGCTCATTTGGAGGCAACTCAGCAAACAAGGCTTCTCAATCGGACCAGTCGAAGCATTAGCCTGACCGAATCCGGAAGACTCTACTACAACAGCTGTCGCGAAGCGCTCGACATACTTGACGATGCCGAGGCGCTACTGGGGCACCACAACGGAAGCCCAAGCGGAACGCTGCGGGTGACTGCTCCCCAATGGTTCTCCAATCCTGAGTTCGCACGTATTCTCGTGGAGTATCAACACGCCTATCCGAAGGTAAAGCTGGAGCTTCTCCTGGACAACGCGAAGCATGATCTAGTGTCCGGACGCTACGATCTGGCTCTTCGTGTCACTGACAAGCCGTCACCAACGCTAATCGTGCGACCAATAGCTACTCTGGAATTTGTCTTAGTCGGCACACCGTCTTACTTTGCCAAGTCTGGACGTCCATCCTCTCCGAAGGAGCTGGGGATCCACAACTTCATTCTACCGGTTCTTACAGAGGTCGAGGGTGCGGATATTAACAAAGACCAGGAAGCCGATGCAGTTGTTAGGGGGCGGGTCATACGCTCGAATGACACCACGTTGATTCTCCAACTTGCTCAGTCGGGTTTCGGACTGGCCTATCTGCCGCGCTGGCTGGTCGAAGCAGACTTGGAACAGGGGAAGCTGGAAATGGCCATACCGGGCTACGTTCCGTTCTCTTCACCGCTTTACGCTGCCTATAAGAATCGAAGATTTCTAGCTCCCAAGATTCGCACATTCATCGATTTCATGGCATGTGCACTCAGCCACCTCGATACCGCAGGGGGTGCGGATTGACACTCCATACTCACCAGATTCGATCTTCAATTAAGCGCAACTGATCGGATGGCGAGCGAGCTAGTGCCGAGCTATGGCTCAGCTCTGATTTCAACGCCGCCCCCCATATGCTGATGCACTCAGGCGAGGAGCTTAAATCTTCAAAGGCGGATAAGTACGCTTTGGACTGAGTATGCGCGGCTTTCGACGCGGTAATCGTGCCGCCAGCCACCCGACCACTCTCTTGCTCCCAAGGTTTCCTGATAGGAGATTTATAGTTTCCTCAAAACCTCTTTTTTAATCATAAACACTCCCCTACATTAAGCCTGCATTAATAGTAATGATTATCGATGCTAGAAACTACGAGGCTCGGTGATGAGTAGCTCACTCTGACCTCCTATGCGCGAACTCGGGTGCTCCGGCAGTTCCGCTGTGAAGTTCAGGTGGGTAGATGCGTTGTCTCGCGACCAAGCTGGCAATATCAAAGGGGGGCATATGCGATATGAAGGGCTCAGATCAGCCATTTCGTCCTTGGACGGAGTGAAAGGCGGTTGCACCGCGGCATTCTTTGATCTCGACAATACGATCTTGGACATGCACACCATGATCTTGTTTGCTCGATACCTGTCAGATCTAGCTCGGGTCAGTGACGATCAGGTTTCCACTATGTTGGCAGCGGTGAAGGATGCTGAAAGAGCCGGAGCCACGCGGGAGCAAACCAACGGTATCTTCTTCAGTGTCTTGAGGGGGCTAAGCGAAGAAGAATATCTGCATCTAGGATCGCAATGGTGGGAGCAGGCAGAGAAGAAGTTCGTGGAGCCCATCTTGCGGGAGTTTGAACTCCTAAAAGCACACGACGTGCCGGTTGTTGCCGTTTCGGGCTCATATTCTTGCTGCGTTCGTCCGATCATCCAGAGTCTTGGAATGACCGCAGGATTTGGCTCCGAGCCGGAGATATCCAGCGGCCTCTTGACCGGGAAGGTGCGCGTTCCATTGGTGGGTGAGCAGAAGAAAGCACAACTGCTCGAATACTTGAAAAGCCACGCTGGCCTGAGTTCATCGACGCTAGCCTACGGCGATCATCCATCCGACTTCCCCATGCTCTCGGCAGCATCAAGAGCTTGTTTCGTGCATTCCGGCTCGACCGATGCCGAGACACTGCTTTACGTCCAGTCACGCGGCTGGAGAGTTGTGACCGTCTAGCCCGCTCAGTCCGACCACAGCCAGAAGGCAAAGGCCTAGATGGAGTTCGTACGTGCTGGCGCAAGCTCTCGCGTATATACGAAAAATGAAGAAGGAGCTTTTCCTATGAACATCACGACTGCGGGGCGAGGGCTGAACTTCGAGCGGACGCTTCCAATTTCCCTAGTTCACAAGCCGTCGAACGATTCGGTTTTGCTTACGGACTATGTGGTTCAATCCCATCTTGAGACATTGCTCGGCGCCCAGGTCGCAAGAGGGCATGGTCTGTATCAGGAGAACATCCTCGAGGTTGCGGGTTACGACATTGCTGCGCTTGTAGAGATCTGCCGGCAAGCTTGCTTCGCCATTGCGCACAATCAGTTCGATCTTTCGCTGAAGGAAAACCGGTACCAGTTCCTGTTCCGCGAGCTGGAGGCCAACATCACCCCTTCGGCCCTTGAGATCGAGCATCCCCGTGGTCATCCGATAAGAGTTGTCGTAGCGAGTACCGTGGAAAAAGTACTCCGATCAGACAAGCGTACCTCAGGGTTGACGTGGCGTTTTGAGCTCAGCGATCCAAAGGGAATGGAAATTGCGCTCATCCGAATTCGTCAGAACTTCGTGGATCGGGAGCAATGGAAACGAATTCGCGAGGCAATGTGCCGCCAACGCGGGGTGGTGTTCCAAGGTGCCATCGAGATCCCGCCTGAGAGCGAACTACTTCCCTCCGACGTCGGACGTTGGAATCCACAAAACTTGGCCCTGATCGGTGTGACCAGCATAGGCAATCGCTACGAAGCAGTTGCCCGAATCGATCCCCGCCATCCCATCCTGTTCGATCGCCCCACTGCTGATCACATATTCGCGATGATACAGCTGGAAGCCAGTCGACAACTTTCGGTCTATTCAGCGGCGAAGTCGCTCAACGTTAACCCGTTCAAGCTGAAGGTCATTCGCTGCGATGCACTTTTTCAGTCGATGGGTGAACTCAACACTCCCACGATACTGCACGCCGAGCTCTCGACCAACAGAGGTGGCAGATCCGGTGCTCGTGTAGATATTCAGATCATGCAAGGTGAGCGATCAGTCTCAACGTTTCAAGTTGAAATTCTCGAAATTGGCACCTGAATCCCGTGCGTTTGGCCCGATGGAGTGCGCGCCAGTCATTTGTATAGCGAATCTGCATAACAAACATCTATGAAAGGAATCTGAACATGAAATCTATCGACATCAAAACGCTCATGGAATTTCTGAAGAACTCGGGTGAGCAAGATGAATCCTCTCAGGTATCGATCACAGAAGAACACGCCGATTTCCGGTTCGATGAGCTTGGGTTTGACTCTCTTGCACTCCTCAATGTCGTGGAGCATCTGAAGCAGAAGCATGGTCTCGATATTGGCTATGACATTGCAGTAACTGCTGAAACGCCTCAAGCGCTACTGCGCATTATCCAGGGCGGCTTGTTTATGGATGTAGCGAGATAGCCTTCATCTGCGGCAACGAATCTCATTCTTGGGCAGCCCATCAAATTGATACGGCGACAGTTACAGGCGAGAGCCGGCAACTGTTCGATGATTAAACGCACTCAATATTTAATGAGGTACATATGTGCGGAATAGCAGGCTGGGTAGACTATCAACAGGACTTGGAACAAAACCTTCCTACAGTACGCGCGATGACGCACACGCTGACGAATCGCGGACCTGACGCGGAGGGGCTATGGCACAGTAGGCATGTAGTGTTTGGTCATCGCCGCCTTGCCATTATCGACCTCGAAGGTGGCCGTCAGCCGATGGAAGCTGCTACCGACGCGAACAATAGTGCAGCAATCACATTCTGCGGTGAAATCTACAACCATGTTGAGTTACGCCAAGAACTGAAGTGCCTTGGCCATCACTTTCAAACACGCAGCGATACGGAGGTTCTTCTTAAGGCATTCCTGCAATGGGGTGTGGAAATGGTCAGTCGCCTCAATGGGATGTTTGCCTTTGCCATCTGGGACCGCCGGCAGGATGAACTGATCCTGGTTCGCGACCGAGTAGGGATAAAGCCGCTCTACTACTACCCCACGCAGCATGGAATCATCTTCGGTTCCGAACCGAAGGCCATCCTAGTCAATCCCTCCGTACCTAGGCGCGTATCGCTCCAAGGCCTGCGGGAAATGCTCGATATGGTCAAAACGCCAGAGGCGTCGATCTACGATGGCATGTACGAGGTTCGACCTGGCCAAGTCATACGCTTCAACCGCCAGGGACTGGTGAAGTCTACTTACTGGAAGCTTGAGGCACATCCGCATACTGACGACTACGAGACTACGGTACAGCAGGTTCGCAGCCTACTTCAGGACTCGGTGCGAATGCAGATGGTGGCGGACGTACCTATCTGCACTCTACTTTCAGGAGGCCTTGACTCTTCCACAGTCACGGCAATGGTGGCCAAGGAACTGGGCTCCGACGTGATTCGATCTTTTTCCGTCGACTTCACGAAAAACCAACAACAGTTCGAGGTGGATTCGGTACGTGGCTCTCCGGACGCGCCGTTCGCGCGCGCACTATCGGAGCATGTGGGTTCGGTCCACACCGAGATCCTCCTAAATAGCCAAGAGCTCCTGGATACATCAGTACGCGCGAGTGTTCTGCGGGCGACTGATATGCCACCAACCTACTGGGGCGATATGTGGCCATCGCTCTATCTGCTATTTCGTGAGATCCGGCGCCATTCGACGGTCGCCCTATCCGGTGAGGCCGCAGACGAGATCTTTGGCGGCTACCAATGGTTCCGAAATCCTGCGGCGCTACAGGCCGATACATTCCCCTGGTTGACGTCCGGCTCTTCGCGCTACTTTGGTGGCACCCAACTCCTGTCTCCAGATCTCCTCAGACAACTCGACCAGGAGACGTATCGAAAGGATACTTATCATGATGCACTGCGCGAAGTTCCCGTGCTTCCGGGGGAGGCGCCCCAGGACAAGCGCATGCGGGAAATCACGTATCTCAATCTCACACGATTCCTGCAAACGCTCCTTGACCGCAAAGATCGGATGAGTATGGCTGTTGGTCTTGAAGTGCGCGTTCCATTCTGCGACCACCGGCTGATTGAATATGTGTTCAATGCGCCTTGGCAGATGAAGGTTGCCGACGGGCGCGAAAAGAGCCTGCTGCGCGCAGCGGCTAAAAACCTTCTCCCTGACTCAATTATGACACGCGTCAAATCCCCCTATCCCGCGACGCAGGACCCAGCCTACGAGGCCGGGCTGCGTCGTGAGCTTCAGGAGGTTCTAGCAGATCCGAACAGTCCCGTGTATCCGCTTCTTAACGTGTCAAAGGCTCAAGAACTGCTCAAGCGCGTGGGCTCAGCGAAAAGCCAACCGTACAACCGCGGCGGGCTTGAGGTAGCCCTTTGGATGAACCGTTGGCTGACGGAATACAAAGTCGATTTAGCCCTGTGAAGTAGGCATCGGGTGCCTTCGCTGGTGCCTGCGGGATCAAGATACCAACTTCAAGCTGCTGTCGCCGCTTGACGATTCGTCATTGGAATGGAGTGAAATGATGACTGCTGCAAACTCAGAATTAATCGAACCTCGCATCGTTGTTATCGATCCGAGTATTCCCAAGGAGCAAGTTGACGCCCAGATCCTCGCCACGCGCAAGTTCGACACATTCTGGGCCAATGGGGATGAGTCACTAGCTCTTGCAGTGTTGTCCCCCGACTATAGAGATCAAACTTTGCCTCCAGGTCGCCCAACTGGGCCGGATGGAGTATTGCGTGCCGCAAAGGCGATCCATACCGCGATACCGGACTTGCAATGCGAGATAGACCAGCTACTTGTCATTGGTGACCGGGTCGCGACCTATCTGATATTCACCGGGCATTTCACGGGGACCTTTCGGGGAGTGCAGGGAGGTGGGCAGCCGGTCAATTACATTTCGATGGATATCTATCGCTTCTCCAATGGCTTGATCTTTGAGAGCTGGCATCTGGAAGACAACCTCACCCTCTACTCCCAACTCGGCATCATCAACTCCTGAGAAACCTTGAGATTCCTGGCGGTAAACGCGCGGGAGTTTCGAATCCAGTTAGCCTATACGAGGTAGACGCGCCCGCCATCTGCTGGTTCGACGGTGGGCGACAATCGTCCAAATTCAAAGGTAATCAAGAGCGTCATGACTGAAGAAATCTGTGCAGTACCCGTCGAAGAAAAAGGGGCCGATCGCCTGCCGCTCTTGGCGCTGCTTGCGCTAGCCGCATCGTGCTTCGTCACGATCCTTACGGAAACGCTACCGGCTGGCCTTCTCCTGCCGATAAGTGCAGACCTTGGAATCTCGGAGGCCATGGCGGGGCAACTGGTAACCGCATACGCCATAGGCTCTCTCATCGCAGCCATACCTTTGAGCATCGCCACACGTGCTTGGGGTCGACGCCCTTTGCTGATGCTCACAATCGCGCTCTTTGCGGTGATCAACCTGATCACGGCAATTTCCGACAACTACGCGCTGACGCTCATAGTCCGCTTCCTCGCTGGTATGAGTGCTGGGTTGCTATGGAGTATCATCGCAGGCTATGCCGCCCGGATGGTCGCTCCTGAACTCAAAGGGCGCGCCATCGCAGTAGCAATGGTTGGAACGCCCATCGCATTGTCCCTTGGCCTGCCTGCAAGCACATTCCTCGGGCAACTGCTGGGTTGGCGGGCTGTTTTTGTTCTGATGTCCGCTGCAAGTGTCCTGCTTTTGATCTGGATTCGCTGGCGCATGCCAAACTTGCCTGGGCAGGATGCCAGGACGAAGCTCACCCTGCGTCGGGTCTTCGTACTTCCCGGCATGAGGCCGATACTTCTAACTCTCTTCACATTCGTCCTCGCTCATAACATCCTATACACCTACATTGCGCCAATGGTGGTTCCGTCCGGACTTACTGATGATCTGAGCGGCGTGTTGCTGGTTTTTGGCCTTGCGTCGCTGGCCAGTATCGGATTCGTCGGCAGCCAAGTGGATAGGCGTTTGCGGCAACTAACTCTAGCCAGCATCACACTATTCGTTTTCGCTGTAATTGGCCTCGCGGTTGGGATAGATCTAGCGCCAGTTATCTATGTCGGCGTTGCTGCATGGGGGCTTGGTTATGGCGGTTCGGCAACCCTCTTTCAGACTGCGACAGCTCATACGGCAGGGGCGGATATCGATGTCGCCCAGTCCATGACTGTGGTTGCTTGGAACCTCTCAATTGCCGGTGGCGGCATCCTTGGAGGCGTGCTCCTGTCTGTTGGGCTTGACGCTTTGCCTATGGCTACGATTCCGCTTCTGATGGTTGCTCTCGTTACGGTATGGAGCGCGTCGAAGAGCGGGTTCAACTGAGATTGTGAATAGATTAGTCGTCAAGGCCAAGTTCTGCTGGATCCTATCGGCCTCACTGCTATAGATGACAGATACGTCTGACAGGTAAACAACCGCCCCATCAGCTTGTCAGTACGGATGGAGCGGTTGCTCGAGACCGAGGAATCAGCGCATGGCCTGGTTGATGACCGAAAGGTCGTTACAAACTCGCCAGTGGGTAGTCGATGGTCAACCGTGTTTCATCGACGTCGCGGTCCAGGTAGTCATGATTACCACGGTGCCACGCTTGCGATGTGCGCAATGACAACCCGGCCAATGGGCCATCTTTGATGCGGTAGGCAAGACCCAGGTCGGTTTCCCAGTGTCGCCCGTCCCGGCCATATAAGCCCGTGTAGATGCTGCTGGCGGCTGTCTTGCTCCCATCACTGCCATAGCCCCGAGCATGCAGGCCATAGAGGCTGAGTCCATTGAAGCCAACGCCTGTGAGGTCAAGATCGTAGCGCAATTGCCAGGAGCGTTCGCCGGGCCCGTTGAAGTCCGAGTAGCCCACGGAGTTGGCCAGGGCCATGGACGCGCTGGAGCGTCCGTCGCCGAACGCCATGTAGTCGAAGGGCTGGTCCCCACGCACGTGCTGGAAGGCTGCGGTTACGCTGTGGAAATCGCGGTCATAGGCCAGGGCCAGGGATGCGGCAACGTTGTTGATTCCTCCAAAGCCACGCGACCCTGTGTCCAGGGTCCTATATGCATTCACGTCCACGCGCAGCGCTTCTTTGGGCGTTAAGGGCAGTTTGTAGCTCGCCCCCAGGTAGTACTGGCGCCAAACGTCCTCGAACCGCGAACTGTAGGCGCTCAAAGAGAGGCCATCAGTAGCCTTCCAGACTCCGCCCAGGTAGTCCACCGAATCGACTTCGGCCGAGCGCTTCCCGAGCTTGCCGTACACGGTTGTGATCTTGCCATGTACTTTGGATTCGCTCGGGCCAGCGGCTGCCGTGAAGTGTCCGCCTTCTACCCGGAGGTCATCCGTAATGACGCTCCCGATGTGCATCCCATAGGCCATGCCGATCAAGGTGCGATTGCTGACGGCTGCGAACACCGGGGCCGAGGTGGTCATTTGGCCGTATTTAAGCTGCGTCCCGCCGGCTCGCATTTTCAGCGCGCCGCCGAACTTGCCATAGTGCGAGTCCGGGTGGCCGTCGCCACCCACGGGCAAGTTGCCCGTTCCCGTGCGACCACCGCCACTGTCCAGTTGCAGCCCCATCATCGCGTGGGCGTCCAGACCGAAGCCGACAGTGCCTTGCGTGTAGCCGGACACAAGCCAGCCGGTCAGGCCCTGAGTAAGCTCTTCGCGGTATCCGTTGCGCGCATCTCTGGGCTTGCCCCGATTGCGGCCGGCATTGTTGCTTTGGTCGCGGTAGTCGCGATTGAAATAGTAGGTACGTGTTTTCAACGACACTTCACTGTCTTCCAGGAACCCTCCTTCCTGTGGGGCTGCAAACGCAAGATCAGACAGGCTGCCCGCTAAGACTCCGACGCGAAACACATGTTTGAGGTTATTCATTTTATTAGAGCCCTCTGTGTTGGCTGAACGCTAGTTCGACGATGTGCCGAGGACTCAGTATCGAGATTCGATTTCCGCCCGCTTGTGTTTGTCTGCCAGGTCGGCATGACCCTGGCAGGCGTAGGCAAGATTGCCCGGCGAGGAAAACGGACAGTGTGTCCAGTGGCTGCGAAGGGCAGTCATTGGGCGGGCCTGAAGGTCCATGACTCGACTGAGAGGAAGACTGTCTATGAATACGTTCCCCCGTTCGCTGCTGTTGGGCCTGTTCCTGCTGCCGGCGTGGGTGGTGCACGCCGATACCGCCATCACGCCATATGTGCTGAAGGAGCCGCTGCAACTAGCGGACTACCTCCCGCCACCACCAGGGGCGGACTCTGCCGTGGCCCGCGCCGACCTCAAGGCAGTTCTCGATGTGCAGAAGAACCGTACCCAGGAGCAGACGACCCGGGTACAGGCGCATGATCAATGGGAAGACAACATCTTTCCCTTCGCCCGAGACATTTTTGGCGAAGCTTTCGATAAGGAGCAATTGCCCCTGACGCGCCAGTTTTTCCAGCGTGTGCAAGAGAACCTTGTCCAGGTGCTGATGCCGGCGAAAAAGCACTTTGCGAGACCGCGCCCCTATGAGTTGGAGCCTGCTGTCAAACCAGTCCTGCCGCCCCCGGAAGGCGATTCCTACCCAAGCGGCCATGCCATGGACAGCTACTTGAATGCGACCCTACTCAGCATCGCCGTGCCCGAAAAGCATGACGAACTGTTTGCCCGGGCCAGGGCCCACGCAGACAGCCGCGTCCTTGCCGGCGTGCACTACCCGAGTGACCTGCAAGGTGGACAGGTCGCTGCCGCAGCACTGGTTGGCGCCTTGCTGGCCGAACCACGGGTAGCCGCCGATTTTGCAGCAGTTCGGCTGGAAGTCCGCAAAGCACTCATGCTTAGGCAGTGATAGGAAAACACAGGAGGACTAGGCGCGCTCAGCAAGGAACCTCGCTCAGGCCAGAAATAGCGCTCGCTGCCACGCAGGAGCCTCTGGTCGCGCCTAGATCGCATTTCATTCACTGCATCCCCGGGGCAATCCCACAAACCTCTCGCATCGGCTTCCTCTATCTATAGAGTTGTTCTCCCGACAATCCGGGGATCTTCAGATTCGGATTGTTGGCGGCCGGCGGCAGGCCACTTCACGACACTTAGCGAAACTTACCTTCCCTGGTATCGCCATCGTGAATACTCGCCTTCCGTACCATTGCCTAATCAGTGAATACGCGGACCTCCATCGGAGGTCGCAATGATGGCCTGGCCCAAACGCGCTCAACAGCCGACAGTACCTCCTTCAGAGTCGGCGCCGACCAATGCCTGGAGCCGGCATGTCCAGGCTTTGACCGCTGCGGGTATTCAAGAACCAGGCAGTCCCACCTACCTGCGGCCCAAGGGCCCCACCCTGGCCGACGAACAGGCCCTCTACGACGTTGCCCCATCTTTCGTCGATATGCTGCCCTGGGTGGAATACCTGACGCAGTCGCAGAGTCTGCTACTGGAGGATGGCGCCTCGGTCGCAGCCTTCTTCGAGCTCACACCGGTGGGTACAGAGGGTCGCGAGCTGCACTGGCTCTCTCAGGTGCGCGACAGCCTGGAGAACGCGCTGCAAGACTCCTTTGATGAGCTCGACGACAACCCCTGGGTCGTACAGCTCTATGCGCAGGACGAAACCAGCTGGGACAGCTACCTGAACACGCTGCACGGCTATATCCAGCCACGCGCACAGGCCTCGGACTTCAGTGCCTTCTACGAACGCTTCTTCGCCCACCACCTGCGTGCAATCGCCGCCCCCGGGGGATTGTTCGAGGACAACACGGTCACGCGACTGCCTTGGCGCGGTCAGCAACGCCGGGTACGCCTGGTGGTCTACCGCCGCTCGCCTGCGACCACGGCGCGGCGCGGGCAATCACCCGAGCACGCGCTGACGGTGATCTGCGATCGGCTGCTCGGTGGGCTGGCCAACGCTGGCGTGCGAACGCAGCGCATGACGGCAGCCCACGTGCACGACTGGTTACTGCGCTGGTTCAACCCCAACCCCACGATGCTGGGCCCGACGGCGGATGACCGCGAACGCTTCTATGCGCTGACTGCCTATCCCGATACGACTGAGCCCGGCGAGCTCGAATTGGCCAGCGGCACCGATTTCGCGCAACGCCTGTTCTTTGATCAGCCACGCTCTGACGTTGAGAACGGCGTATGGCGTTTCGACGACATGCCGCACCGGGTCATGACCGTGGACCGGCTCCGCATGCCGCCGGGCATCGGACATATCACAGGGGAGACGCGCAAAGGCGATGCGGTCAACGCGCTGTTCGACCAAATGCCGGAGGACACCGTGATGTGTCTCACGCTGGTCGCAACGCCACAGGATGTGCTTGAGGCCCACCTGAACCACCTGAGCAAGAAGGCGGTCGGAGAGACGCTGGCCTCGGAGCAGACACGCCAGGACGTGCACGAAGCTCGAAGCATCATCGGCAGCTCGCACAAGCTCTACCGCGGCGCGCTGGCGTTTTACCTGCGCGGACGCGATCTGGACGAGCTCGACGCGCGCGGTCTGCAGTTGGCGAACGTGATGCTCAACGCTGGGCTGCAGCCGGTACGGGAAGAAGACGAAGTGGCTCCGCTGGACAGCTACCTGCGCTGGCTCCCCTGCATGTTCGATCCGGCCAAGGACAAGCGCCAATGGTATACACAGCTGATGTTCGCCCAGCACGCGGCCAACCTGGCCCCGGTCTGGGGACGCAGCCAGGGCACCGGCCATCCCGGCATCACGATGTTCAACCGTGGCGGCGGCGCCATCACCTTCGATCCGTTGAATCGGCTGGATCGACAAATGAACGCCCACCTGTTCCTGTTTGGCCCGACTGGTTCAGGCAAGTCTGCCACCCTCAACAATCTGCTCAACCAGGTCACCGCCGTGTACCGGCCGCGGCTGTTCATCGTCGAGGCCGGCAACAGCTTCGGGCTCTACGGCGATTTCGCCGCGCGCCTGGGTCTCACCGTTCACAGGGTGAAGCTGTCGCCGGGTTCCGGGGTCAGCCTTGCGCCCTTTGCGGACGCCTGGCGCTTGGTGGACACCCCGAGCAAGGTCCAGACACTGGATGCCGACGCCCTGGACGAAGAAGAGGATGAGCCGAACGTAGAGGCCGAAGGCGACGAGCAGCGCGACGTACTGGGTGAGCTTGAGATCACTGCGCGCCTGATGATCACCGGTGGTGAGGACCGTGAAGAAGCGCGAATGACCCGCGCCGACCGTAGCCTGATCCGCCAGTGCATCATCGAGGCAGCCAGGCGATGCGTGGCCGACAAACGCACCGTGCTCACCCGCGACGTGCGCGACGCCCTGCGCGAACGCGGCCGCGATGCCTCGCTGCCTGAGTCCCGGCGCACGCGCCTGCTGGAAATGGCCGACGCCATGGACATGTTCACCCAGGGGGTGGACGGCGAGATGTTTGACCGTGACGGCACGCCCTGGCCCGAGGCGGACATCACCATTGTCGACCTGGCCACTTTCGCTCGCGAGGGCTACAGCGCGCAACTGTCCATTGCCTACATCTCGCTGATCAACGCGGTGAACAACATCGCCGAGCGCGATCAGTTCTTGGGCCGACCGATCATTAACGTCACGGACGAAGGACACATCATCACCAAGAACCCGCTGCTCGCCCCCTACATCGTGAAAATCACAAAGATGTGGCGCAAGCTCGGTGCCTGGTTCTGGCTTGCCACACAGAACCTGGACGACCTTCCGAAGGCCGCGGAACCTATGTTGAACATGATCGAGTGGTGGATCTGCCTAAGCATGCCGCCGGACGAGGTGGAGAAAATCGCGCGCTTCCGCGAGCTGAATGCTTCGCAGAAGGCGCTGATGCTCAGCGCCCGCAAGGAGGCAGGGAAGTTCACGGAAGGTGTGATCCTGTCGAAATCGATGGAAGTGCTCTTTCGTGCAGTGCCCCCGAGCTTGTACCTGGCAATGGCCATGACCGAGCCGGAAGAGAAGGCCGAGCGGTTCCGGCTGATGCAGGAGCACGGCATCAGCGAACTGGATGCCGCGTTCAGGGTCGCGGAGGCGATCGATCAGACTCGGGGGATCGCTCCCCTGGCGCTGAACATCTGACAGGGAGCCATCCAAATGCCCCGATATCTGTTCATTCCTCGTCGTCGGCGGGGCTTGCTCGCCATGCTGAGCTTTACACTGCTCGCGGCCGTAGGTGGGGCTGTTCTGCTGAGCAACAGCCCTCAACAGGACAGCTCCCCCGCTCCACCCACTACCGCCATCTCTGGCCCTCCATGGCTGTATGGCAGCAGTACAGCCCGGTTCACCCTGGTGGTCTACGCCGACTTCGAGTGCCCGTACTGCCAGGCCTACATCCCGCAGCTGATGCGCTGGGTCAAGTCGAATCCCGATGTGGCCTTGCAATGGCACCACCTGCCGTTGGCCGCTCATGAGCCGGCAGCTTCAAGGGAGGCCCAACTGGCCGAGTGTTTTGCGGAGACCGGAAGCGCGCCGATGTTCTGGGAAGCAGTCGAATGGATCTACGGACACACGCGGGGAAACGGCCAGGGCGTGGCGGAATCGAGCTCCCCGCCCGGCCTCAGCACTGCAACGCAGGCGTGTATGAAAAGCGAGCAAGCAGCAGCAATCGTACGCACCCAGACCGAAGAAGCCACTGCTGCGGGCATCACCGCCACACCCACTCTGCGACTACTCGACGGAGAGACCGGGCGCACGCTCAAACTAGAGGGCGCAGTCGATGATGACGTGCTTCTCTCCGCCCTGGACTGGCTATCCAGTGTCCCTATTGTGAACGACGAAGAGAGCACTCCACTCCGAATGCCCGTCGAGGATGTCAGCGACACGACCAGGTAGCCAACTACTGATCCTGCCCTCGGAACTACCACGCTTTTCTTGGCCCCCAAGCATATCTCTACTATTTCTCTCCGTCGCGAGAGTCGAACACCATCCTGCGAGCCCAGTAGAAGCTGATCATCTCATCAGTCAACGTGGGAGTGGCGCGTATTCGATCTCAACTACTGGCGGCAATGGGCTAAGCCGCACTGCACAGAGCTCGAGTCAGTATGCTGCCATTGATCGAATGGCAGTACACATGCTGCGTTGGCGCGCTTCGAAGGTAAGGAACGGTACTCTCGATTGTCGCTTGAGCAGAAGTCAGGGGAAACTGTCGGCACCGTAGCTAACTCAACTTGGCTTGCCCCATGTTCAGAAGCTAATGGGTGACGAAACACGCGCCGACGCAATCCTTCATTTCAATGAATCCGTCCTCAAAGGAGAGTGGCTCCAACGGAATATGCATGCCTACTTGCCAAACGCCGACACGGCGATTCGATCCAATTACCCAGAGTGCTACATTGATCGACGATCACTGACACTGAAAGCCGTATGCTTTAGGTATCTGACGCACCGGAATTGTTGGTCTGGTAAGGATCACAGCCGTCGTCATTCTCGACCCTAGTCATGAAGGAGCCAACAATGGACCTCGCAACACTCTCTCTGTTTGTGCTAGCAGTGTCAGCCGTTACGGTCATTCCCGGCCCAACTATGCTGCTCGCACTGAACAATGGAGCCCAAGGTGGCAAGCGGATAGCGGTCTGCGGAATCGCCGGGGCAGCGTTGTCCGATCTGATCCTGATCGGCGCAGTGGGCTGCGGCCTTGGCGCACTCTTGCTCGCCTCGGAACAGCTTTTCACTCTGGTCAAATGGGCCGGTGCAGCGTACCTGCTGTATCTGGCCTGGCTCCTGTGGCGAGCACCTGTTGGGCGGATTCAGACCAACACGCCAACAAGTGTTCCTCTCTCCGGTCGATCTGCTTTTTTACGTTCATTGTTCGTTGCTCTTTCCAACCCTAAGGGACTGCTGTTCTTCTCGGCATTTCTTCCTCAGTTCATTCATCCTGAAGGGGATATCGCGATTCAGTACGCCACCTTGGCACTGGTGACAGCAGTGATAGACATCGCACTGATGAGTGTGTACGCGTTAGGCGGCCATCATGCGATGCGGATTCTCTCCGGGAAAGCCATGCGCTGGTTGAACCGAGGATGCGCCGGTCTTCTCGCAGGGCTGGGCGTAGCGTTGAGCCTGTATCGACGCAGCACCATCAGCTAGACCTCATCTTTCTCCCACTCAGCCTGGCTATTGGAAAAGGTGAGTCATCTTCATCTTTCTATGCGCAGTTGCTGTCGTGCTGACAGGCCCGGAAGCCGTCGGCTTCGAAGATTTCACCCCTGCGGATGTCGCGGTTGCCAACGAAGCCGCGACAGGTGGGGCATTGCGCTGGACCTTCTGCCCGAGTACATCTCCCCAAATAGCGATCCTTCAGCCGGGTATCTGAAGGGAGCGACCTCGCTGCACGAAGCCATCGGGGCGCTGGTGGGCGGAAATCGCAGCTACATGACGTCTGTGCAGACGGCTTGACTCACATAATGCTCGAGGTGCTTCTTGCACACGTCGGCTACGCTGCGCAACTTGATGTGGCGGCGATACTTTCCACCACCCTCGAGAACTCCATGCGGATCTGTGAAAGCGAATCCTTGAGCAAACTCAACGGCAACATGCTCCTGATACGCAAACACGCCACAGAAGGGCTTCACCCGGGAGAACATGATGCCGCCATACTTGACCGTTTCAGAAAACGTGCCAGCCGTCCCCTTCACCGTAACGCGCACTAGCTGGACAATCTCCAACATGGTCATGCGGGTCAGGGCCAGATCTGCCAGCAGCGCTTCGACGGCCTCATTGCTACTACTCAACATCGCGACTTTCTCCCTTGTTCACCCTCTCCTTGGGGGGCACTACTCGATCATGGCGCCCGACCGGATAGCTGCGACGTTCTACGTTAGCACCTGACACCACGATCCAGACAGCGCTGCTCAGAATTTCAGAACTCTCTCAGAACTCGAGGTAACTCTCCTCCATCGCCGAGGGGATCACCGGTACGCCGGCCACGCGACTGCTTGACTGAGAAGCCGGTCGGTCGATCAAGCTCGAAGGCGCTGCCGATGACAATGTGCTGCTTTCAGCGTTGGACTGGAATCTAGTGCCCGCGCAGCATCCGGTGAGCTGGACAATGTGGACGAGATCACTGTCCAAGTAAGTTTGTGGGCATCTACAGTTCGTTGGCCAAATAATCGACCAGAGCCAAGGGACTTCGGCTGTCGACGATTTTGAACATGACGTCGCGCTTACTTCGGGGGAGACGTGTCGCACACCGCTTGGCTGCCGCCCTAACAGCCGCATCAGTTCCATGAATTCTTGCGACCAAAAGGAGCACAAGCGTGGCGTGTGACAGTGTCATGGGAGGAACCTGAAATAGTGCCGCGAGAACTTTCCTTAAGTGAAACATGGCGAAGCGTGAATCATCAAGGAGCCAACGCCTAGATGGCAACGGCCTGCCCGGCAGATCTTGATCGGTATGGAAGGCTGTGTCCCGGGGCGAATGTCTAGTCGCCACCGAAAACCCCAAGGCCAGTTCGGCGGTGGGACAAGGTTCCGGGAGTCGTTTGGTTCAGACGGATGCCTTGACCGAAGAGGGCGTTTCGCTCGACAGAGCGGAGGCAACACCGGGCGCCGAGCTTTGCGAGTCTCGCAATGCTGCATTGCTTGGCACTTTGATATTTAGAATATCTTTAATGAGCCGATTGGGCTCTGCCACCTCGCGCTTCAGGCGTTGCCACTCTTCTTTGAGGATGGCTTTCGTAAAAAATTCGGCGTCATTTAGCGTCGCCTGGATAGCCTCAAACAGTGGCTGGTTCGCGTAGTTCCCTCGAAGAGCTGCTACTGCGAGATCGTCCATGTTCGTGCGCAGCTGTCGCAACGAGATCGTCAACGCTTGGTGTAGCTTCTCGTCGTCGTTCAGACGCAGTACGACCCGCATGTAGAGCTGATGATGCTCACTGGCCCGTGTCGTATTGTCTTTCAGAAACACGATGCGCAGCGCCTCACATTCGTCAACTACTGCTTGGGGATCCTGGCCCCAATATCTGTCGTGCCTATCGCCACACTTCCAGTAGAGCTGCTTCCACGCCTCCGCAGTCTCAAGTGAAAGTGACAGATACTTGGCGATATCCGAGCGTAGATCATCAATCCACTTTTGACGCTTGTCGGCAATAAAGGTGGAGACCGAACGGGTGTTTGCCAAGCGCTGTACGGCAAGTGTCCTCCGGGTGTTCCACAGACTCACCAGTGCGCCGACGATGGCTGTCACGAATCCGCCAATGACAGCCCAGCCGAGACTCACGGGTAGATCAGCGATTAGCTCCCACAAGCTCATGAGGAAGTCGTGCATGTTTAGACCTTATCGACGGAATCTATCTATTGTTACATGAGAGTGAAACATCGTAGCTGACTCTCGATGCGACGACTTGATCTTCAACGTTCGTGGGACGACAACGTATGGAGGACGCATTTCATCTCGCTACTGAGTGAACCCCTCCCAGGCAAGCCAGCACACTCCTCTAATTCCACATAGGCCTCATGACTGTCTCTGCTGCCAAACAGCATTTGCTGATAAGTGCACGGCCTGATATTGGGAAGCGAATCGGACACCCCAGACGGTAGCGTGGCCGTGCTCGTTGGAACTAAGGCTAGGACAAACAGGTTGCTGGCTATACCGATTCTCATGTTCTGAATCCCCCTCAATATTTCCTGCGTCTACCCGGTCAGCGCGCTCCTTTCTGAAGAACAGAAATACACTGCATCTTCCGTAGGGCATCTCTTCAATCGAGGTGAAGACTGATGGTCCGCCGCAGTGTTGATAGATCACGGCACATCACCACCTCCTCAATGTGCACTGGTGTTGAGGGCTAGTACCAGCGCCACGGCATGCTGCTGACGTAACGAGTGACCTGTTTGACCTCCAGGTAGTCGGCAAGCCCATTCCATCCCAAAGCACGCCTGCCACCGCTATGGCGAACCCCGCCACTCGGGGCCTCGATGAACGTAGGTTGGGAGCAATTAATCCAGACGATCCCTGCTCTCAATGCGTTGGCCACCCGCGCAGCACGCTCGGTATCCGCGGACATGACTGCGGCGGCAAAGCCATATCGGCGGTCATTGGCATACGAGACGGCTTGGAGCTCAGTGTTGAAACGCTTTACGCACAGTACGGGCCCGAAGATATCCTCAGTCCAGATAAAACTGTCAGCGTCTGGCTCGTCGAAGATTGTGGGTTCGACGAAATAGCCGCAGCAAAGACTTGAGGGGCGCCCACCTCCGCTTACCAAAGTGGCCTCATCCACACCATGAGAAATCAGGCTCATCACTTTTCTGTACTGCTCAGCTCCAACCAAAGGCCCCATTTGCACCCCTGGCTCCAATCCTGAGCCGACCTTTATTGAGCGGGCGGCCTCGACTAGACGCTCAAGCAATCTCGGGGCAATCTCCCTTTGCACCAGAAGACGTGATGTAGCGCTGTAAATCTGCCCCTGGTTCCAGAAAATCCCGCACATGACCCATTCAACCGCAGCCTCGATATCTGCATCATCGAATACGATAAATGCGGATTTTCCTCCCAACTCAAGGCTGACGTTCTTGATCCCCGAGACTGCGGCGGACATGACTTTGGCACCTGTCGGAACACTGCCCGAAAACACCACCTTGTCCACACCAGGATGTTGGCCCAAAGCATGTCCAGCTTCCTTGCCACAACCAGGAACGATGTTCAGTGCGCCCCCTGGCAAGCCAACCCTCTCTGCAGCGGCGCCTAGCTGGAGTGCTGTCAATGGGGTGAGTTCAGAAGGTTTAAGAACACAAGCAGCGCCCGCGGCCAAGGCCGGCGCTACCTTTTTGGCAGCGCTCAACAAGGGATTGTTCCAAGGAAGAATCAACCCCACCACTCCGATTGCTTCATGGCGGACACGACATTCGAAACTCGTGTTCGAAAGCGGATTCGGTTCATCTTGCAACTCATCCAACTCACGCGCCAGCACGGCATAATATCGAAAGCAACTTACTGCATCGGAAACATCCCGCTGAGCTTCCGAAAGAGGCTTGCCGTTATCGCGAACCTCGAGCACGGACAACTCCTCTCTGTGCTGCTCCAAGTCATCGGCCAAGCTATTCAAGAAATAAGCGCGCTCGTACCCACTAAGGTTTCCCCAATCGCCGGAGAATGCACTTCTTGCCGCACGAACAGCGAGATCAATATCGTCCTCAGTAGCGGAGCCAACGCTCTGAATGACCGTCTCTGTTGCCGGATCAATGCTGACAATCTTCCCTCCATGCGTCGGTCGAACCCAGCATCCGTTTATAAATAGATTGTCCACGATATGACCCTCAAGAATCGAGTATTCAAGTCTGCACTCCGCCTCCAGAGCGCTGTATTTCGAGTTAAAGGACCTGGCATATCCCCGTCGAACAAGTGAAATGGCTTCTTTTGTGGGGCTGCCTCCATCTTCAGCGGAGACAGCCCTCAAGGCAGCCCGAGAATGAACGAACCGACAACACGCTAACAGTTGTACTAAGGTGCTGAAAATATACCTTTGAGGGTAGTTCTAAGGATATTGAATTCGTTGGCCTATCTTAATATGGGTAGGCTTGAATTCACTGGGATAGAGGGCCATCAGGCTTCCTCGCCGCAAGCCTAGTTGGATTCCAGGCAGCGTATGAACAAGCCAAGCAGATCAGACTGGCTTCTGACGCCGAGCTTCTCATATAAGTTTCTGCGATGTACCTTGACGGTCCCGTTGCTAATTTTAAGCAACTGGGATATCGCAAGGCTTGAGTGCCCTCTTAATAATAGCCTTGCGACCTCGCGTTCTCGCCGGGTTATCAGGCCGCGGCCAAAACTTTCGAATGTCTCGTTTACCTTCTTGTCATTATCGGGTGCGGACGTTCCCCCGCTTCTCCGATGCTCATGCCAGGCTGACTGCACCACGGCATCCACAACGGGTAGGGCATTGTTTAATAGAGTGATTTCATCACTTCGAAAGCCTCCTCCCAGCCGCCTCATCAAGGAGAACACCGCCGTGCATTTCGGCTGCAGATTGATGAAGAAGCCAAGCTCATCATTCAATCCCAAGTAGCTGTAATAGCTCTTGAAGTAGTCACTATCTTGGAATCCATCGGACGTCATGTCACGCAGGCAGCACACGCCATTGCCTGGGTTGTTTCGGCAAGCAAGGAAAAAGGGGTTCTGCAGATAGGGGCCCTGCTTATACCATTCAATGAAAATCCTCTTCAATCCCTCAGATAATGTGTGGAATAGCAGTAGTGGTTTCTGGTCTCCGTCATAAACAAACAATACAAAATGGTCCACAACGCTTAAGCACTGCAACCACTTAGTCAGAGATTGAAGTTGCATACTTCCGCAAGGCTGCTTCAGCACCTCAACTACCTGTCGTGTCCAGGCTGCATCTTGTCTACGCATTGTCATCTACCTATCTTGACCGACCGCTCATTGTCTTTTTGTTTTCTGAAGTGATGCCTTTTTATAAATATCACCTATGGGCAATCTGGACAATCAGACGAATATGGTAGCGAAGTGGAGATTAAAAATGGCTAATATTTAGAGTTAGCCCACGTCCCCGGAAGAGAGCTCTTCCTCAACCTCGAGCATGATGAACCAATGCGCTGCCGCGGTCACTCAGCTCAAAGATAACAAAACTGTTAGATAATTTGCATTTATATACCTCCAAGAGGGTATATGGATGAATCCCAATCTTTAACGTTTGAATTTTTTATGCCGCCTCACTTGCTTGTTCTAGACGCCTTTCTCCTAATGACACTCCATAATGCTATGACTGCCCCCTAATTCTCTCGCAGCATTAGCCGATAGATCTCCCAACCCAACTCCAATCATTGCCCTCGGGAGATTTATGTCATGTCTTTTCGCAATTTGCATATCGCGACCCGTGCGGGTCTCAGCTTTGCGGTGATCACTTTCCTGCTCGTTTTCACAGGAATTTTTTCGCTCAACCGGATGGAATCGATCAATGAAGCATCTTCAATGATCAGCGATAATTGGCTTCCAAGTGTCCGAGAAACCGGGCACATGAATACGTTGCTTGCAGAGTCCCGCCAACTTCTGCTTTCAGGTGTTCTGATATCAGACCCAAGCAATAGGGCCTCATTCGAACAACGGTTGATGGCCCTGGAAAAGGAACTGCTGGAGACAGAAGCAGAGTATCGAAAACTGGTGAGTGGCCATGACGAGCAGGTCCTGTTCGATAACTACCTGGCAACCCGGAAAATCATGCTGGATGCTCAGAATGCCCTTCTGCGGTCGGCAGCGGATCGTCCAGTGGCAGAAATACGCCAGCTCACCCGGACCGAGTTGTTCGACCAGTATCATGCAACGCGGGAGTCTCTCCAAAAACTGATCGACTTCAACTCTCAAGGCGCCAACGAAGCGAATGAACGCTCCGATAGCCAGTACGCTACCGCAGTCAAAGCTGTCATCGGTGTTCTGGTAGCAGCCGGCCTCGGCACTGTCGTTTTGGCCTGGCTCCTCACTCGCAGCATTACCCTGCCACTCAACCAGGCTGTCAGGATTGCCGAAGTCATAGCCTCTGGCAATCTGACCACCCATATCGATACCCAGGGACGAGACGAGCCGGCCAAACTATTGCAGGCCCTACAACGCATGCAAGAGCAGTTACGCCAGACCATCCAACAGATCGTCGGCTCAGCAACCCAACTGGCATCTGCCGCCGTGGAACTGACAGCGGTAACGGAGCAAAGCAACCGAGCCCTCACCCAACAGAACGATGAGATTCAGATGGCCGCGACCGCCGTCAACGAGATGACAAGTGCGGTGGAAGAGGTAGCTCGCAACGCCAGCTCGACCTCTGATGCCTCTTCCGCATCCGAACAGGCAGCAAAGCAAGGTCGAGAGCGGGTACTGGACACGGTACAAGCGATTCGAATGATGGGCACAGAGGTGGAGAACACTTCCGAACTCGTGAGTGGGCTAGCCCAAAAAGCGCTGGATATTTCCAAGGTGCTGGATGTCATTCGAGGGATCGCCGAACAGACCAATCTGCTGGCGCTGAATGCGGCAATCGAAGCTGCTCGCGCGGGAGATCTGGGCCGTGGATTTGCTGTGGTCGCAGATGAGGTCCGGGCTCTTGCCCACCGCACCCAGGTATCTACGCAGGAGATCGAGCTCATGATTGTCAATATTCAAGGAGGGACTGGCGAGGCGGTAAATGCCATGAGTAGCACCAGCATCCGAGCACGGGATATGCAGGAAATAGCCGAGGCTGCCGGTGTCGCGCTGAACGAAATAGCCGAACGAGTCAGCCAGATCAATGAGCGCACTTTGGTGATCGCCAGCGCATCCGAGGAGCAAGCTCAGGTCGCCCGAGAAGTGGATCGCAACCTCGTCAACATACGCGACATATCGCTGCAGACTTCTGACGGAGCCAGTCAGACGGCTGCTGCAAGTCACGAGCTGTCTCAATTGGCGAACGATCTCAACGGCATGGTCTCCCGCTTTGTGGTCTGAAACACCGGACTGCTTGCCGCCGAGTAGCCAGGTCGAATCATGAACTCGTTGGCTCTGCGATTGATGGGGCCGTCCATTTCCCACGAAACCACTCCTTGGCGGACCTTCGCCCCAGGCTACGATTGCTCCCGGCCGTACTGACCGTGCAGCAAAGACGGACTTCATATCCGGGCGAACGAATCCAATGAGAGCTTACTGGCGGGGACATCGCGTTGCGGCCAGGGGAGAATCGGGGCAATCGGACCGCTCCACGAAGCAGGATCCTACCGAAGCGACTGATTCGACACTGCTCCTGCAATAGGTATCGCACCGGACCTCATCCCCGATGACAATCTTGGCCATTCCAACGATGGCTGGGGTCTCGACCAGGTCGACGCACTGGAACTTGCCGAGCGCCTGGAGAAAGCCATCGAAGCTAGGGAGACCCAGAGCTATACCGACAAGTACCGAGCGCACCTCGAGGCGCTTCCCATGGAGCCGTGCACCATCTGCGGCGCTACGGGCAAGCGCGCCGAGCCACCGCAGACCGGGCCGGGAACCTTGCCTTGCAATGGTTGCGACAGCTCGGGCCGGGTCTTAAACTTCGCAACCCACTACCCTTTCGACGTGGAGAACGTGAGGGAATTTGCGACGTTCTTGCGTGCGAGCGGCGGGTTCGAAATCTGCTAACAAGATAGTCCGAGGAGGCGATTTGCACGGCTGGTTCAGCTGTGTACATCGCCAGTTCTCGTGGCAGGTGGGCGCGAGCAAGAGGACGGCTCATTCGCACTGCTATGCCAGCGCTTCCTAGCTCAGGACATGTCAGAACGTAAATTCTGGGGCGAACGGACGCTGCCTGTTTGCATTCTGTATCGAAGTGGTTGCAAAACAATTCGAAAACGACAGTCTACAAATTGTTTTGCAATTCTGTTGGTTACGCATCCAATTGTGCTGGTCATCATGAACACCCAACTCATTTTTGGGGTATCGCGATGAAGAAACAACTGGCTGTTTTTGGTCTGGTCGCTGGCGCCGTTCTGGCTCACGGACAGGCGAATGCGCAAAGCGCGGAAATCAAGGTCATTGGCAAAATCTTGCCTGACGCTTGCCAACTGGTGATCGGCGGTGGTGGGGTGTATGACTTCGGCAATATCGGCGCGGACAAGCTGAGCAAGGATTCGACGACCACACTCGAAGCCAAGACGCAGACCCTGACTGTCACGTGCAACGCGGCTGCTAAAGTCGCGGTGAAGGCAACGGACAACCGCATGGGGTCGGCAGCGGGCGGCAAGGGTGACGCCTACGAGTTCGGCTTGGGCAAGCATCCCGGTGGCGATCCGGGCTACTACAAGCTGGCGCTGACTCGTGCCATCAGTGAAGGCAACACGCTTGATGTGCTTGCTGATCCCAACAACAGCAATTCGTGGAGCATCGACAGCGCGGGCTTTACCGCCAACGGTACCTCGCGCGTGGCCTTCGCTAGCTCGGGAAGCTTAGCGCCGGAGGCGTACAAGAACCTGACGGCCGATCTGACGGTGACCCCGACGATTAACAAGCTGTCGGCGCTGGATCTGGCCAATGGCGGCGTCGATCTGGACGGTTCCGCCACCATCGAGCTGAGCTACTTGTAAACCAGGACGGAAGGCAGGGCACTGTGATCGTCCCGTGCGGGATTTCGCATGGCTCCTGCCTGTTTCCAGAACGGCTTGCATGAGCGTCCACGCATGCCCCCCATATTCGATATCAACCGAGCTCCCCATGAATTTCAAGCCCCTGCTCACGCTCCTCTTGCTCGCATCCACCGCCGTAGCAACAGACCAAGCGTCCGCCGTCGATCTGAGCGTCAGCGGCCGAATCAGTCCTAGCAGCGCTTGCAACCTATCGCTGGGTAACAACGGGCAGATCGACCTTGGCACGCTATCGCGCCAGGATTTACGGGCCAACGATGAAACCCTCATCATTCATCCGGGCTTGATGACGTTGACTATCCAATGCCAAACCCCGACCAAGACGGCAATCAAGGCGATAGACAATCGTGAATCCTCCGACGTGGGTTTGTGGGGCTATTCCCACTACGGGTTGGGCATTCCAGGAAGCCAGAGCAGGTTCTGGTTCTACCCGAACTCTCACTTCGGCGACGGAAAACCACTAGACCGCTTGGTAAGTGGGCGTGACGGCAACTGGGAGGTCTCTGCCCCCCCGATGTATCCATCCTCCTTGAACGCGTGGGCAGAAGAAGGTAGCGCACTCCCGCAAGCGTTCAAGACGATCAGCAGCGAGTTGTCGTTCTACATCAAGCTGGCTGCTCCCCGTGACCTCGATCTGAGCCGGGAGGTTGTTCTCGACGGCTCCGCCACACTGGAGCTGGTCTACCTGTAGCGCGAGCTCGCATACCGCCGAATGCACACCATCTGACTTGACTGAGCACTTATGAACCTCAAGCCTCTACTCGCCCTCGCTCTACTAGCCTCCGCCATGAAAGTTGCCTCTGCCGCCGATTTGAGCGTTAGCGGCCAAATCAAGCCTGCCAGCGCATGCAATCTCACGCTCAGCGATCGCGGTCAAATTAACCTCGGAGAGCTTTCACGCAACGACTTGCACGCCACTGATGAGACGTTCTTCGTGCGCAAGTTGCAGTTGCTAGTCGAGTGTAAAGCCGCGACCAAAGTGGGGGTCAAGTCGATAGACAATCGTGAGTCCGTGTATGGCGACTTCGGGTTGGGTATTCAAGGCAGTTCAGGCCGATTCGCGATCTACCCGTTCCACCGGTTTGGTGATGGAAAGCCGCTATTCCAGTTGAAAAGTTGGGATGGCATCAGCTGGCGACACAACGGCTCGACCGTAGCAGCCGATCCAATTTATCCGTCGGAGCTGGGCGCTTGGGCAGAAGAAGGCGCACTCCCACAGGCCTTCACGACGGTCAGCACCGAGTTGCAATTCACCATCCATTTGCCCCCTCTTAGTGACCTGGATCTGAGCCAGCAAATCGACCTTGACGGCTCCGCCACGATGGAACTGGTCTACCTGTAGCGCGAACCCGCATACCGCTGAATGCACACCATCTGACTTGACTGAGCACTTATGAACCTCAAGCCTCTACTCGCCCTCGCTCTACTAGCCTTCGCCGTGAAAGTTGCCTCTGCCGCCGATTTGAGCGTTAGCGGCCAAATCAAGCCTGTCGGGGCTTGCAATCTGATGTTGGGCAATGCGGGCACTATCGACCTGGGAACGATATCCCGCAAGGATCTGCGGGACGAAGCGAATTGGTTGAACAACATTTACCGGCCGATATCGTTTTCCATCAATTGCCCGATGCCAACAACGGTGGCGCTGCGGGCGATCGATAATCGGGAGGGCACTGCTACCAGTGAGATCTGGGATGCCGCCTACGGTTTGGGCACTACGTTCAGCGGAAAGAAGTTCGGGGCGTATCGTTGGATGCCGCGCCAGGTCAAGATTGACGGAAGCTGGGCACAGCAACTATTGCAAAAGAACCCGGGGGATGATTGGGCCGAGAGCGTGAAACCTGGAGTACTTGGGAGAAACTTGGCGCCCAACTGGCTAACCACCTGGACGCAGGAAGGAAATGATTTGCCTCAAGCCTTTCAAGTCGTTGCAGGAAACTTGGAGTTCGCGATACACATCCCGGTTTCCGGGCTCGATCTGAGCCAGGAAATCAACATTGATGGCTCCGCCACGATGGAACTGGTCTACCTCTAATTCCGCCAATCCACACCGGCCATCATGCACTTGAAGCAATTCCTCGTTCCGTCTTTACTCGCTTTTGCTTTGGCAGGCGCAGGTGACGTTTGGGCCGCCGATCTGAACGTCCGCGGCCAAATCCAACCCGTTGGTGCCTGCAGCCTGACGCTGCGCAACGGAGGCATCACCGATCTGGGAACGCTCACCTTCAAACAGGTGGCCGAAGGCCCGCTACTGATGATCGGAGCGAACCTCTACCACCGCATCGCCGCTATCGATGAGCAGTTGACCGTTGCATGCCCGATGCAGACCAGGGTGTCCCTGCGGGCGCTCGACAACCGCCGCAGTTCGGCGGACAACCCCTTCACCTTTGGCTTGGGCTTCGGCAAGGGCAAAAAGGCGGGCTGGTTCAGGCTAAACGCCTCTGCGGCAGTCGGTGACGGCAGGGGTATTGCGCTGTTGTATCGCTGGGACGATGACACCTCGTGGCGGGAACAGGCCTTCTGGGGAGTCGAGTGGGCAGATGACAGCGTAGACGTGTCCTGGGCCGAATCGGGGCAGACCTTGCCGCAGGCATTCGAGACGCTCGAGATCAAGGTAACTGGAGATGTCGCGGTGTCGAACACGTTGGATACTCATAGCGAAGTAGCGCTTGACGGTTCCACCACCCTTGAACTGCGCTACCTATGAAGCCTGATACCGGCACGAGTAGCCCGACCGGCCGGTGTCCGCCGCTGGGCCCAGCGCAATAGCCCCAAAACACTGAGATTTACCCGAGCGTTTCGTGGCGCGCCCGAGCGCACCGCAAGGGAGAACTCACGCCCATTTGTTTGCCAATTCTTGATTTGACCCTACCGATCGTGACTACTTCTGCCCATCGCTTTCCCCGTCGTCTATCCCCCATGGCACGTCCTACCTTGCCGCGTTGGCGCGTGTTGGCGCAATGCGCCGCTACGGCAGGTGTGCTGACGTGCCTGCATTTTTCGGTCCCCGCGCAGGCTTCGGGTGTCTTGCCCGAGTCCTCGGTCGTGATCATCAACGAGGCGGATGGCGAAGCCACCATGAACGTGAAGAACACCGAGTCGATTCCGTTGCTTCTACACACGGCCATCCAGAACCTGCCGGAAGATCAGGAGTTGCTGGTGGTGGCGGTGCCTCCGGTCAGCCGCGTGGAGGCTCAAGATTCGCAGCTGGTGCGCTTCTTGTTGCAGAGCAAGGACCCGCTGCGGGTGCAACGCCTCAAGCGAGTGACCTTCGAGGGCATCCCGCCCAAGGGGCCGGACGGCAAGGCGCGCATCAGCATGACGATCCGCCAGAATCTGCCTCTGATCGTGCACCCTGCGAAGCTCGAACGGCATGCGACACCCTGGACGCTACTGCAGTGGACGGTTGCGGACGGAAAACTGAACGTGCGCAACGACAGCGCCTACGTGGTGCGCTTGGCTCAAGGCGTGCAGCTTCTGCCTAGCAAGACGACAATCGACCTGGGCAAGACCTATATCTTGCCCAACACGTCGGTGGAAGTCGCCTTGCCGCCGGGCGGCGGCATGCGTGCGACGACAGGTGTAAGAATCTCGCCTGCCACAGCCTATGGCTATGAAGTCGACACCTACGACGCCCCGCTTGCCAAAACGGCCCAGCAGTGATGTTTGCTGTCAACGAGGCTCGTCGCGCGAGGTGCCGCGGTCAACCACGAGTGCGGCGGCGCCGGGCGGCCGCTTCTTCGCTGCTGCTACTGGCGGGAGCTAGTCAAGCGTGGCCCACGGCGCAGGCCCAGGAGGGAGTACCACTGGGTGGTCTGTCGGCAACTCAGGTGGAAAATGCAGAGTTCGATACGGACATTCTGCAACGCCGGGGCCTGGACCCGCATATCGCTGACTACTTTCGCGACGCACCCCGGTTTCAGCCTGGCCGCAATCGGGTCATCGTATATGTGAACGACATTAGGCGGGGACGCATCAATACGCGGTTTACCGCAGATGGCGCGCTGTGCTTTGACCAGGGCTTCCTGGACGCTGCCGGCTTAGCGGTGCCCGAAGCGAAGTACGCCGTAGCGCAAACGCCTGGGTCTGAATCCTGCTACGACTTTGTAAAGGCGTTCCCAGGCACCCACATCACGCTTAAGCCTGGTCGGGAAGAGGTGCGCTTGATCGTGCCCACTGTGGCCCAGCGCTTGGCTGTCACAGACTTTTCCGGGTTCAGCCGCGGCGGTAAGGCGGTGCTGTACAACTACGATCTGATGGCCATGCGCAACCAGGCGCGCGGCATGACGGGTTCGAATTTCTTCACACTCAACTCCGAGCTGGGGGTAAACGCCGGCGACTGGATCATGCGTAGCCGTTCCTATGCTCAGCGTCAGGGCAAGTCCGGGTTCCGCAACCGCCACCTCTATGCGTACGGCCAGAAGACCTGGCCCAAATCGGGTGCGACGGTCCAGGGCGGACAGATCAACATTGCCAATTCGGCATTGACCGGTGCGCCGCTGACCGGAGTCCAGGTGTTTCCCGAGTCCGCGCTGAGCGAAAGGCAGCACAACATCGTCATGGTCGAGGGCGTAGCGCAGTCGCAAGCACGGGTGGAAGTGCGCCAGGCAGGCGCGTTGATCTACTCCACCGTAGTGCCCGCCGGACCTTTTGCGCTTACAGACCTGCCGCTGCTCAACTACAGCAGCAACCTGGACGTGACCGTGACCGAATCTGGCGGCGCGCAGCGGCACTTCATGGTGCCAGCCGGCTCCATCAACGCGGGTTCGCTCGGGCAGCGGCCCGGCTACGCCTTCGCGCTGGGCAAGAGCCGCAACCTCAACGGAACCAAGGCCCGTGATCCGTGGGTCGCGAGCGCCAGCGGCAGTTGGACACTGCGCAGGTCCAGCAGCGTCAGCGCCGGCGCGCTGTATGCGCCCGGCTACCAGGCAGGTAGTTGGGGCGTGGACATGCGGTTGTCGCGGTTGAGCGGGCTCAAGCTGCTGCAGCGTGCCTCGCGTGCTTCGCTTCAAAGCGCGAAGACGGGCACGCAGATCGAGGTCTCCGGGATCGTTGGGGGGCTGCGCGAGAACCTGAGCATGAGCGTGAGCAGCGCCTATCAGGGCAACGGCTATCGCACGCTGGACGATTTCACTCAGGATACTGCGGGCTCACGTTACACGGCCTCGCGCTATCGGAGCCAGCACACCGCTGCAATGGCTTGGTCCGATGCAAGAATGGGAGGACTCTCCCTGGGCTACTCCCTTTCGAGCCAGCAGGACGGCAACCGTACTCAGAGGCTGAACTTCTCCTGGGGCAAGAACTTTGAATTCGGCACTGTGTCGTTCAACGTCGAGCGTGATCTCAGTGCCCGCCAGAAGAGCCGCGATCGGTACGGTTACGGCGCCTACAACAGACCGACCAATACCTACTACCTGTCGTTGAGCATCCCCTTCGGAAAACGAAGCGTGCGCACCTTTGCCAGCAATGCAAGTGGCTACACGAGATTCGGTGCCAATTACAACGAGCAGGTGAGCGATAACCTGAACTACTCGGTGAGCGCAGAACGCAATACGCGTGACGGAAACAATGCGCTGTCTGGCCAATTGGCCGCTACGCCGCGCGTTGCTCGGGTGAATCTTGGCTACTCCGATACCGGGAACCAAGCCCGCGCCTACTACGGTGGCGCCTCGGGTGGCCTAGTGGTGCATTCCCAGGGACTGACATTGTCGCCATATCCGGTGCAGGATACCTTTGGGATCGTGTCAGCAGCTGGCGTGCCGAGCGTGAAAATCAGCACTCCGCAAGGGCCGGTGTGGACCGATCCTTGGGGACGTGCCGTGGTGCCGCAGCTCTCTGCGTACAGCAGCAACCGCGTCGAGGTGATGACTAAGACCTTGCCGCGCAACATCGATATCAGCAACGGCTTTCGCCAGGTCGACCCTGGACGTGGCTCAGTGAGCCAGATTGACTTCGAGCTTACCCGCGTGCGCCGCGTGCTGCTCAATGCGCGCGATTCCGAAGGCCGGCCGCTACCGGCCGGCGCCTATGTGCTCGACGCCAGCCAGCAGTACGTAGGCACTGTGCTGGAGCAGGGTCAGGTGTTCCTGAGCAATGGCAACGAGAACGGGGAACTGTCGGTGGCCTTGCCAGATGGGCGGCAATGCGTGCTCCAGTTTTCTCTGTTGGAGCAAGCGAGCACCGACACTTTATTCGAAAGCGCTGATGCTCGTTGCGTGCTCCGATGAGACAGATAACCGTGAGGTCCCTTATGAAGCAATACTTGAGACTCGCCCACAGGCATGCCTGGGCGCTATGCCTGGGTATGAGCCTGAGCGGGGCGTCGGCCGCCGCGGACAACTGCCAGGTGCACGCCGTACCCGCACTGGTGGACTACGGTCCGCAGCATCGTCAGAGCATTCTTAGCCAACCAACAACCTTCGGCGGCCATGCGCTGGGAAAGCGCCTGGTATCGGTGAATGTGGTGTGCAGCACGCCGGTGCGTATCGCCCTGTTCTTGCGCGGTGAGCCCCAGAACGATCGCGCCTTCCGTTTCGGAGAACAAGGGGCTCTTTCCGTGGTGGCCGAGCAGGCCACGCTGGATGGAAAATCGTTGTCCCTGAGTAACGTGGAGCAGACCGGTCAGGCACCGTCAGAGCCATCTACAAGGTCCGGCCTGCAGCCGGGCCGAGGCATTGTGGTGATGGAGCAAGGTTTGCCGGCAATCGGCAGCCGATTGTCCCTGATGCTTGAGTTGGATCCTGCCGTCCCTGGCGATGTTATCGCCGTGGTCAACAGCGAGTCTACGTGGTCCAGCAGCTATCAACTGGAGCTCGTTGCGTTCTGACACAGGCCTGGTCGGTCTAGAACAGCATATCAACGGAGAGCTGCGGTTGATGGGCGGGATAGTTGTTGACCAAGACTCGCGTCGCGAGTTCTTACCAAAAAAAGAGATTGTTCTTACGTGTGTTGGCAGTTCAGTTGATGGCACATTTAGCCTGCCGCTTTCTGTAGGGCTCAAAGATAGTCGTTGCCATTGCGCACCGGTACTTCATACGCGGCAGACCCCCGTTGAAGCAACCCTTGATAGGAGATGACCTCGTAGAGCCCAGGGCCAGTTTCTGCCCGCATGGAAGGCGTCTTGAAATAGAACCCAAGGCCGGAGGCACTTGTTCTAGAGCAAGTGCCTCTAGCTACTCGCCCGTTATTTATCCCTTTTGTCGAGGACTTCCTATGCTTCGCTCACGCCTCCGTTCCACGTTCTTCCTTGCCATCGCTGCACTGCTTCTCAGTGCCTGCTCCGGAGGAAAGCCGGACGCCACCATCGACGCCTTTTACCGCGCAGTCGTCAAAGGTGACGTGGGGACCGCAAGCAAACTGGTGTCCTTCACGGATGTGCCTGCTGCCAAGATGATCGAAGCCAAGGGCAAATTGCAGATGATCGTTGGTGAGATGCAAAGCCGAATTCAGGCCAATGATGGACTGGATACGCTCGAAGTGCTCGATTCACAGATCAATGAGAGCGGTAGCACTGCTGCAGTGCAAGTGAAACTGACGTTCAAGAACGGCAAGGTGCTGACCAAGATTCACCAATTGGTCAAAGAGGACGGGAGCTGGAAGCTCCTCCTGAGGTGATGGCTCGGTGGTCAGGTTGGAAGCGCACCTTTGCCCTCCTACTCTCTGCTCAAGCCGGATATGCCGTTGGTGCGCCGAGCCTGCCGCCTAATGCCATGGCCGGGGACCTGATCTTTCGGGAGGGGACTGAAGTAGTCAGCGCGGCAGTGATGGCTGTCGACCATGGCGCCTTCACCCACGTCGGCATATTGGTTGGATCCTCCGGCAACTGGCAGGTTCTTCACGCTACTCCGTCAGAGGTCCAGGGAAGGCCTGATGGAGTCGTGTTGGATACGCTGGACTTCTTCCTAGACACCAGTCGATCGAAGCAGTACGGGATCTTCCACGTGGAGGCGAGCGAGCAGCAACGCGCGGACTCTCTGCGTGCTGCACGGGAGATGTTGGGCCGCCCCTTTCGCATCGCGGATCCGGCAGGCACCTATTGCACTGAATTGGTGTGGGACGCGTGGCGCTCTGCAGGGGTCGACCTCCAAGTGCAATTCACTCACATAGAGCTGCCGATGCTGCCGGGTAGCTATCTTCTGCCCAGTGCATTGCTTGCGTCGCCGAAAATTCACCATGTCGGAGCAGATCCGCGTCGCCAGGGACCTGCATCTACGGAGCCACGCGAGGTACTCGACCGATAGTGCTGATAGATGGTGGAGCCGCACCACCTCCAGAGAACACCTGGAGGAAGGCCTTCACCGGCTGCGACTTTTGACCGCGATCTGCGTCTGAGGCCGAGTGCGTGGTCGGATAGCCGCATGCCGTCCCGACCGCACACCTTAGCGGACAAAGAAGCGAACAATAGGGAATTCTGCGGCAGCGGATTCCTTGTGGAGCGCCGGTTCTATCTACGGTGGACTGAAGGCCTGCCCCCACTTCAGGCCTTGCTTCATGAATCTGCCCCTCCTCCTGCCCACCGCTGTACTGGCGTGTATCGCTTGGCCGGCAATCGCGGCAGATATCCACGTCTTCACCGACCGTGCTCACCCGGTGCGCAGCGTCCCCTCGGGTGTCGAAGTGGTTGCTGTGGACCTCGGCGAACGTCTGGAGAACGAGCTGGCCACAGAACTTCCTGCCGATCCTGAGCAAGCCGCCCGCCTTGTCCAGCACCGACTGGAACAAGGCGGTGCAGCGCTACAACGCCGGCTGGCCGCAGCCTATCAAGGGGTGACTGAGGCTTGGAGCCTTGGCGTGGTCAAGATCCCAGCCGTGGTGGTGGATCACCGCTACGTGATCTACGGCGAGCCGGACGTGACGCTCGCGCTGGCTCGAATTGCCCGCTACAGGAAGGACCACCCATGATTGCCTCTCGCCGTATGCGCGCACTTGCTGGCTCGTTGCTCTTAGGGGCCGCAGGCGGTGCATTTGCGCTCGATACCGTGTCCATCTCCACCTCCTCGCTTTCACCGAACTGCCTGGATTACCGGGTAGTCGGGGTTTGCTACTGGTTGCAGTGCGGTTACGGATGTCGGGTGCGGACCTCCGTAAAAGTTCGCCATTACATCCCCGATGCGGTGGTCTCAAGCTACGCCAACACCGGCGAGAACCCTTGGACTGAGGTGCGCTTGCTCAGCGCATCAAACTCGACCGCTCAAGGTGGCGGTGATGGCACGACCAACCAAGGCAGTGAGAACAATCTCGCAAAGTTCCGCAATGCTGACGTCATCGGGCATCCGGCCGGGGCGATATTCGGCAAGTTCGCCGCATCGTCGGGCTACACCTGCCAAGGTGCAGGGACCCCCTTCATGCCGTACCTGTTGAGTACGCTCGATACCGTGGCCTGGCGCTACAACGTGCCAGAACTTGTCTACCCCGAATCGCTGGTGCCGGGAATGCGTGAAATCGGCGGGCGTTTGAGCGCAAATCTCTGGGGCAACGTCTACCCCCGCGGGGGCTTGCTGCACCAGGTGGACGACCACAAGGCGAGCGCGGTCATTGCGCAACGGGCTGGCGACGTGGTGACGCGGCGGGGACAACTGCACGTGTACCAGCCGCTGCTGGCCTCGAAGAAAGACGGCTACTGGCCGGCTGGGGCACTCAAAGAGAGCGATGCCGCAACGGGCAAGTGGCAGGAACTCACGCCGCGCATGTCCAACAGCTGCGCCGTGTTTCCGAACTCCAACTCGCTGACCCAGGCACAACGGGGCGACTACGCCTGGGCGTTGTGGCGCCCATACAGCTGCTGCAAACGCCGGGGTCAGAAGTTCCTTGGTAGCACCGACTTCCAGTAGAGGCCCCAGATGAAGACTCGCACAAACGCCGTTTCACGTGCTGCCACACGTGTCCCCACGTTACGGAAAGCGTGGGTCGCCCCGCTGGCTCTTCTCTGCGTTTCAGCGTGGGCGCAGACACAGATCGGTGATGGCACGATCAGCAGCTCCGGGCGCGTCATCGGTGACGATGTGCTCTACAGCATCGGTGGTGGCCGCGCAGTGTCGATGAGCAGCGCAGGCAACATGCAGAGCATTGGCGTCGGGCTGGGCTGGAACAGCAACCTGATCTGCGGCGACATGAGCCTCACCACCACGCTACAGAACCAGCTCAACGGCATCACCAATGGCTTTCAAACCATCATGTCGAGTGTGATCCAGAACGCCACAAGCGCAGTCGCATCGCTTCCGGCACTGATCATCCAGCGTGCGGATCCCGGTCTGTATAACTTGCTTACAAATGGTGTGCTCCAAGCGCGTTTGGATTTCGATCGCTCCAAGCTGACCTGCAGGGCCATGACCGAGCGCATGGCCGACGTCGCGGGCGGCCAACTGGGCTGGGACCGTCTTTCCGAAGGCATGGCACTCAAGGAAACCGTACGTTCCGGGAATGCGGATGCCGTCTCAGCCGTCGAGAAGGCAGAGAAATCACGCGGCAACAACGGAGTGCCATGGGTTGGCGGTGGTAACGCCGGGGGCAGTGGGCAGAGCCCGATCAAGGTTGTCGGTGATGTGACCAAGGCCGGCTACAACCTGCTCAGCAGCCGTGGGGCGAACGAAACGTCATCGATCAGCGCCAATGCCTGCGGCAACCGGCAGACTTGCCAGACCTGGAGTTCTCCACAAGCGGCGGCAACTTGGGCGACCCGGGTGCTGGGCGAGCGTGAGCAGCGTACGTGCGAGAACTGCACAAAGACGCAAACCACCCCTGGCGTCGGTCTCACCCCGATGATCCAGGAAGAATACGAGTCCAAGGTCAAAGCGCTACAGGCGCTGGTCAGTGGCTCCAAGCCCACGACACCTGCGAACCTGGACGCCGCCGGAAGTGCGTCGCTGCCGATCACCCGCGGGGTCATCGAGGCCTTGCGCGATGAGCCCGACCAGGACCTTCTGGGGCAACGCCTGGCCTCGGAAGTGGCACTGACCAGCGTCTTGGAGAAGGCATTGCTTCTGCAGCGCACGCTGCTCGCAGGAAAGAAAGAACCCAACATCTCTGCCAACGACCTGGCAATCCAGGCCGTGGATCAGGAAAGCGCCGCCCTGGCCCAGGAGATCAACAACCTCAAGACAGAGCTGGAACTGCGCCGGACGCTGGCCGCCAACTCACCGATGATGATCATCCAGCGCCACGGCATGCGCGCCGCAGGCTCACGGGGAGTCTACGAAGGCGACACCGTGCGTGATCGGGTGCAGCAGATCGAGAAGCCGGCCGCGGCCAAGCCCTGAAATTCAGCGCTTGGCTATCAGGGGCCCCTCCCGACTCGCTGACCTATCTGCATGGCCACACCGTGCTTCACAGAACTGGCCGAAATAGATGCCGGCCGGAGGATGTTGGGCGCTCCAACGCAACCAGCTTGGTGCACACGGCGTCACGGCCTCACTGAGAACAATCCGGTTGCCCCGTGAATCGGTTTTCCGCTCGCGCACGACCGCCCCACGCGATGAACTCCAACAGTCGCCCAGTCCCCACCAGTGCCCATGGTTCAGAAAGGGCAAGCTTTGGAGTACACCATGCCGATATCTCCCCGTCCCTCTAAGAAGCTACCCAAACGCCTGATCCATGCGGTTGCACTGTGGGCAGCACTTCTGATCCTTCTCGCGTTTACGGCGAACATCATTGGCATCTACCTGAACGAAGGGATTGTCGGCTGGAGCAGCTGGCTGGACGACCACAAGCTGCATTTCTTCGTATGGCGATTGTTCCTGTATGCCGCGACTGCAGCCGGCTGGCTATGGGCTCGCCGGCGCCTGCTCCAGCGTGATCCTGAGAGCCGCTTGCGCGTGCGCTTCATGGAGACAATTGCGCTGCCTATAGCGTTGCTGATCGAACTCAGCCAGTGGATCAATCTGTCGTAAGGGGATCAGCATGACGCTCTACACAAACGATTACCTTGAGTACTACCTGACTCTGGTCAGTTGGATCGTGCACAACGGCATCTGGAACACCCTGGTGGCCACCAGCCTGATTGCCATCCCCTTCCTTGCCATCGTCCTGCAGGAGTGGCTTCGCGCCCGGGGTGAGGGCGCCGATGAGGGGAACAAGGGGATGCTCTCCGCGGCACGCATTGAAAACCGGGTCTGGGTTGCGGTCGCGGTCCTGATGTTTGCAGGTATACCGGTCATCGACGTGAGTATTGATACCGTCAAGTTCGATACCACGCGCTCCAAGCAGTGTCAGGTGCAGGTTCCCCAGCCACAAGATACCGGCTGGAGCCAGTCGTTTACGACGCTGAACAACCAAAGCGCGAAGGTCCCTCTCTGGTGGTTCTTCATACACTCGGTGTCCAAAGCCGTCACCGGCGCCGCAGTGGCTGCGATCCCATGCGGGGTAGACCTGCGGCAGATGCGCATGGACATTGACAGCACTCGCATCGCCGATCCGGTGCTGTCGCAGGAAGTCGCAGATTTCTCGAGCGACTGCTATGGCCCGGCCAGGGCCAAGCTGTTCATGAACCGCCCGGAGCTGAACGAAGCTCAGATGTATGACGTCACCTGGATTGGCTCACGCCGGTTTTTGAACACCCCAGGCTACTACGATACCTACCACTCACACACACCTCGCACGGCCTGGCCGTACAACGCTACCCGCGATGCCGGGTTGGCGCAGGTTCCCAGTGGTGGCGGCTATCCGACATGTCAGCAATGGTGGAACGACGCAGGCAAGGGGCTGCGGACACGTCTACTGGAGCAGGTCAGTCCAGATCTGCTGACACGCCTTCGCAAGTGGGCCAGCTTTATCTCTAGGGAACAGGCAGACGATGCACTGATTCGGGCCATTGCGTCACCGCAGAAGCAGGTCGTCAATCGGGGACACGTCTACACGGACTATGGCGGCCAGGTCGGCATGACCTTGCCCAATGCGGCGACCCGTCTAACGGGGGATGTGGGGCTGGCAGTGGGCTCGCTCGGGTTCTTCCCAGCGATGGACGTCGTGCGTCAGGCTCTGCCGATGGCCTTGTCGTTTCTCAAAGCCGCGCTGGTGATCTGCATCCCGTTCGTGCTTGTGTTCAGTACCTTCGACCTCAAGGCCGTAGTCACAGTAAGCGTGGTGCAGTTTTCGATGTATTTCGTGGACTTCTGGTACCAGCTCGCACGCTGGGTCGACAGCACCATCCTCAATGCGCTGTATGGAGAAGAGGGATTTGGTGTTGACCGGCCACACACGAACTTCAATCCGTTCTTCGGATTGGACAACGCATTCGGCGACATGCTACTGAACTTCGTGATGGCCACGATGTTCATCGTGCTGCCCAGCTTTTGGGTAATGGCGCTTGCCTGGGCGGGGATTCGTGCGGGGAGCTTTTTGGGAGGCCTTGCAGCAGCTACGAACGATGCCAAAGCCGCTGGAGCCAAGGTAGGGCAGATGGCCGAAAACGTTGTGGCACAGCAAGTCAGTAAGAACGCCGATGCGGGTATCAATCCCAGGCCGAAAAAGGACGCTGGCTAATAAGTGCTCAATGGAGAATATCGTCCGAACTATCGGCGTCGAGGGCCTGATCTTCGCGAGGGTGTAGATGCCCAGCTTGCTCTGGGAATCTCATCGCGTCCTCTGCCCGTTTCATATAGGTTTGAGTTTGGAAGAAGCTCTCAATCTGCTCGTCCTCCTCGTCACTTTCGATGAAGTCACGGTCATCATCACTATGGTGCAAGAAAAGCACGATGAGGAACCCCAAAATAAGGACGGCTGGCACGGCTGCGATATACAGCAGACCCGCTGCAAGCGCGAGGCGCACGGCCCACTTCAGCGCAAGGGCGAGCCAGCACGGTACGCCAACGGCCACAGCGTTCTGAACAACAGAGGACTCTAGGCGCATAACGGACTTCAGCCACCGGCCTACAGTGTGGCCGGCACGCTCCGCAACGGTCATTCTCTTCGCGTTGTTCATCGCTGAAACCTCCCGCGCTCATGCGCTGGCGATGCTTCGTTGGCAGCCCACTCCATACGAATGGGATCAAGGATTTCCACTCATCTTAGGCCACTTCGCCATCAATGTCCCGGTCCCGCACGACAGTATGCCCCGCGGTCACCCAAGGCACCTCACACAAACGGATCCTTCAGGGCGAGGCTGACGTCCTGGATGTACCCGTTCATATCTTGGGTGTACAGAGACCCACATCCCTCGATCGTGGCCGTTGCAACGATGCAGGCGTCGCGAAACGCCAGACCGTAGCGCTCGGCGAACTTCTGCGCCAGTGAGTGCGCTTCCAACGTCATCGAGGTGACATGGCAGAGGGCTGTCACGTCATCAAGGAACTGCCCCACCTCGCGCCAGCTCATCTTCAACTGGTGTTGGCAGACGCTAGCTACTTCGTTGAGCACCTGCACGCTGATCGTGGGTCGTTTGCCCAAGAGTGCTTCAGAGCGATCCGCCTTCGCGTCATCTGCGGACAGCAGATTGAGTACAACATTGCTATCGACAAAGATCTTGGGTTGGCCTGCCTTATCCCCGCCCATTGGCCTCGTCCCGGTTGAATTTGAAATTGGCAGGCAGCTTGCCGCGGAAGCTGCGTAGACGCTCGAAGCGGAGTAGACGATCGCGGAGTTCGACAGCTTTAGGCTTCTTGCGTACTGCAGACGTACGTGGCGTATCGACGACGATTTCGATGTCGTCGCCCTCGTGCAGCTCAAGTGCCTCTACAACCTTCGTTGGCAGTCGAACCGCGAGACGCTTCCCTAATTTTTCTACTTGCACGGCAATTCCCGTTCTGGATAGACCCAAGCGAAGTGTATGTTTTTGAACTTCCCTAGCAACCGGAACTGCCACCCTCACGGCCCCTGGAGAGCAATCGCGGAAAATTTCAGATCAATCCTACTTCGCCCCCTGTCGGAGCTCCTGCAAACTATCCTGCGGATATCTCAGCACATCCCTGTCCACCGGCCATAGCAGCATTCTTCATGGCTAGGTCAGCCGCCCCTCTGGGGCGTCGGCGCGTCATATGGTGGCGAGCTACTTGGCGGGAAGCTGAATGAACATTGAGAGCGCCATGGAAATACTCGCCAAGATCTTCTCCAACATGCTACTGCTGGCCGTTGTCGTCTTTGTTGGCAGACGCGTGTATGACAATTTGACCTACGCCAGCAGAATCGCCAAGGCCACCCCAACCCTCGCCCAGTACCTGCGGAAGTACCCACAGTGCAAGACACCACGCGGCATCCAATGCATTGTTTGCAATTCAATGACCATTAGAAACTGGGGCTTTGCCGGACCAGGCGACCCGCGCCGTCTGTTCATTTGCAATCAGTGCAATACCCGGCTCTATCGTACCGAGAACTGGTGAGCAGGTAGGTGTGCTGAAGGCCACCCATACGCCTCTCCTCAAGCAGTCAATGTATGGATGCCGTTTCGCATCTTAAATGCCGGTTCCATGGATCAACCTCGGCCATCAGTGCGCGAAGGGATGCAGTATCGGGCAAACCGGTAGGGTTGGCCCGCACCGTTCTTCCTGCCGTTGCTAAGCAGGAGAGCCCTTTAGGCAGGTCCTGGCCATAGACCAACGCGTGTTTGATTTGCGTGGTATACCGGCAAAGCGAAATCAGGTCGAATTGATCTTGTAGGCCGAAGGAGGCATTGACGATCAGCACGTCGATTGGAACGTCGCCATAGTCAACCAGTTGCAATAGATCGCGCAGGCTCTGAACCGGGGCTACCCGGTAGTAGCCGAGAAGGTTCAGGCCCCTTTCAATCTTCATGCTATGAAAGTGCTGCTCGTCGGCAACTAAGATCCTCAGTGTTTTATTCCGCATGTCTAACGCTCCTGCAATAGAGCCACAACCCGATCGCGCTGCCATTTCGGCAGGGCTGAACCACCATCGGAGTCTCCAATGCCTCGTGCAGCACTCGGACGGCCCTATCTGGGCCTGCACCGCTCTGGGCTATGGATACCTCTGGATTGAGTCCAGAAGTGGTATGAGAAATGGCCTGTGTGTTTCTATTGCAGATCCTGCTCTTCTTGGCAGCCATGAGGCCATAAGATGCATCCCAATAGATGCCTGGATGCGTCTCCGTGGGACGTCAGATACCTCCATCACCTACACGTTCTGCAACCGGGTAAGCCGGCGATAGAAATGCGATCTCTAGACTACAGCCCCAGTCGGTCAGCGCGGACAATGGTCGGCCCAATGAATACCAGCTTTCGCAGTGCAGCATCTGGTCCATAAGGCTGCATCTTGAAGTGCGGGCGCCGCCAATGGCTTCGCACCTCACGTCCCAGATCGTTGGAAGTCATCGAAGTCATGACCTCCGCGTCGAGCAGCGCGGGTCCGATTACGTACCGATCGTACAACTGCTCGATTTCCGCCATACGTTCCGCACGCTTGCGCTTGCCCAATCCCGCAAAGTTCCTAGGCGCCTCGCTATAGGCGCGGTTTGGTATCACGTGAGCATCGCGCACCGACAGATAGAGCAACATTTTCAAGGCGTAGTCCAGCGTGGTTCGCCAGTGCTGATGGACGGGGGCCGACCGGCCCACAGACATCAACGGCCCGTCAGTGTCAGCCCGCTGATCAGTCAGCACCTCATCCAGAAGCTGGCTGATGGTTTTGCTGGGGTCTGCCAAGGGAAGCTCTAACGTGCTCAGCATGACCAGGCCGCCCTCCAGATCGAGACCGCGGGTCCAGCATGCGCAACTGAGAGTGCCTGCACGTTTTGCCAACACGATTGCTTCATTGCCGTCTTGTCGCTCCCAGCTGGATGCCTCTGGCACGATGCACAAGGTGTCGCATGGAAGCACCAACGAACCGATTGGAACATCATCAGCGATGTACGCGGAATGCAGCAGTCGATGAAGTGCCGCGCTTGGCTCATAGAAGAGCCCATTGCACAGTTCCATGATCTGCCATACCGCGCTTTGCGCGGCGTCGCCTGATAGGGCATGAACGGATTCGCCGGATGTGCCGTTGGGGAGCATCTGCCGCGTGAGTGAAGCGGTAAAACGGATGGCCTGGGTCAGCGGCTCGGTTGACAACACCTCTCCCAGGGGCTGCGTCGTGGACCCCACAACCACTTTTCCGTGGAGCTCGCGCCATGCTGCTAGCGCTCCCGATATCCGGTAACGCACTGGGGCGGGCAATCCGGCATAGCGCGAAGATGCTGCCAATCGACTCTTCTCCAGCGCGCTCAAGAGCAAGCTGCGCACCGTGATCGCGGCTAGATGCGAATCATCTGACAACGGAGGTAGTGGCTCAAACAGCGGTTGTCGCATACGTCGCTTTGCATAGGCCTCGCGGTCTTCTGACGTGAAGCGAACAGCCACCTCCATATTGGCTGAGCGCCCATTCGCCTTAGCATCCCAAGTGAATTCGAAGGAGATGTCCTGGCCAAACTGGATTCGAAAATGGGACTGGGGCGATCTAGTGCGGAGCCACACAACCAACTCCGGCCGCAGCAGATTCCATATGTCGTGGCTGCAGTGAAGCCGCTCAGCCTCATCAACAGGACGGAGCCTGCCTGACGTCACCCACATCGTCACTCCCGGGACAATGCTTGTGCAGCGCACTGGCCGCCCATCCATACCGATCGAGCAACCTAGTACGAAGTGGACAAGGTCGCTGGTACTTCTGCTGGCGCCATCCTCTAGCTCTAGGGGCCGACTCGATTCGACGTAACGGGTGCCTGGTGTCCCCGAGGCCGGGTTGAACGGAGAATAGCTGTCCATGGCATACCCACTTACGAGAGGTTGTTCATCCGGGAGTGCTCGCTTCATACCCGCCGCACCAACATCCGCACGATCAAACCATCGCAGGCGATTCGAGATAGATTCAGCACGCGCGTGGGCGAGCAGTCCCAATGTAGGAACTCCGACCCTCCCTCGAAATGGGAACAATCCGATTTACGATCGGATACTTGCTGTTTTTATTGGCATCCTGGATTCAGGCAGGAAGCGCGCGAACCCGGACTTCGGCAGCGCCCTGCAAAGTCCAACGGTTTTGCGGGATCGAAACCCGCTCGCGCCCAAACATCAGCCGATCGGGCCATATCTGGCTCGATCGAGTCATATTTTGCTCGATTTTTTTATTTAACTTTCAATGACTTATGTTATTCCGAGCCAATAGTGGCCCGAAAAACTACCGAAATAATCACTTTTAGCGCTTCTCGGTGGGGGGGCAAGACCCCGAACTGCAACAGGATTTCTACATAAGCCACTGATAAATCACAGTAAATTAATGATATCCGGGAAGCTGGCATAGCGTTTGCGTTGTAGGTCCATGTCATCACCGATGGCACAACGGCCCATCCGGCCTTTTCGTCAACGCTACAAAGGAAGCAGCCAATGCCGACTCCCGCTTATATCAGCATCCAGGGCAAGACTCAGGGCAACATCACCCAGGGCGCCTTCTCCGCCGACTCCGTTGGCAACGTCTACCAGGAAGGCCACGAAGACCAGATTCTGGTTCAGGAAATCGAGCACCTGATCGCGACCCCGACCGATCCGCAAAGCGGCCAGCCTTCCGGTCAGCGCGTGCATAAGCCGTTCGTCTTCACTTCGCCGCTGAACAAAGCCACCCCGTTGATGTACCAGGCCCTGGCCTCCGGCGAGATGCTCCCGGAAGTGGAAGTGAAGTGGTACCGCACCTCGGTGGAGGGCAAGCAAGAGCATTTCTTCACCACCAAGCTCGAAGACGCCACCATCGTCAACATCAACACCGTGTTGCCACACGCACAGGATGCGAGCAAGGCCGAATACACCCAGTTGGTCAAGGTCGCCATGGCCTACCGCAAGATCACCTGGACTCACGCTATCGCCGGCACCGAAGCCTCGGACGACTGGCGCAAGCCGCAGGAAGCCTGACCCAAGGGCCAGAAGCACGGCCGGCGCAGCATGTGCCAGCCGTGCCACCCCTGATCCGATCGAAGACCGGAGGCATTAGCCCTGGTTGAACAGGAGCCTGCCATGCCCGCCCAATCCGATCTGCGCTTCACCTTCGACCTCATCGGCGGCGAGGTGCGCGATGTCTTCGAGGTCGTCGAGTTCGAACTTCACGAAGCCCTCTGCGAGACCTTTCACCTCGCGGTGGAGTTGACCTGCACCAACCCCCAAATCGACTTTGGGCAGGTGCTGGATCGCCCCGCTCGTCTGACCCTCTGGCACGGCCAGCAGCCGGTGCGATATGTACACGGTGCCGTGTCTTCCTTCGTCCAGGGCGAGACCGGGTTTCGACGCACCCGCTATTCAGCTGTGATCGAACCGCGCCTGGCGCGCCTGAAGCTCAGTTCCGACTGGCGGATCTTCCAGACCCTGAGTGTCCCGCAGATCGCCGAAGCGGTGCTCAAGGCCCACGGACTTACCCAGGACTACGAACAGCGCGTGACCACCGAGCACCAGGTCCGCGAGTACTGCGTGCAGGCCGGCGACACCGACTACCACTTCATCGAGCGCATCATGCGCGAGGAAGGCTTTTTCTACTCCTTCCGCCACAGTGCCGAGGGGCACCAG
>NZ_JAQZAA010000055.1:0-30105 GCF_028640875.1 Pseudomonas sp. SBT1-2 | reverse complement strand
AGGACAGGCACGACGACGATCTCTATGTAGCCGCTGTCGAGCGCAGCGAGGCTGCGATCGGTCGCGCAGCGGCCGCGAACCGGGCCATGCGGTCTTTCAGGAAAACCGCGTGCACAGGTTTTGCGAGGACTGCGTCGGAATGCCGCCCACCTCGATCGCAGCCTCGCAGGCTCGGCAGCGGCTACAGGACAACGCACGATGANGTAGCCGCTGCCGAGCGCAGCGAGGCTGCGATCGGCAGCACAGCGGCCGCAAACCGGGCCATGCGGTCTTTCAGGAAAACCGCGTGCGCAGGCTTTGCGAGGACTGCGTCGGAATGCCGCCCACCTCGATCGCAGCCTCGCGGGCTCGGCAGCGGCTACGAAGATTGGATAGCGCTGGAAAAGGTCGGTCCGGTTGATCGGACCGTTTTTCTGTACTGGAAAAAAGGAGGTTCCATGGCCTTCACCCTGGAACTGGAAGAGTGGGTCGGCAGTGTCTGGCACCGTTTCATCACCCGCCGCGCCAGCGTGGATTTTCCCGAGGCGCGGGTCGAGCTGGCGCCGCGCCAACGGGCCCTGGCCCTGTTGTTGCGGGCCATGGGCGGCGACGGTCGCGGCGTCGAGGCGGCCAGCGAGCGCGACCTGCTGTTGCGCCGCAGCCTGTTGCAGCAGATCGCCGGCACTTGCCGGCAACTGCCCCTGGCCTGGTGCGACGCCGACAACCTGCGCCTGCCGGCCAGCCTCGCGGTGTTTCCCGAGGCGGCGTTGAACGAGGAGCTGTATCGCTGGCTGGCCCTGCTGGCGGCGCAGTCCGGGCCGATGCGTCATTGGGGCCGGGACAACCAGCGCTGGACCCGGCGCCTGTTGCAACGCTACCCGGCGTTGCAGGATCGCTACCAGCGGCTGGTCGAGGCGCATCTGCAACTGCGCCCCGATCCGGCCTCGCTGAGCCGCCCCGAGGCCGCGCTGGAACGAGCCTTGTGCCAGGCCCTGCGCGAGCCCGGCAGTGTCGCCGAATTTCCCCGCAGCGAACGCGCGGCCTGGCCCGTGCCGTTATGGCTGTACCCACCGCTGCACCTGGCCAGCCCGCTGGCCGCCGATCTTGAGGACTCGCCGGAGGATCTGGCGACCACGGCCGGCGAGCAGGCCGGCGGACGCAAGCGCGCCAGCCGGGTCGAGGACAGCAGTCGCGACGGCGGCCTGCTGATCCTGCGCCTGGAGAACCTGTTCAGCTGGACCGAGCATGTGGACCTCGACCGCTGGGCCGACGACAGCGAAGACCCGGACGCCGCCCGGGTCGCCGCCGACCTGGATGAGCTGACCCTGTCGCGCACCCGCCTGCGCAAGGGCGGCGGCCTCAAGCTGCACCTCGACCTGCCGCCGGCGGATGTCGATGACATTCCCCTGGGCGAGGGCATCCACTTGCCGGAATGGGACTATCGCAAGGGGCGGCTGCAGGAAGCTTTCGTCAACCTGCAGATGCTGGTGCCGCGCGATTGCCAGGCGCAGCCGCTGCCGTCGCGCCTGAAGCCCTCGGCGCAGTTGCTGCGGCGGCAGTTCCAGCAGCTGCGCAACGACCGCCAGTGGTTGCGCCAGCAGCCCCAGGGTTCGGAGCTGGATATGCAGGCCTGGCTGGATTTTCACGTCGAGCGCGCCCATGGCGCCTGCGCCGAGCGCGGCCTGTTCATGGAGCAGCGCCAGACCCGGCGTGACCTGGCGTGCCTGCTGCTGGCCGACGTCTCGATGTCCACCGATGCCCACCTCAACGACGAGCACCGGGTGATCGAGGTGATCCGCGACAGCCTGCTGCTGTTCGGCGAAACCCTGGCTGGCCTGGGTGACGACTTTGCCTTGTACGGGTTTTCCTCGCTGCGTCGCCAGCAGGTGCGCATGCAGGAACTCAAGGCCTTCGACCAGCGTTACGACGACCACACCCGCGGGCGGATCCAGGGGCTCAAGCCGGGGTTCTATACACGCATGGGCGCGGCGATCCGCCAGGCCACGCGCCTGCTCGCGGGCTGCAAGCGCCAGCGCAAGTTGTTGCTGTTGTTGACCGATGGCAAGCCCAACGACCTCGACCTCTACGAAGGCCGCTATGGCGTCGAGGACACCCGCGAGGCGGTGCTGGAAGCGCGCCGCCAGGGGCTGACGCCGTTCTGCATCACCATCGACCGCGAAGCAGCGGCTTACCTGCCGTACATGTTCGGCGCCAATGGCTACACCCTGATCCGCCAGCCCGAGCAACTGCCGCTGCGTTTGCCGCAGTTGTATCGACAGCTGACCCAGCCTTGAGGCGCAACACCCCTCGACGGCAGGCGCCAGGCTCGCCAGCGAAGAGATCCGCGGCTGTTGCCCGCGCCTGGGACACCTTCGCCGGCGAGGGCAGGCGAGGGGGAAGGGTTCAAGGTTCCAGGCAAACCTGGTGTGCAGGCCTTGCGGGGACTGCATCGCAATGCCAATCAGGCAACGCGTTATTTCAGGTAAATCTCGCGCATAGGTTTTGCGAGGACTTCGTCGGAATGCCGCCCACCTCGATCGCAGCCTCGCTAACGCTCGACAGCGGCTACACGTAGAGACCAGAGCCGTGCGCGGTCCTGTAGCCGCTGCCGAGCCTGCGAGGCTGCGATCGGCTGCGTAGCGGCCGCAACGGTGTTCCAGGCAAAAGCGTCCGCTAGGAGCGCGGCAGCCAGAAGAACATCGCCACGCAGAACAGCGTCAGACCGATGCAGAACCCGGTAAAGCGCCGCAACCGGCGTTGTTCGGCGTGCGCCGCGGTGGCCGGCAACGGCATGCCGCAGTGGCGGCAGGCGCTTTGCCGAGGCGGGTTGGACTGTTGGCAATACAGGCAGACCGGCCCGGCGCTCATTCGAATTGCTCCAGGCGCGGGCGGTCGAGAATCACGATCTGGCGGCCGTCCTGGCTGATGATCTTTTCATCGATCAGGCGGCGGATGATCCGCGAGAAGGTCTCCGGCTGGATCGCCAGGTGGCCGGCGATCAGCTGCTTGGCCATCGGCAGTTCGAACTGGCGCTCCACCGGTTGCAGCTGCATCAACTGCGTCAGCAGATACCGCACCACCCTGTGGGTGGCGTTCTTCAGCGACAGGGTTTCGATCTCGTTGACCCGCTGGTGCAGGCGCACGCAGAGCTTGCCGAGCAGGGCGAAGGTCAGGCGGCTGTTGCTTTGCAGCAGGCGCAGGTAGGTGTCGTTGGACAGCCGATAGAGCTGGGTCGGGCCGATGGCTTCGGCCGAGGCCACATAGTCCGGCGTGTCCATCAGCATCATGGCCTCGGCGAAGGTCTGGCGCGGGCCGATGACCTCGAACACTTTCTCCTGCCCATCCGGCGTCAGGCGGTAGATCTTCACCGCGCCGGCGATCACGAAATAGAAGGCCTCGGCCGGCTCGCCCTGGCGAAACAGCGGGTCACCCTTGTCGAGGCTGAGCAACTGGCTGGCCGCCATCAACTCGTCCAGCTGTTCCTCGTTGAGGGGCTCGAACAGGTGATGGCTGCGCAGGATCTGGTGATGCACGCGATGAAGCACCATGAATATTCATCCTTAATGGTTTGGAGGGGAGGGCGGCTGCCAGGCAAGAGCTGCCGGACCAGGGCTGTCAGACAAGGCCGAGGGCGACACGGCTGGCGAGGGCGAGGATCGCGCCGAGGACGACAAACCACGTCAGTGGCTGAAGGGTTTTTTTCAGGAAGGCTCCGGCGGTGTTCATGGTGGCTCCGGTAATTCGGGAGGGATGGGGGTGCCCTGTGTTCAGCAAGACCCGGGCCAGGCGCCAGGGCCCCTGTACGCGGGGGATCCGCGGTTGCGTGGTCAAAAAGACCTGGCGATTTCGGGTGTAAATGACTAGCGAATGGTCAATTTGACCCGCTCATTGAAAGACGAACCCCGGTACCGCGCCAGCCGCACCCCCGGCCCGCCGGCTTATGGCCGCGCGAGGCTGCGATCGGGCCCCGGGGCACGCCCCTTGCACTGCCAGAAAGGACGGCGGGCACAACAGCCCGCCGCATCCCGGGCAAGCTTGATTTGCGACAACGGCAAGGGCGCGCCAATGGCCGATGATGGCCGGGGATTTCATTCGCCGCGTGTCGACCGTCGCCGGGTCGGCCGCTGGGTAAAGGAGTGGGCTTGATGCAAGTACTTGACCGTCGTGCAGCGCTGGCGATCGTGCCGCTGTTACGCCTGGCCTTCCGGCCGTTCTTTCTCGCCGGTTGTGTCCTGGCGCTGCTGGTGGTGCCGCTGTGGCTGACGGCCCTGCAGGGTGCCCTGGGCGACTGGCAACCGGCGGGGGGCTGGCTGGGCTGGCACCGCCACGAACTGCTGTTCGGTTTCGGCCTGGCGATCATCGCCGGCTTCCTGCTGACCGCGGTGCAGACCTGGACCGGCCAGCCGGGCCTCTGCGGCAAGCCGCTGGCGGCCCTGGCCCTGCTCTGGCTGGCCGCGCGCCTGGCCTGGCTGGGCAGCGCGCCCTGGCCGCTGCTGGCGGTGCTGGAGCTGGGCTTTCCCCTGGCGTTGGCTGGGTTGATGGGCCGCATGCTGTGGAAGGTACGGCAGCAACGTAATTACCCGATTGTCCTGGTGCTGCTGTTGCTCGCCGCGGCCGATGGCCTGTCGGTGGCCGGCCTGCTGCAAGGTCACGAAGGCTGGCAGCGCCAGGGCGTGCTGAGCGGCCTGTGGCTGGTGGCGGCGATGATGAGCCTGATCGGCGGGCGGGTGATTCCGTTTTTCACCCAGCGCGGCCTCGGTCGGGTCGCGGCCGTGGCGCCCTGGCCGTGGCTCGATTATCTGCTGCTGGTGGGCTCGGCCTTGGTGGCGCTGCTGTATGCCGCCGGGCCGGCGCTGGTGGCCAATACCTGGGTCGGCGCGCTGTTCCTGCTGCTGGCGGCCGGGCACCTGCTGCGGCTGTGGCGCTGGCAGGACCGCGGGCTGTGGCGGGTGCCGCTGCTGTGGTCGCTGCACCTGGCCTACGCCTGGCTGGCGCTGGCGTGCCTGGGCATGGCGCTGTGGCATTTCGGCGCGCCGCTCAACCCCAGCCTGGCCCTGCACGGCCTGACCATCGGCGCCATGGCCGGGCTGATCCTGGCGATGATCGCCCGGGTCAGCCTGGGCCACACCGGGCGGCCGTTGGAACCGCCGGCGGGCATGACCCTGGCGTTCATCCTGCTCAACCTGGCCTGCCTCAGCCGGGTGCTGCTGGTGCTCTGGCTGCCGGTGGCGGCGTTGTGGCTGGCGGGCCTGTGCTGGGCCCTGGCCTTTGCCCTGTACGTCTGGCGCTACGGGCCGATGCTGCTGCGGGCGCGGGTCGACGGGCATCCGGGCTGAGCCTGAACGCAGAGCAAGGAGAAGGGCAATGATCTACCCCTGGTTACTGGTCACGCATTTGCTGGCGGCCATCGCTTTTATCGGCACGCTGTTCTTCGAGGTGTGCATCTGGCATACGGCGCGCCGGCAACTGGCGAGCGACGCCCAAGTGGCGGCGGACCAGGCCATCGCGGTGCGTTCGCGCAAGGTCCTGCATGGCGTGGTGCTGCTGTTGTACGGCGCCGGTATCGGCCTGGCCTGGCAGCATCGCGGCGCCTTGAGCCAGCCCCTGGGCAGCAGTTTCGCCAGCCTGTTGAGCCTGAAGATTGTCCTGGCCCTGAGCATCATCGGCCATTACCTGTTGCTGGCGTACTGGCTCAAGACCGCGCGGCTGAGCGCCGGCCGCGCCTGCTGGATCCGCCGCAGCGTGCTGGGGCACATGCTGCTGATCGTGGTCCTGGCCAAGGCGATGTTCTATTGGCACGGCTGAATGAACGTGCCAGCCACAGGGCTGGCACGGGAGGGCGGGGCTCAAGCGTTCAGGGCATTGACGAACAGCACGTTGTTTTCCAGGTGGATGTGCTGCATCAGGTCGTCGCGAAATTCGCTCAGCCCGCGGTACAGCGCGCGCCAGGTGTTGCAGGCGTCGGCGGGCGGGGTGATGTGGTCGGTCAGCACCAGCAGCTTCTCCAGGGCCTCGCCATGTTGCTCGTGTTCCAGGCGCAGCACGTGGATCGGCGGCGCGGCCCGGCGGCCCAGGCCCTGTTGCAGCATCGGGAACAGCACCTGTTCTTCCTTGAGCATGTGGCCTTCGAGCTCCTGCTGCATGTCCCGCAGGTGATCGGCCAGGCCGTTGGGGCAGCTGCTGCGGGCGCCATGCACCTGCTCCACGCGGCAGGCCAGGCGGATCAGTTCCGGCAGCTGTTCGCGGTGGCGGGCGTGGTAGCGGGTGAGGATATGGGCGATCAGCGCCTCGCTCGGTTCATCGCGCCAGTCCTGCTGCCGGGCGGCGCTGTCTTGCAGCAGGTGCAGGGCCTCGGCGATCTGCACCGGGTCGAGGCCTTTGCCGAGGGCGGCGTCGCGCAGGGTTTTCTGCCCGCCGCAGCAGAAGTCCAGGTTGAACTCATGAAACACCCGGCTGGCGCCGGGGATGTCGCAGGCCAGTTGGCCGAGGCTTTGCTCCAGGAGGTTGTGCTTCGAAGCGTCTGGTTGGGAAGGAGCGGGTCGTTCCAGCAGTGTCGGGTTCATCAGGTTTTCCTTGTTGGAGTGGCAACGGTTCCCCTGGGCCGTTGCAGTCGGCATGCCAGCTGTAACTTTTTGAAAATAATGGATTAATTTTTTGTCGTGGTGCGGATGACCCCGAAACCACGGGGTTAAAACCACCAGAAAGGGTGATGACTACCATGTTGCGTGAAAGTCTGGCGGCCGACCTGATTGTCGAGTTGCCCAATGCCGTGCGGTTGCAGCGTCTGGTGCAGACCCTGCGGGAATACTTCAAGGCCGGGGCCGTGGGCCTGCTGCGCCTGGACGACGACAGCCTGCGGCCGCTGGCCACCGTCGGCCTGGTGCACGAAGCCATCGGCCGGCGCTTTGTGATTGCCCAGCACCCGCGCCTGGCGGCGATCATGGCGTCCCGCGAGCCGACCTGGTTCGAGCCCGACAGCCGCCTGCCGGACCCCTATGACGGGCTGCTCGACCACCCGGACAACGGGCCGCTGGCGGTGCACGACTGCATGGGCGTGAGCCTGTATGTGGAAGGGCGGGTCTGGGGCGCCATCACCCTCGACGCGCTGCGCCCCGGCACCTTCGACCGCCAGGCCCGCGACGAGCTCAAGCGTTGCAGCCTGCAGATCGAGGCGGCGCTGCGGGTCACCCGCCTGGAGCAGGAGAACCGCAGCCTGCGCCTGTCCCGCAGCGAGCCGCAGGATGCGCGCGGGCCGGTGGAGGAGGGCGAGATTCTCGGCCAGAGCGAAGTCCTGCATCAGTTGCTCAACGAGCTGGATGTGCTCGCCGATTCCGAATTGCCGGTGTTGCTGCTGGGCGAGACCGGGGTCGGCAAGGAGCTGTTCGCCCGCCGCCTGCATCGCCTGTCCCGGCGCGCCCACAAGCCGCTGGTGCAGGTCAACTGTGCAGCGCTGCCGGAGTCCCTGGCCGAGAGTGAGCTGTTCGGCCACGTCAAGGGTGCCTTCTCCGGCGCCACCAGCGACCGCGCCGGGCGCTTCGACGCGGCCAACGGCGGCACGCTGTTTCTCGACGAGGTCGGCGAGCTGCCGTTGAGCGTGCAGGCCAAGTTGCTGCGCACCCTGCAGAACGGCGAGATCCAGCGCCTGGGGGCGGACAAGCCGCTGCATGTGGATGTGCGCATCATCGCCGCGACCAACCGCCACCTGCCGGACAGCATCCGCGACGGGCTGTTTCGCGCCGACCTGTACCATCGGCTTTCGGTGTACCCGGTGCCGATCCCGCCGCTGCGCGAACGCGGCCCGGATGTGCTGGTGCTGGCCGGGCATTTCCTCGAGCTCAACCGCAGCCGTCTCGGCCTGCGTGGCCTGCGCCTGTCGCCGGCGGCCGAACGGGCGCTGCTGGCTTACCCCTGGCCGGGCAATGTGCGGGAACTGGAACACGTGATCAGCCGCGCCGCGCTCAAGCAGCTCAGCCGTGGCGGCAGTCGCAGCCAGATCCTGACCCTGGAGCCGGACGTGCTCGATCTCGACAGCTCGGTGAAGGGCGCGGAGCCGCTCGAACCGTCGCCACTGGCGGCCGACGACGGACCCTTCCAGCCCCTGAGCGAAGCCGTCGACGATTATCAGCGGCAGAAGATCCACCAGGCCCTGAGCCGCTGCCGCAACAACTGGGCCCGCGCCGCACGCTTGCTGGAAGTCGACCCGAGCAACCTGCACAAACTGGCTCGGCGCCTGCGGCTCAAATAGCAGGCCGGCCGACGTTCGATTGCCTCTGTAGGAGCGAAGCTTGCTCGCGATGAACCTGAGAACGATGCGGGGTGTCAGGTTATGCGCGTCACCGTTGACGACCATCGCGAGCAAGCTTCGCTCCTACAGAAGCAGCGGCTGGCGCGCCACATGTAGCCGCTGCCGAGCCTGCGAGGCTGCGATCGAGGTGGGCGGCATTCCGACGCAGTCCTCGCAAAGCCTGTGTACCGGATCTACCTGGAATACCGCGTCTCCTGGATTGGCGGCTGCTGCGCAGCCGATCGCAGCCTCGCTGCGCTCGGCAGCGGCTACGGAACATGGGTGTCTAGAGAGCGGCGCAGTTGCTACAGAAGATAGCGATCGGCAACTGCCGTTGATGGCGATCAAGGTCATGCCCGGCGCGGCCTCGCAGACTGCGCAAAACCCCAACGGAGATCACCCTCATGCCGCTTTCCCTGGCCCAGATGCGCCGTAACTACTGCCGCGATGGCCTGGCCGACGAGGCCGCGCCGGACGATCCACTGCCGCTGTTCCAGCAGTGGCTGCAACAGGCCCGCGACACCGAGCAGGCGCCGGTGGAGGCCAACAGCATGTGCCTGGCCACGGTCGACGAGCAGGGCCAGCCCCATTGCCGGGTGCTGTTGCTCAAGGGCTTGAGCGCCGAGGGTTTCACCTTCTTCGGCAACTACCAGAGCGCCAAGGGCCTGGAACTGGCGGCCAATCCCCGGGCCGCCATGACCTTCTTCTGGCCGGCCCTGGAGCGCCAGGTGCGGATCGAAGGATTAGTCTCGCGGTTAGCGCCGCGGCTGTCGGATGTGTATTTCGATTCACGCTCCCTGGCCAGTCGCCTTGGTGCCTGGGCGTCGCCGCAAAGCCAGCCCTTGGCCAACCGGCTGCAACTGGAATCCCTGCTGACCAGCACCACCAGCCGCTTCGACGGCCAGCCGGTGCCGCGCCCGGAACACTGGGGCGGCTACTGCCTGCGCCCGCAGCGCATGGAGTTCTGGCAAGGGCGCAGCGACCGCCTGCATGACCGCCTCGACTACCGCCTGCATGAGGGCGCCTGGCGCCACGGCCGGCTGGCGCCCTGAGGCTTGTCGCCCCGTCGAGGTACCTCCTTGGAGGAATAGGTTCCTCCAAGGATTCGGTTCAGGCTGGGGCCTATCTCATTCACGGGAAGGCTTGGATATGGCCCATCTGGCGCAACGCACGTTTCACCCCCTGAACATCGCCGTGCTGACCATCAGCGATACGCGCACCCTGGACACCGACACCTCGGGCCAGACCCTCAGCGACCTGTTGCAGGCCGCCGGCCATGTGCTGGTCGATCGCGGCCTGGTGCCGGACGACATCTACCAGATCCGCGCCCGTGTCTCGCAGTGGATCGCCGACCCCGAGGTGCAGGTGGTGCTGATGACCGGCGGCACCGGCTTCACCGCGCGGGACAACACGCCCCAGGCGGTAATGCCGCTGCTGGACAAGCATGTGGAAGGTTTCGGCGAGCTGTTCCGCCAGGTGTCGGTGGAGGAAATCGGCATGTCCAGCCTGCAGTCGCGGGCCCTGGCCGGGGTCAGCAACGGCGTGCTGGTGGTGTGCGTGCCGGGCTCGCCGGGGGCCTGCCGCACCGCCTGGAACATGATCCTGCGTCCGCAGCTGGACAGCCGCACCGGCCCGTGCAATTTCGCCCCCCATCTCAAGCCGCAGCCCCATCAGGCGCCAGGGCAGCAGATCGAGGCCTGTGGGGTGCGGCCGTGACCGGCTGTGGCTGCGACAGCGGCCAACTGATCCCGGTGGACCAGGCCATCGCCCATCTGCTGGACCAGGTGCCACCACCGCCCACGACCCAGGACATCGCCCTGGAGCAGGCCCTGGGCCGGGTGCTGGCGGCGGACATCCATTCGCCACTGAACCTGCCCGGCTGGGACAACAGCGCCATGGACGGCTACGCCTTGCGCGCTGCCGACCTGCCGCCTGCTGGTGGCCGCCTGACCCTGGGCGGGCGGATCGCCGCCGGGCAGGCGGCGGACACACCCTTGGCGGCGGGGCAGGCGGTGCGCATCTTCACCGGCGCGCCCTTGCCGCCGGGGGCCGATACGGTGGTGCCCCAGGAGAGCTGCCGGGTCGAGGACGGGCAGCTCTGCTTGCCGCCGGTGACGGTAGGCGATCACGTGCGCCGGCAGGGCGAGGAGGTGGCTCGCGGCGAGCTGTTGCTCAAGGCCGGCAAGCGCCTGCGCGCCCAGGAATTGGGGTTGCTGGCCGCTGCCGGGATCGCCCGGGTCGAGGTCTATCGGCCGCTGCGCGTGTGCCTGCTGAGCAGCGGCGACGAGCTGCGCGAGCCCGGCCAGCCCCTGGCGCCGGGGCAGATCTACAACAGCAATCGGTATTGCCTGTCGGCGCTGCTGCGCGGTTGGGGCGTCGAGGTGCACGACTACGGGGTGATGGCCGATGAGCTGGCGGCCAGCCGCCACGCCTTGAGCCTGGCCTCGTCGGAGTGCGACCTGCTGCTGACCTCGGGCGGGGTCTCGGTCGGCGAGGAAGACCACCTCAAGCAGGCGATCGAAGAGCTGGGCCACGTGGATTTCTGGCGCCTGGCGATCCAGCCGGGCAAGCCCCTGGCCTTTGGCGAAGTGGCCGGCAAGCCGTGGATCGGCATGCCGGGCAATCCCTCAGCGGCGCTGGTGACCGCGCTGGTGGTGGTGCGGCCGTTCCTGCTGCGGGCCCAGGGCGTGACGGATGTGTTGCCGCGGCCCCTGGCGTTGCCGGCGGGTTTCGAGTGGCTGCAGCGCAACCGGCGCCGCCAGTATCTGCGTGCCCGCCTGGTGCCCGGCGAGGATGCCCAGACCAGCGTGCAACTGCACCCCCAGCAAAGCTCGGCGATGCTCAGCGCCGCCTGCTGGGCCGATGGCCTGGCGCTGGTGGAATGTGAGCGTCAGGTGCAGGTGGGCGACCCTGTGCCCTTCCTGTCGTTCGCCGAGCTGATGCAGTGACGGCAATTGATTGTGGTCAAGGCCGTGGCTGCCGGTCTGGCTAGACTGGCAGCGCATTTCCGATCGCAGCATACGCGTCGTCCCGGCGCGTTCTTTGATGAGGAACCCCCATGCAACTGGTCTGCCCCGCAGGCAACCTGCCTGCGCTGAAAGCGGCGGTGCGCCAAGGCGCCGATGCCGTCTACGTCGGCTTTCGCGACGACACCAACGCCCGGCATTTCGCCGGCCTGAACATGGACGACAAGCAGTTCGACGCGGCGGTCGCGCACATCCGCCAGCACCAACGCAAACTCTATGTGGCGGTCAACACCTACCCCCAGCCCCAGGGCTGGGCGCGCTGGCAACGGGCGGTGGACCGCGCCGCCGATCATGGGGTCGACGCGCTGATCGCCGCCGATCCCGGGGTCCTGGCCTATGCCAGCCAGCGCCACCCGCAATTGAACCTGCACCTGTCGGTGCAGGGCTCGGCGACCAATGCCAGCGCCCTGGCGTTCTACGCCCAGCACTACAACATCCGCCGCGCGGTGCTGCCGCGGGTACTGTCGCTGGCCCAGGTGCGCCAGGTGGCGGCCAGCAGCACGGTGCCGATCGAGGTGTTCGCCTTTGGCAGCCTGTGCATCATGGCCGAGGGGCGCTGCCACCTGTCTTCCTACATCACCGGCGAGTCGCCGAACCTGTGCGGCGTCTGCTCGCCGGCCAAGGCGGTGCGCTGGAGCGAGGACGCCGAAGGCTTGAGCGCCCGTCTCAGCGAAGTGCTGATCGACCGCTACAGCGATAACGAAGCGGCCGGCTACCCGACCCTGTGCAAGGGGCGCTTCCTGGTCGAAGGCAGGCGCTTCCATGCCCTGGAGGAACCCACCAGCCTCGACACCCTGGACCTGCTGCCGGAGCTGGCGGCCATTGGCGTCGAGGCGGTGAAGATCGAAGGCCGCCAGCGCAGCCCGGCCTATGTCGAGCAGGTCACCCGGGTCTGGCGCGCGGCGCTGGATGCCCATCGCGCCGCGCCCGCGAATTTTGCGGTCAAGGACCAGTGGCGCCTGGTGCTGGCCGCTCTGTCCGAGGGCAGCCAGACCACCCTGGGTGCCTACCACCGATCATGGCAATGAGGAGTTCGCGATGAAGCTCAGCCTGGGCCCCGTCCTGTTCTACTGGGACAAGGAACAATTGGGGCGTTTCTATGCCGAGATGTCGGCCTTGCCCCTGGATGTGATTTACCTGGGGGAAACCGTCTGTTCGAAACGCCGGGCCTTGTCCCTGGACCAGTGGCTGGGCCTGGGGCGCGAACTGCAGGGCTGTAGCCAGGCGCAGATCGTGCTGTCCAGCCTGACCCTGATCGAAGCCGCCTCGGAGCTGTCCAGCCTGCGGCGCCTGTGCGACAACGGCGAGCTGCTGGTGGAGGCCAACGACATGGGCGCGGTGCAGTTCCTCGCCGAGCGCAAGCTGCCGTTCGTCGGTGGCCCGGCGCTCAACCTGTACAACGGCCACGCCCTGGCGCAGTTGCAGGCCTGCGGGATGATGCGCTGGGTGCCGCCGGTGGAATGTTCGGCGACGCTGATCCGCGCGGTGCTGGATCAGGTACGGGAATTGGGCCAGGCCGTGCCCGAGGTCGAAGTCTTCGCCTATGGGCATCTGCCGCTGGCGTATTCCGCGCGCTGCTTCACCGCCCGGGCCCAGGACCGGCCCAAGGATGACTGCCAGTTCTGCTGCATCCAGTACCCCGACGGCCTGGCGCTGAGCAGCCAGGAAGGCCAGGCGCTGTTCACCCTTAATGGCATCCAGACTATGTCGGCGGAGGTCACCAATCTGCTGGCGGACTACGCCGGGCTGGTGGCCTGCGGCGCCGACCTGCTGCGCCTGAGCCCGCGGGCCCAGGGCATGGGCGAGGTGATCGAGGCCTATCAGCGGGTGCGCCAGGGCGCGACGCCACCGCTGTTCGTCGAGGGCTGCAACGGTTACTGGCATGGCCAGGCCGGGATGTTGCGCGTCGAGGAGGTGGGCCTGTGCTGAGTGGCAAATCCAAACGCAAGGAATGGCTGCTGCGCAGCGCCGACCGGCTGCTGCCATGGCTGCGGCGGGTGCCGTTCGGCGTGCAGCGCCTGGCCTTGCAGCAGGGGCTCAACCGCTGCCTGGCCGAGCCGCTGCGCGCCGGCGAATTCGACCTGCTGCGCCGGCGCTGGTTGTGCCTGCGCATTCCCGACCTGGGCCTGGCCTGGTACCTGACCCGCGACCGCGACGGCCTGCGCATCGCCGCGCGGGCCCGGGCCGACGTGACCATCAGCGGCAACTGGCGCGAGTTCCTGCTGCTGGCCAGCCGCCAGGAAGACCCGGACACCCTGTTCTTCCGCCGGCGCCTGGTGATCGAGGGCGATACCGAACTGGGCCTGACCCTGAAGAACCTGATCGACAGCCTCGACCCGGATGTGTTGCCGGTCTGGCTGTGGCGCGGCCTGGAACGGGCGGGGAAGGGGCTGGCGGCGCGTTGAGTCACGGGGGCGCCGGGCAATGCCTTTTGCAGGCGCCGGCGACCGGGATAACGCGGCGTGCCTGAGACGACGCCTCGCGAGCAAGCTGCGCTCCTACAGGTGTCCGGCCAGTCCTCGTTCGCAGCCTCGCTGCGCTGGGTAGCGACTACAAGACCGTGTGCGGCTCCGGCTACCCCCTGTAGGAGCGCAGCTTGCTCGCGATGGTCGTCAACGATGACGCGCGCAACCTGACACCCCGCATTGCCCTCAGGTTCATCGCGCGCAAGCTGCACTCCTACAGGGGCGGTGTTCACCGATTGGGGTCAGCCCTGGTAGGTGGCTAGTTGCTCGGCGCCGAGGATCAGGATAGTGCGCCGTTCCATGGCGATCAGGCCGCTGTCCACCAGGCGATGGAGGATGCGCGAGAAGGTCTCGGGCTGGATCCCCAGCTTCGAGGCCACCAGGCGCTTGGACACCTGCAGCACCACCTCGCCGCTGAGCGGGTCGCGTTCCTGCAACAGGAAATTCACCACCCGCCGGCTGGCGCTGCCCAGGGTCAGGGTGTCGATGTCCTTGAGGCGCTGGTGCAGGTGCACGCTCATGCTCGCCAGGATTGCCAGGCACACCTGGGGCTGGTCCTCCAGGGCGTGGCGGTAATGGTTGCCGTCGATGCTGATCAGCACGCTGTCTTTCAGCGCGCTGGCGTTCACCGGGTAGAAGCGCGCCTGGCTGAACAGCAGGGCCTCGGCGAAGGTCTGCCCGGGCTGGATGATTTCCACCAGGTTTTCCTGGCCTTCGCCGCTGATGCGGTACAGCTTGACCTGGCCGCTGACCAACAGGAAAAAGCGCTTGGCCGGGTCGCCCTGGTGCATCAGGGTGTTGTGGCTGGGCAGGCGCCTGAGCATGGCCTGGGCGCAGACCTCCTCGAAGACCTTGTCCGGCAACTGGCTGAACAGATGATGGCGCCGCAGGAACAGCACGATGGAAGGGTGGGTCAGCATGGATACCTCCGCTGCCGGCCATGGTAGAGCGCGGGGCTGCCATGGCCTATGCCTCCGCCGGCCTACCTCTAAAGGGGCAGAGGGCGAGGCGCGGCTCAGCCGGCGTTGCGCAGGTGCTCCATGGCCCACACCGCGGCCTCGACCCGCGAGCGCAGGCCGAGCTTGTGCAGCAGGTTCTTCACATGGACCTTGACCGTGCCTTCGGTGATGCCCAGCTTGTGGCCGATGACCTTGTTGCTGTAGCCGCTGGCGATGGTCTTGAGCACCTGGCGCTCGCGTTCGGTCAGCTCGACCTCCGGCTGGCGCGGCGGTGAACGCAGGGCCTGGGCCATGACCCGGGTCAGCCCCGGGCTGATTACCAGGGCGCCGTTCAGCGCATCGCGCAGGTACTGGATCAGCAGCTCGGGTTCCATGTCCTTGAGCAGGTAGCCGTCGGCGTCCAGGCGCAGGGCGTCGCGAATGTCGTCCTCGGCGTCGGACACGGTGAACAGCAGCACCTTGCCGCGATAGTCCATGGTCCGCAGGCGGCGCAGGGTCTCGATGCCGTTGAGTTGCGGCATGTTGTTGTCGAGCAGCACCAGGTCGGGCTGCAACGGCTCGATCAGGCCCAGGGCTTCTTCGCCGTGGCTGGCCTCGCCGACGATCTGCAGGTCGTCTTCCAGTTCGAGCATCTGGCGGATGCCGCGACGCATCATCGGATGGTCGTCGACCAGCAGGATCCGGTAGGTGGAGTATGGGTTCATGCGGCGCTACCTTCTGTGGGGACTCCGAGAAACTCCGGACGGAATTCCATCTGCACCAGGGTGCCCTGGGGCGTCCTGGAAAAAATCTGCAACTGGCCATGCAGGCTGCGGGCCCGCTCATCCATGATGTTCAGGCCGTGGTGTTCGCGTTGATTGCCGCTGGTGTCGTGGTCGCCGCTGAAGCCGCGGCCATCGTCCTCGATCGACAGGCGCAGGGTTTCGCCGTGCTGGCGCAGTTGCAGCCAGACATTTTCCGCGTGGGCGTGGCGCAGGCAGTTGGAAAGCGCCTCGCGGGTGATCTGCAACAGGTGGATCTGCTCGCTGGCCGACAGCTCGAAAGCCAGGCTGTCGAGTTGCAGGTGCACCTGGAAATCGCCGCGACGGGAGAACTCCTCGGTGGTCGCTTCGAGCTCGCGCACCAGCCCGGCATCGTGGATCTGCAGGCGGAAGGTGGTCAGCAGTTCGCGCAGCTGGCGGTAGGCATTGTTCACCCCTTCGCGCAGTTCGGCGGTGACGTTTTCCAGGGTACTCACCGGTTCGCCACGGCGCATCAGGGTCTGCATGCGGCTGACCTGCAGCTTCATGTAGGACAAGGCCTGGGCCAGGGAGTCGTGGAGCTCGCGGGCGATGATCGCGCGCTCTTCGAACAGCAGCAGGCGATGGTCCTGTTCGCGCTGGCGCTTGAGCGACAGCGAGGTGCCGATCAGGTTGGCCAGGGCCTGGATCAGTTCGGTTTCCCAGGCTTGCGGGGCATGGCCGTCGAGGAAGTGCGCCTTGAGCTCGCCCAGTTCGCTGCCCTGGTTGCTGATGCTGAAGCTCTGCCGGCTGATGGACTGGTGGCGCTGGCAGCTGGCGCAATCGCTGACCGCGCAGACATCCCGGCTGCTGGCGCCGTGCAGGGCGATCAGCTGCTGCGCCGGGGCCTGCAACTGGCCTTGCAGGCACAGCGACAGGCGCAGCCCCGGCAGGCGCTGCTGGAAGCGCCGGATCAACTCGTCCAGGCCTTCGGCGTTGGCCAGCCGCGTGGCCAGGCTGCGGCTGCTCTGATACAGCAGCTCGAGGGCGGCATTGGCCTGTTGCAGGTTGTGGGTCTTTTGCCGCACCAGGGTTTCCAGGGTGCGGTGGGATTGCTCGATGGTCTCGGCCATGGCGTTGAAGCTGGTGGCCAGCTGGCCCAGTTCGTCCTGGGACTGGTGGTTGACCCGCACCTGGAACTCGCCGCGACGAAAACCCTGGGTGGCTTCCACCAGTTCCTGCAACGGCGTGACCACGCTGTATTGCAGCTCGTACAGGCCCAGCAGCAGGACGAACAGGGTGGTGAACAGCGCCGCGCCCTGGATCAGCTGTTGCCAGGTCTGTTTATGTTCGCTCTGGCGTTGCAGCAGGCTGACGAACTGGTTCAGCTGTTCGACGAAGGGCAGGGCCAGGGCCTGGAACGCCGCGGCATCTTGGCGTTCCAGGGCCGGCTGCAATTCGTCGTTCCAGCGTTGCTGGATCTGCCGGTAGCTGCCCAGCAGGTCGGGATCGGCGCCGTCTTCCAGCACAGCCCTGAGCGACTGGCTGTCGAGGCGCTGTTGCAGGCTCTGGCGGATACGCTGGATGTCTTCGGCGCTGGCGCCGGCGGCCAGCTTCCAGCTCAGGTGGTAGGTCTCCATGCGCACCGAGCCCGCGGTATTGATGGCCGCCGCGTCGCCCTGGCTGAACCAGGCGATCAGCCCGGCGCTCAGGGAACTGGCCAGCGCCAGCACGGCGATCAGGATCACCGCCAGGCCGGCGCGGGCGGGCAGGGAGCTGCGCAGCCAGCGGATCATGGGCGCGGGCCACAGCTGAGCAGGCTGAGGATGAAAGAGAGGAGGGCTGGCATGGAAAGCTCCAGGGGCGGCTGGCGATGGTTTTGCCGCCGGTCCCTGGCGCTCTACCTCTAAAGAGTTGTTGTCCATCGGATCCGTGCAAGCGCCTCGTGGAGCCAAGGCAAGAGCCTGATAAACAAAGGGTTCAGAGGTTTTTCGGCACTACCTCGTTGGAGGTAGGCGGCGCAAGCATAGGCCCGTGAGGCCCCGGGCTTCATTGACCCGGGTCAAGTTTTTACCGGGTTCGCCTCTCTAGTCTGCGGCCATGAATGACTGACTGGAGAGCGAGATGACCCAACCGCGTGTGCGACAAGGCCTGGTGCTGGGCATGAGTACGCTGGCCTTCACCGTGTGCTTCATGGTCTGGATGATGTTCGCGGTGCTCGGGGTGCCGATCAAGGAGCTGCTCCAGCTCAACGAAACCCAGTTCGGCCTGCTGGCCGCCACCCCGGTGCTCACCGGTTCGCTGGCGCGCCTGCCGCTGGGCCTGCTGACCGACCGCTTTGGCGGGCGCAGCGTGTTCTTCCTGCTGATGCTGTGCTGCGTGTTGCCGCTGTACCTGATCAGTCACGCCACGGCCTACTGGCAGTTCCTGGTCCTGGGCCTGTTCGTCGGCCTGGCAGGCGGTTCGTTTTCGGTGGGCATCGCCTACGTCGCCAAGTGGTTCGACCAGGACAACCAGGGCTTCGCCATGGGCATCTTCGGCGCCGGTAACGCCGGCGCCGCGCTGACCAAGTTCCTCGCCCCGGCGCTGATCGCCGCCGGCAGCTGGCAGCTGGTGCCGAAGGCCTTCAGCGCCATCCTGTTCATCACCGCGCTGCTGTTCTGGTTCCTCAGCGCCGACAACAAGGCCCACCGCAGCGCTTCCGGCGCCACCCTGCGCGAGCAGTTGGGCGCGCTGAAGGACCCGGCGGTGTGGCGCTACTGCCAGTACTACTCGATCGTCTTCGGCGGCTATGTGGCCCTGGCGCTGTGGATGACCCAGTACTACGTGCAGGAATACGGTTTCAGCCTGCAGAGCGCGGCGCTGCTGGCCGCCTGTTTCTCCCTGCCGGGTGGTGTGCTGCGCGCCGTCGGCGGCTGGATGTCGGACCGCTGGGGCGCCCAGAGCGTGACCTGGTGGGTGCTCTGGGTCAGCTGGATCTGCCTGTTCCTGCTGTCCTACCCGCAGACCCAGCTGCAAGTGCACACCGTCGACGGCACCCTGGATTTCCACATTGGCCTGAGCCCGGCGCTGTTCACCGTGCTGTTGTTCGTCATGGGCATCGCCTTCGCCTTCGGCAAGGCCTCGGTGTTCAAGTACATCGCCAACGACTACCCACAAAACATGGGCGCGGTGTCCGGCATCGTCGGCTTGGCCGGCGGCCTCGGCGGCTTCGTCCTGCCGATCCTGTTCGGCGCCCTGGTGGACCTCACCGGCGTGCGCTCTTCCTGCTTCATGTTGATGTACGGCGTGGTCTGGGTGTCGCTCACCTGGATGTACTTCAGCGAAATCCGCAAGCGCCCGCTGCTGGGCAAACAGCCGCCGGCCACCTCGTCCCCGTTTTCCAGCATTGCCCAAGGAGAAGAACATGTCGGTTCTTAACAAGCCCGATTCAGGCCCGGTGATTCATGACTGGCGCCCGGAAGACCCCGCTTTCTGGGGGCGCAGCGGCAAGCAGACAGCGACCCGCAACCTGTGGATCTCGATTCCCGCGCTGCTCTTGGCCTTTGCCGTGTGGATGGTCTGGAGCACGGTGATCGTGCGCCTGAACGCCATCGGCTTCAGCTTCAGCACCGACCAGCTGTTCTGGCTGGCGGCGCTGCCGGGGCTGTCCGGCGCCACCTTGCGGGTGTTCTATTCGTTCATGGTGCCGATCTTCGGCGGCCGCCGCTGGACCGCCCTGAGCACTGCTTCGCTGCTGCTGCCGTCGCTGTGGATGGGCTTTGCCGTGCAGGACCCGAACACCCCCTACAGCGTATTCGTGCTGATCGCGCTGCTCTGCGGTTTCGGCGGCGGCAACTTCGCCTCGAGCATGTCCAACATCAGCTTCTTCTACCCCAAGTCGCAGCAGGGCACGGCCCTGGGCCTGAATGCCGGGCTGGGCAACCTCGGGGTGTCGGTGATGCAGTTCTGCGTGCCGCTGGTGATCACCTTCGGCCTGTTCGGCTGGCTCGGCGGGCAGCCCCAGATGCTGGCCGATGGTAGCCAGCTGTGGCTGCAGAACGCCGGTTTCCTCTGGGTGCCGTTCATTATCGCGGTGACCCTGCTGGCCTGGTTCGGCATGAACGACCTGTCCAGCGCCAAGGCCTCGTTCAGCGAGCAGGCGGTGATCTTCAAGCGCAAGCACAACTGGCTGATGTGCTGGCTGTACCTGGCGACCTTCGGTTCGTTCATCGGCTTTTCGGCGGCCTTTCCGCTGCTGATCAAGACCGCGTTCCCGGACGTGGTGGCGCTGAAATTCGCCTTCCTCGGCCCGCTGGTGGGCGCCCTGGTGCGGCCGCTGGGTGGCTGGCTGGCGGACAAGCTGGGCGGTGCCCGGGTCACCTTGTGGAACTTCGTGGCGATGATCGTGATGGTCTTCGGGGTTCTTCATTTTCTTCCGCACAACGGCGCCGGCGGCAACTTCTACGGCTTCCTCGGCCTGTTCATGCTGCTGTTCATCACCACCGGCATCGGCAACGGCTCCACCTTCCGCATGATCCCGGTGATCTTCCGCACCCTGCACGAAAAGGCCGCCGCCGGGCAAAGCTCGGCGGTGCGCGAGCAGGCGCTGAAAAACGCCGGCAAGGAGTCGGCCGCGGTCCTTGGCTTCAGCTCGGCCATGGGCGCCTTCGGCGCGTTCTTCATCCCCAAATCCTTCGGCACTTCCATGGCCCAGACCGGCGGCCCGGAAATGGCCTTCTACATGTTCGTCGGCTTTTACCTGAGCTGCATTGTGGTGACCTGGTGGTGGTACGCGCGCAAGGGCGCGGCGACTCCCTGCTGACACGACCCGAATCCAAACCTTGCCGGCGGGGCACAGAACCCCGCGGCAAGCCTGAGAGGAAAGCACCATGAGTCATTTGTTGGATCAACTGCGGTTCTTCAACCGCAAGCAAAGCGAGTTCGCCGACGGCCACGGGGAGACCCGCAAGGAATCCCGCGACTGGGAGAACGTCTACCGCTCGCGCTGGCAGTACGACAAGATCGTGCGCTCCACTCACGGGGTGAACTGCACCGGTTCCTGCTCGTGGAAGATCTACGTGAAGAACGGCCTGATCACCTGGGAAACCCAGCAGACCGACTACCCGCGCACCCGCAACGACCTGCCCAACCACGAGCCGCGCGGCTGCCCGCGGGGCGCCAGCTACAGCTGGTACATCTACAGCGCCAACCGCCTGAAGTACCCGAAGATCCGCAAGCCGCTGCTCAAACTGTGGCGCCAGGCGCGCCAGAGCCTGGCGCCGGTGCAAGCCTGGGCGAGCATTGTCGAGGACCCGGTCAAGGCCGAGTCGTACAAGAGCAAGCGCGGCATGGGCGGCTTCATCCGTTCCAGCTGGGATGAGGTCAACGAGATCATCGCCGCGGCCAACGTCTACACCATCAAGCAATACGGCCCCGACCGGGTCGTCGGTTTCTCGCCGATCCCGGCCATGTCGATGGTCAGCTACGCCGCCGGCGCCCGCTACCTGTCGCTGATCGGCGGCGCCTGCCTGAGCTTCTACGACTGGTACTGCGACCTGCCGCCGGCTTCGCCTATGGTCTGGGGCGAGCAGACCGACGTGCCGGAATCGGCCGACTGGTACAACTCCAACTACATCATCGCCTGGGGTTCCAACGTTCCGCAGACCCGCACCCCCGACGCGCACTTCTTCACCGAGGTGCGCTACAAGGGCACCAAGACCGTGGCCATCACCCCGGACTATTCGGAAGTGGCCAAGCTCACCGACCTCTGGCTCAACCCCAAGCAGGGCACCGACGCGGCGCTGGCCCAGGCCTTCAATCATGTGATCTTCAAGGAGTTCCACCTCGACCGCCCGAGCGCCTATTTCACCGAGTACGCCAAGCGCTACACCGACCTGCCGGTGCTGGTGCTGCTCAAGCCGATGCTCGGCACCGCGCCGGGGGCCGGCTACCAGCCGGACCGCTTCCTGCGCGCCTCGGACCTGGCCGGCAACCTCGGCCAGGACAACAACCCGGAGTGGAAAACCATCGCCATCGACGCCAGCGGCGAGCTGGTGTCGCCCCAGGGCTCCATCGGCTATCGCTGGGGCGAGCAGGGCAAGTGGAACATCCTCGCCCGCGAAGGCGGCGAGGGCCGCGAGATCGACCTGAACCTGAGCCTGATCGGTGGCGATGTCGCCGAAGTGGCCTTTCCCTACTTCGCCGGCGAAACCCAGGAGCACTTCCAGCACGTGGCCGGCGATGCCGTGCAATACCGCCGGGTGCCGGTGCGCAGCCTGACCCTGGCCGACGGCAGCCAGGTCAAGGTCGCCACGGTGTTCGACCTGTCGGCGGCCAACCTGGCCATCGACCGTGGCCTGGGCGGCGCCAACGTGGCCAAGGACTACGACGACGCCAGCGTGCCCGGCACCCCGGCCTGGCAGGAGCAGATCACCGGCGTCAGCCGCGAGAAAGCGATCCAGATCGCCCGCGAGTTCGCCGACAACGCCGACAAGACCCGTGGCCGCTCGATGATCATCGTCGGCGCGGCGATGAACCACTGGTACCACATGGACATGAACTACCGCGGGCTGATCAACATGCTCATGCTCTGCGGTTGCGTCGGCCAGACCGGTGGCGGCTGGGCCCACTACGTCGGCCAGGAAAAACTCCGTCCGCAATGCGGCTGGCTGCCCCTGGCCTTCGGCCTGGACTGGAGCCGTCCGCCACGGCAGATGAACGGCACCAGCTTCTTCTACGCCCACAGCTCGCAATGGCGCCACGAGAAGATGAGCATGCACGACGTGCTCTCGCCGCTGGCCGACAAGAGCCAGTTCCCCGAGCACGCCCTGGACTACAACATCCGCGCCGAACGCGCCGGCTGGCTGCCCAGCGCGCCGCAGCTCAATACCAACCCGCTGCACATCTGTCGCGACGCCGCCGCAGCCGGCATGGCGCCCAAGGACTATGTGGTCAAGAGCCTGCACGAAGGCAGCCTGCGTTTTGCCTGCGAACAGCCGGACAGCCCGCAGAACTTCCCGCGCAACATGTTCATCTGGCGTTCCAACCTGCTGGGCTCCTCGGGCAAGGGCCACGAGTACATGCTCAAGTACCTGCTCGGCACCCGTAACGGGGTGATGAACGAGGACATCGGCCAGGTCGGCGACTGCGAGCCGCAAGAGGCCGAATGGGTGGACGAGGGCGCCATCGGCAAGCTCGACCTGGTCACCACCCTGGACTTCCGCATGTCCTCGACCTGCGTGTATTCCGACATCGTCCTGCCGACCGCCACCTGGTACGAGAAGGACGACATGAACACCTCGGACATGCATCCCTTCATCCACCCGCTGTCGGCGGCCATCGACCCGGCCTGGGAATCGCGTTCCGACTGGGAGATCTACAAGGGCATCGCCAAGGCGTTTTCCAGCATGGCGGTGGGGCACCTCGGGGTGGAGCAGGACCTGGTCACCGTGCCGCTGATGCATGACAGCGTCGGCGAACTGGCCCAGCCGTTCGGCGGCACCGACTGGAAAACCGCCGGCGTGGCCCCGCAGCCGGGCAAGAACGCGCCGAACCTGCAAGTGGTGGAGCGCGACTACCCGAACATCTACAAGCAGTTCACCTCCCTCGGGCCGCTGCTGGAGAAACTCGGCAACGGCGGCAAGGGCATCAACTGGAACACCGACAAGGAGGTGAAATTCCTTGGCGAGCTGAATTACCGCGAAGGCGCGGCGGGCATCAGCCAGGGCCGGCCGAAGATCGACACGGCGATCGACGCCGCCGAGGTGATCCTGTCCCTGGCCCCGGAAACCAACGGCCATGTGGCGCTCAAGGCCTGGGCCGCGCTGTCCGCGTTCACCGGCATCGACCACAGCCACCTGGCGCTGTCCAAGGCCCACGAGGCGATCCGCTTCCGCGATATCCAGGCGCAGCCGCGCAAGATCATTTCCAGCCCCACCTGGTCGGGCCTGGAGGACGATCACGTCAGCTACAACGCCGGCTACACCAACGTCCACGAGAACATCCCGTGGCGCACCATCACCGGTCGCCAGCAGTTCTACCAGGACCATCCGTGGATGCAGGCGTTCGGTGAACAGCTGATGAGTTACCGGCCGCCGGTCAACACCCGGACCATCGAGGCGGTGAAGGGCAAGCGCACCAACGGCCACACCGAGATCGTCCTGAACTGGATCACCCCGCACCAGAAGTGGGGCATCCACAGCACCTACAGCGACAACCTGCTGATGCTCACCCTGAGCCGTGGCGGGCCGATTGTCTGGCTCTCGGAAATCGACGCGCAACGCGCCGGCATCGAGGACAACGACTGGATCGAATGCTTCAACGCCAACGGCGCGGCGACCGCCCGGGCGGTGGTCAGCCAGCGGGTCAAGGAGGGCATGGTGATGATGTACCACGCCCAGGAACGGATCGTGAACGTGCCCGGTTCCGAGACCACCAAGACCCGCGGCGGCCACCACAACTCGGTGACCCGGGTGGTGCTCAAGCCGACCCACATGATCGGCGGCTATGCCCAGCAGGCCTACGGTTTCAACTATTACGGCACGGTCGGTTGCAACCGCGACGAATTCGTCGTGGTGCGCAAGATGGCCCGCGTCGACTGGCTCGATGGCTCGGACGGCGATGAGCTGCCACGCCCTCTGCCGACCGAGATGGATTGAGGAGTTGTCATGAAGATTCGTTCACAAATCGGCATGGTCCTGAACCTGGACAAATGCATCGGCTGCCATACCTGCTCGATCACCTGCAAGAACGTCTGGACCAGCCGCGAAGGCATGGAATACGCCTGGTTCAACAACGTCGAGAGCAAGCCCGGGATCGGCTACCCGAAAGAATGGGAAAACCAGGACAAGTGGAAGGGCGGCTGGGTGCGCAACGCCAACGGCTCGATCAACCCACGCATCGGCGGCAAGTTCCGGGTGCTGGCGAACATCTTCGCCAACCCCGACCTGCCGAGCCTCGACGACTACTACGAGCCGTTCGACTTCGACTACCAGCACCTGCACACCGCGCCCCTGGGCGACCACCAGCCGACCGCGCGGCCGCGTTCGGTGGTGTCCGGCAAGCGCATGGAAAAGATCGAGTGGGGGCCGAACTGGGAGGAGATCCTCGGCAGCGAGTTCGCCAAGCGGCGCAAGGACCAGAACTTCGACCAGATCCAGGCGGACATCTACGGCGAGTACGAAAACACTTTCATGATGTACCTGCCGCGCCTGTGCGAGCACTGCCTTAACCCGGCGTGCGCGGCGTCCTGCCCGAGCGGGGCGATCTACAAGCGCGAGGAGGATGGCATCGTCCTGATCGACCAGGAGAAGTGCCGCGGCTGGCGCATGTGCATCAGCGGCTGCCCGTACAAGAAGATCTATTTCAACTGGAAGAGCGGCAAGTCGGAGAAGTGCATCTTCTGCTACCCACGGATCGAGGCGGGCATGCCCACCGTGTGCGCCGAGACCTGTGTCGGGCGCATCCGCTACCTCGGCGTGCTGCTGTATGACGCCGACCGTATCGCCGAGGTGGCGAGCACCGCCAGCGAGCAGGACCTGTACGAGAAGCAGTTGGAGATCTTCCTCGACCCGCATGACCCGGCGGTGATCCGCCAGGCCCTGGAAGACGGGGTGCCGCAGTCGGTGATCGACGCCGCGCAGCGTTCGCCGGTGTACAAGATGGCGGTCGACTGGAAACTGGCGCTGCCGCTGCACCCGGAATACCGCACCTTGCCGATGGTCTGGTACGTGCCGCCGCTGTCGCCGATCCAGAACGCCGCGGCCGCCGGCACCGTGGGTATGAACGGGGTGATCCCGGATGTCGACAGCCTACGCATCCCCCTGCGTTACCTGGCCAACCTGCTGACCGCGGGCGACGAGAAACCGGTCAAGCGCGCCCTCAAGCGCCTGCTGGCGATGCGTGCCTACAAGCGCGCCGAACAGGTCGAAGGCGTGCAGGACCTGCGGGTGCTGGAGGATGTCGGCCTGAGCGTGAGCCAGGTCGAGGAGATGTACCGCTACCTGGCCATCGCCAACTACGAAGACCGTTACGTGGTGCCCAGCGCACACCGCGAGGAGGCCATGAGCGACGCCTTCGCCGAGCGTTCCGGTTGCGGCTTCAGTTTTGGCAGCGGCTGCAGCGGCAGCTCCGACACCAACATGTTCGGGGCGAAGAAGGCCAACCGCCGCGACGTCCTGAAAACCGTGCAGCTGTGGGAGGAATGAGCATGCGCATCCTTAAAGTGATTTCGCTGCTGCTCGACTACCCGAGCGCAACCCTGGTCGAGGGCCGCGACGAACTGGAGCAGGCGATCATCCAGGCCCGGGAAATCAGCCCGAAGCAGCGCGGCGCGCTGTTCGAGTTGCTGGAACTGATCTGCAACAACGACCTGATGGATGGCCAGGAGCATTACGGCGCGCTGTTCGGCCGTGGCCGCTCGCTGTCGCTGCTGCTGTTCGAGCATGTGCACGGCGAGTCCCGCGACCGCGGCCAGGCCATGGTCGACATGCTCGCCCAGTATGAAGCCGCCGGCTTTGCCATCGGCATCAAGGAGCTGCCGGACTACATCCCGCTGTACCTGGAGTTCCTCTCCACCCGCGACGACCTCGAGGCCCGCGAGGGCCTGGCCGATGTCGCGCACCTCTTGGCCTTGCTCGCGGCGCGCCTGGAGGAGCGCGAGAGCGCCTACGCCAGTTGCTTGCGAGCCTTGCTGCAGATCGCCGGCGAGGAGCCGCACCAGGCGGTGGCCGACCTGCGCGAGCAGGTGGCGGCCGAGCCGCGCGACGACTCCCTCGAAGCCCTGGACAAGGTCTGGGAAGAGGAGGCAGTGGACTTTCTCAAGGCCGAGCAGCAGGAACGTTGCAGCGCCATGCCAAGCGCGCCGGGCAAGCCCCGGGAGGAAAGCGCGGTACCGCTGCACTGGGTGGATTTTCAGCATCAGGGGCTGGCCGCCGCGCCAGCCGGGGAGGTGGGCAATGTCTAAGTGGAATCTGTTGGTGTTCGGGATCTATCCCTATGTCGCCCTGGCGATCTGCCTGCTGGGCAGTTGGGCGCGCTTCGACCTGTCGCAGTACAGCTGGAAGGCCGGCTCCAGCCAGATGCTCGACAACCGCGGCATGCGCGTAGCCAGCAACCTGTTCCATGTCGGCGTGTTGTTTGTGCTGGCCGGGCATTTCGTCGGCCTGCTGACCCCGGCCTCGGTCTATCACCATGTGATCAGCACCGAGCACAAGCAGTTGCTGGCGATGGTCTCCGGCGGTTTCTTCGGCCTGCTGTGCCTGGTCGGTCTGCTGATGCTGATCAAGCGCCGCCTCACCGATCCACGGGTGCGCGCCACTTCCAGCCCTTCGGACATCCTGATCCTGCTGGTGCTGCTGGCGCAGTTGCTGCTGGGCCTTTTGACCATAGTCGCCTCCACCGCCCACATGGACGGCTCGGTGATGGTGATGCTCGCCGACTGGGCGCAGAACACCGTGATGTTGCGGCCTATGGACGCGGCGGCAGCCATCGCGCCGGTCGGCCTGACCTACAAGCTGCACGTGTTCCTCGGCCTGACCCTGTTCGTGCTGTTCCCCTTTACCCGCCTGGTGCACATGGTCAGCGCGCCGGTCTGGTACCTGGGGCGGCGTTATCAAATCGTTCGGCAGAAAATCTGAGGAGGCAGTCATGTCTGGATGTGGATGTGGCGGCGGTAAAGGCGGCAGCGGCGGTTGCGGGTCTTCGGCCCGCGAAGAAACGCTGGTGCCAGAGAGTGAAGTAGAGGCGGGCGTGCAGGCTTTCACGCCGCCGGGCCATGAGCCGGCGGCCGCTGACGAGGCGCCTGTGCAACTGATCGCCAGCAGCGAGCAGGAGTGGCCGATCATCAGCGTCAACCAGGTGCAGATCACCCCGCAGGCGATGGCCCAGGAGCTGCAATATCACCCGGCGGCCAGCCGCGAGGAGGCGGTGTATCAGGCGGCCAGGGCGCTGGTGATCCGTGAGCTGTTGCAGCAGCGCATCGCCGAACTCGGCCTGACGTTGCAGATCGGCGCCGGCGAGAACGAGGAGGAGGCCGCCACCCGCTTGCTGCTCGAACGCGAGGTGCAGGTGCCGGAGTGCGACGAGGCCACGTGCTGGCGTTACTACGACAACAACCGCGGGCGCTTTCACAGCGCGCCGTTGCTGGCGGTGCGGCACATCCTCCTCGAATGCGCGCCGGACGATGCCGGCGCGCGCAGCACGGCCCAGGTCCAGGCGGAGATTTTGCTGCAACGCCTGGACGAGCAGCCCGACAGTTTCGCTGCCCTGGCGCTGAAGTATTCGGCCTGCCCGTCGAAGGCCCAGGGCGGCTCCCTGGGGCAGATCAGCAAGGGCCAGACCGTGCCGGAACTGGAGCGCCAGTTGTTCGGTCTGCCGACGGGGCTGGCGGCCAAGCCGCTGGAAAGCCGTTATGGCTGGCATGTGGTCAGCGTCGATCAGCGGGTCGAGGGTCAGGCTTTGCCTTACGAGGCGGTGGCGACGGCGATCCGCAACCAGCTGCAACAGGGCGTCTGGCAGAAGGCTGTGGTGCAGTACCTGCAAACCCTGATCGGCGCCGCGGACATTCGTGGCATTCAGCTGCAAGGCGCCGACTCGCCGCTGGTGCAGTAAGGGGAAGGCCATGAGCAATGGGATGCGGGACGGCTTCGGGCGGCAGATCGATTACTTGCGGATGTCGGTGACCGATCGTTGCGATTTTCGCTGTGTGTATTGCATGGCGAAGAACATGACCTTCCTGCCGCGCCAGCAGGTGCTGACCCTGGAGGAGCTGCAGCGGCTGGCGGCGCTGTTCGTCGGCCAGGGCGTGCGCAAGATCCGCCTCACCGGCGGCGAGCCGCTGATTCGCCCGGGCATCGTCGACCTGTGCCGCAACATCGCCGCCTTGCCGGGCCTGCGCGAACTGGTGATGACCAGCAATGGCTCGCAACTGGAACGCCTGGCCAGGCCGCTGGCGGAGGCCGGGGTCAAGCGTATGAACATCAGCCTCGATAGCCTGGACGGGCAGAAGTTTCGCGCCATCACCCGCAACGGCGATCTCGACCCGGTGCTGCGCGGCATCGAGGTGGCGCGCGGGGCGGGGTTCGAGCGGGTCAAGCTCAACTGCGTGGTGATGAAGGGCCGCAACTTCGAGGAGGTGCCGCAACTGGTGCGGTACGCCATTGAGCAGGGCATCGACATCAGCTTTATCGAGGAAATGCCCCTGGGCGATGTCGGCCGTTCCCGGGGCGAGTCTTTCTGTTCCAGCGATGAGGTGCGGGCGCTGATCGCCAGCCGCCATGCCTTGCTCGACAGCACCGAGAACAGCGGCGGCCCGGCGCGTTACGTGCGCCTGGAGCGCCATCCGCGGACGCGCATCGGTTTCATCTCGCCCAACAGCCATAACTTCTGTGGCAGCTGCAACCGGGTGCGGATGACGGTCGAAGGCAAGCTGTTGCTGTGCCTGGGGCAGGACGATGCCCTGGACCTGCGCGGTTTGCTGCGGCGGTATCCGCTGGACGATCAGCCGTTGATCGATGCCTTGCAGCAGGCTTTGCGGCGCAAGCCATGGCGCCACGACTTTAGCCCCGGAGGTACGGTGCAGTTGGTGCGGTTTATGAATATGAGTGGGGGGTGAGGCGGTGTGTATATCCGTTGCTGCGGTAACGGCTACCTAAGGTTCCGCCCTTACGGCGGGTCACTTTGGAAGAGCGCCAAAGTAACCAAAGCGCTTTGCCCCACCACTCGGCACCTCGCTGAGGCTCGGTGTGCCCGAACGAAGGCATTACGGAGCGGGCCGCCGCCACGGGCCATCCATGGCCCGGGGCGGCTAAACCGGCATCCCTGCCGGTTTACCCGCTCCGTAATACCTCCGTTCGGCCAGCGTGGTTAACGGGGCGTCAGAGATCAAGATCAAGATCAAAAGCCAAAGCCAAAACAGAGCCTTCGCCGGGCGAAGCTTGCGGCTTTTGCCACCCTACGGCTCTTCTGCCAGACACGGCCGTTGATGGACGGATTTGGTCGGTCAGACAACACGCTTTGTGTAGCCGCTGCCGAGCACAGCGAGGCTGCGATCGGCCCGCAGGGTCGCTAAACCTGACACCTCGTAGGATCTGGGGATACGCGGTGCCTGCCTGGCGAGTCCTTCGGCCTCGATCGCAGCCTCGCTGTGCTCGGCAGCGGCTACAGGGCCCGCGTTCTCAGCCACGCCGGCTGTCTCGCGTCAGCCAAAGCCCGAACAGAGCCAAAGCCGGGCGAAGCTTGCGGCTTTTGCCACCCTACGACTCTTCTGCCGGACACGGCCGTTGATGGACGGATTTGGTCGCTCAGGCAACACGTTTTGTGTAGCCGCTGCCGAGCACAGCGAGGCTGCGATCGGCCCGCAGGGCCGCTAAACCTGACACCTCGTAGGATCTGGGGAAGCGCGGTGCCTGCCTGGCGAGTCCTTCGGCCTCGATCGCAGCCTCGCTGTGCTCGGCAGCGGCTACAGGGCCCGCGTTCTCAACCAGGCCGGCTGTCTCGCGTCAGCCAAAGCCCGAACAGAGTCAAAGCCGGGCGAGGCTTGCTGTTTTTGCCACGCTACGGCTCTTCTGCCGGACACGGCCGTTGATGGACGGATTTGGCCGGTCAGGCAACACGTTTTGTGTAGCCGCTGCCGAGCACAGCGAGGCTGCGATCGGCCCGCAGGGCCGCTAAACCTGACACCTCGTAGGATCT
>NZ_JAQZAA010000054.1:0-32265 GCF_028640875.1 Pseudomonas sp. SBT1-2 | reverse complement strand
CTGCCGCAGGCTGCGATCGACGGCGCAGCCGTCGCAACCCGGCGAACGCCTTTATTCAGGCAGATCGCGGAGGCAGGTTTTGCGGCAACTACGTTGCCGATCGCAGCCTCGCGGGCTCGGCAGCGGCTACCCCGACACCGCGATCCCTGTAGCCGCTGCCGCAGGCTGCGATCGATGGCGTAGCCGTCGCAACCCGGCGAACGCCTTTATCCAGGCAGATCGCGGAGGCAGATTTTGCGGCAACTGCGTTGCCGATCGCAGCCTCGCGGGCTCGGCAGCGGCTACAGGGTCAGGAGCTGCGGCTCGCGGCGTCACCAGATCGGCAGCGTGTAGAGCACCAGGAAGCGGGTCTGGTTTTCATCGCGGAACGCCGCGCCGGCTGGGAAGTCGTTGCGGTAGATCGACTTGCGCGCCAGCAGCCCGAGGTTCTTCAGCGGCCCGCTCTGGATCACGTACCCCAGCTCCATCTGGAATTCCCGCTCCTTGCGGTCCTCGGCATTCAGCGCCGCCAGTTCGATATGGTCGCCGCGCACGTAGCGCAGGCGGCTCTTCAGCCCGGGCAGCCCGGCGGCGGCGAAATCGTAGTCGTAGATGGCCTGCCAGGTGCGTTCCCGGGCATTGAGAAAATCGGAACTCATGGTCAGTTCGCTCATGCCCATCAACTCGGTGCCCGACAGATAAGGCGTCGCCGTGTCGCCGCTGGCGTGCATGTAGCCCAGGCTCAGGCGATGCCCGCCCCAGCGATAGGCGAACAGCGCCGAGAGGTTGCGGTTGTCCACCTTCCCGGCCTTGGCGCTGCCGTCTTCGCGGCTGAAGAAACTGCGCAGGTCGCTGCTCAGCACCCCGTCCCCGAGCTTGAAGTTATGCAGCAGGGCCAGGGTGTCCTGCTGGTAGAGGTCCGCCACTTCGGCGTGGTAGACGCGCAGGCTGAGGTCCGGATCGACCTGGTAATCGCCCCCCAGGTAAGCCATGTGCGATGAGGTGGCCGCGCCGTTGAAGCGCCGGTTCGGCGAGGCGATGCTCAGCGCCTGGTAGTCGGTGGAATCGCGCTTGTTGATGCGGTCGATATAGCCGGTGTTGAGGGTCAGGCCGTCGATGTCCTTGGAGCTGAGGGTGGTGCCGCGAAAGGTCTGCGGCAGCAGCCGCGACGGGCTGGCAAAGGCGAACGGCAGGAAGATCGACACATCGCCGGTCTTCACGCTGGTCTGGGCCAGGCGCAGCTTGGCGGTCATCGCCAGGCGCGAGTATTCGTCCGCCGCGCGCTTGTCGCTGGCCGACACCGGCAGCAGTTCGGTGCCGCTGCGGTCCGGCGCCGAGTCGAGCTTGATCCCCAGCAGCCCGCGGGCGTCCAGGCCGAAGCCGACGGTCCCCGGGGTAAAGCCCGACTCCAGGTTGAGGATCGCTCCCTGGGCCCATTCCCGGGCCGCGGTTTTCGCGCCGTCGTCCTTGTAGTCGCGGTCGAGGTAGTAATTGCGCAGGGTCAGGGTGCCGTGGCTGTCGTCGATAAAGCCCGCAGCCTGCGCCGGAGCAGCCACCACGCCCAGCCCCGAGAGGGCCAGGCAGCACAGGCGAACAGATAGGGCCAGCGGCGCCGCAAGGGCGTTGCGTGAGAGGTTCGGCATGTTCGAGTCCACTTATTGTTGTTGTTTTGCGGAACGGGATCGCCCGGCCATGGCAGGCGTCCACGGCCAGAGAATGGAAACAGCCAAGGGCTGGCGTCAATCCACAGTGACCGATAATCGAACATTAATATTCTTATCTATTTTCTAGATAACACCAGATAAAACCAACAAGTCATTGATTTACATAAAACTAAATCAATCTTTTAGGCCAATCCGCTCACCCTTCAATTTTTAGTTATCTTTGTTAATCTTAATTTCGCCTGCCAGCGCTTGAGCGAACAGGCGCGTTCCGCTGCGTCCGCCCCCAACAAAAACAACAATGAGGTTTGCCATGGACACTCCATCGCGTCGCACGACGCTGACCATCGCCCTGTGTTTTATCGTTGCCCTGATCGAAGGCTTCGACCTGCAAGCCGCCGGCACCGCCGCCGCGGGCCTGCGCCAGAGCTTCGCCCTGGACCCGAAAATGCTGGGCTGGGTGTTCAGCGCCGGGATCGTCGGCCTGCTGCCCGGGGCCTTCTTCGGCGGCTGGATCGCCGATCGCATCGGCCGCAAGAAAATCCTCATCGGCGCCGTGCTGCTGTTCGGCCTGTTCTCCCTCGCCACCGCCTATGTCGGCAGTCTGTCGGGCCTGCTGCTGGCGCGCTTCATGACCGGCCTGGGCCTGGGCGCCGCCCTGCCCAACCTGATCGCCCTGTGCGCCGAGGCCGCGGGCGAGCAACGCCGTGGCACCGCCATCAGCATCATGTACGCCGGGGTGCCGATGGGTGGCGCCCTGGCGGCGCTGGTGGCCATGCTGTTCACCGACCATTGGCAGGCGACCTTTATCGTCGGCGGCCTGGCGCCGCTGCTGGTGGTGCCGCTGATGCTCCTGCTGCTGCCCGAGTCCAGCGCCTTTCGCCAGCAACAAGGCAACCCCGGCCTGACCCGCCTCTCCACCGGCCAGGCGCTGTTCGGCGAAGGCCGGGCGCGCACCACCCTGGCCTTGTGGCTGAGCTATTTCTTCACCCTGACGGTGATGTACATGCTGCTCAACTGGCTGCCGTCGTTGCTGCTGGAGCAAGGCTTCAGCAAACCCCAGGCCGGGCTGGTGCAGATGCTGTTCAACCTCGGCGGCGCCCTCGGTTCGCTGCTCGGCGGCCTGCTGCTGGATCGCTGCAACGGCATCAAGGTGGTGCTGTTCGTCTACGCCGGGTTGCTCGCGGCGCTGGCCGGGGTCGGCCTGTCGGCGGGCCTGCTGCCCATGGCCTGCGCCGGGTTCGCCGCGGGGCTGTTCGTGATGGCCGCGCAACTGGTGCTGTACGCCCTGGCCCCACCCTCGTACCCGACCCTGGTGCGCGCCACCGGCGTCGGTGCCGCAGTGGCCATCGGCCGCCTGGGATCGGTGGCCGGCCCCCTCGCCGCCGGACAGATCCTCGCGGCCGGCGCCGGCACCAGCGGGGTCTTGCTGGCGACCTCGCCGGGGCTGGTGATCGCCGCCTTGAGCATCCTCAGCGTAATCGCCCGCCCGGCACTGCAAGTTGAGCCCGGGTCAGGAACGGCGAGCCCGGCCACGCCCAAACCCTGACCCAGCTGGACATCAGCCTGGTTGACTGCCGTCACAATACGGTTGCCCAGGCTGAAACAGCCCCCCCACCCGCGCGGAACGCTCAGGACTGCCCCTCCCGGCGCTTTTTCGTTTCTGCGCCGCTTTTGCATTTCTGTGCGACAGATCCCACTTCGGGGACTCCCGTACCAGTCCCCCGTGGTGTTAGCGTGGGAGGTCAGATATTTCCTAACAATCTGCAAGGAACGCCTCCCGCAATGGATTTTTCCCTCAAGCAACTGGCCGCGGCCACCCTGATGCTGGCCAGCCTGTCAGCCTTCACCACGACCGCCCACGCCAACATCACCCCGCAGCAGAACGCGGCGATTCTCAAGAGCTTCGCCGATGCATCGGTCAAGGACTTCCGCCAGTTCCTCGGCACCCTGGGCAAGAGCGAGCTGGCCAAGAGCGCCAACCTCGGTCCGGCCATCACCGCCTTCCTCGACAACAAGACGCTTTCCGCCGAGCAGCAGAACGAGATCCATCGCCTGCTGGGCCTCTATGCGCGGGTGAAGTACGGCAAGGCCGCCACCGAAACCCTGCGCGAACTGGTGGCCATCCCCACCGTGCGCGTCGACGGTGTGCCCCAGCACGAGAACCCTGAGTTCCTCAAGATCGCCGACAAGATCCAGGCCCTGGCCAAGGCCTTCGACCTGAACTTTCGCAACATCGACAACCGCGTCTACGAGATCTCCCTGGAAGGCAGCGGCAAAGAAGTGGTGGGCATCCACGCCCATGCCGACGTGGTGCCGGTAACGCCGGAGAACTGGGTGCTGCAGGACGGCACCAAGCTCGACCCGTTCAAGGTCACCCTGGTCGGCGACCGCATGTATGGCCGCGGCACCGAGGACGACAAGAACGGCATCGTCGTGGCCCTGTACGCGATGAAGATCATCAAGGAAGAGAAGCTGCCGCTGGCGCGCAACTTCAAGCTGCTGGTGGACACCACCGAGGAAACCAGCGGCGACGCCATCCCCTACTACTTCGAACGCAACCCGACGCCCAACTACAACCTGGCGCTGGATGGCGGCTACCCGGTGGTGATCGCCGAGAAAGGCTACGGCACCGTCATGGCCAGCTTCCCGCGGCGTACCGCCGAAGGCAAAGGCGCGGAAATCGTCTCGATGACCGGCGGCCTGGCCACCAACCAGATCCCGGGCGCCTCGGTCGCCACCCTGGTGACCGACCAGCCCGCCGAACTGGCCGCCAGCCTGCAGAAGGCCGGCAGCGAATACGCCAAGGCCCACGGCGGCGACTTCAGCGTGGCCGCCAAGGTCGAAGGCAAGGACGTCAAGCTGACGGTCACCGGCGTGTCCGCCCACTCCTCCGAGCCCGAGTCCGGGGTCAACCCGGTGGCGCGCATGCTCGACTTCATCAACGGCCTCGATGGCAAGGTCGCGCTCAAGCACAACCCGATCACCGATGCCGCCCGCTACGCCGCCGACAACTGGAGCCTGGACTACCTGGGCAACAAATTGGGGGTCGGTTTCGCCGATGACTTCATGGGCCCGCTGACCACCTCCCTGACCTATGTCGGCCAGGATGAACAGGCCTTCAAGCTGGCGGTCAACCTGCGCGTGCCCAAGGGCAAGACCCCGGAGGTGCTGAAAAAGGAAATTGCCGACAAGCTGGCCGCCTGGAGCAAGAAGAACCAGGTCGCGGTGAACTTCGACTACAAGATCGCCGAGCCGATGTACCGCAACCCCGAGGGTGAATGGGTCAAGGCGCTATTGGCGGTGGCCAGCGAGAACCTCGGCATGCAGCACAAGTTCGGCACCTCCGCCGGCGCCACCTCGGTGCATGAACTGCCCAACGGCGTGCAATTCGGCCTGGCCCGTCCCGAGGTCAAGTACACCGGCCACAACGACAACGAGTTCAAGACCGTCGAGCAGTTCCAGCTGGACCTGCAGATCGTCACTGAAATGTTCGGTCGCATCGGCCAGCTGCCAACACTCTGAGCCCTTTCGGACCCGCCGCCCTGGCGGGTCCACTGCCGTGCTCATCCCGATCCAGATCGGGCTCGAGTCCTATCCCCCTGATGCTCGACCGGCCAGACGCCATGTCCGTTTCTGGGCATGTCGACGGGCCAAGCGATGGCACACTACCACCATCCAAAAGGATAGAATCAGTTGCAGGCGGCCAGGGTTGGCCAAGCAGCGCCGGCATTGCGTAAGGAAAACGCTCTGCCTGTGTCTTTTTGCCGTATTTCATTAAACCGCCACCAGAACCCTGTACTAGGATACGAGGCGGCGACGAATCCGGCGAAAGGCTCTAAACATAGTCTCGCCGCACTCGTCGCTTACTAAGGCAAGTGTCGCGCAACACGAAACTCATGGATGAAATGATGAACTCACAAATACTGTTCCCACACATTGGCAAGGTCATCGCCAGCACCGGCAGTCGCAGTTTTCCGCGCATGCTGCATGATCTGATACGCACCCAACTGGCGGTGGACGCCACGCATATCACCCAGATGCGTGTGTATTCAGAGGGTCAATCGCAGCCCAGGAACGCCCGCGACGAGGTCTACAGCGACTCCACGCTCGCCCCATCCGGCAAGAATCCGACGGCACGCCCTGCCGAGACTGCCGCGCAATTGCACCTGACCAGCCACAAGGACGATTACCGCTACGTGATCTCGGTCTACCGTTCCTGCCAGTCCCAGAGCTTCTCGCACCAGGAACGCATCCTCCTGCAGGACTTCTCCCCACTGCTGCTGCCCATGGTGGAAAAACACCTGGCGGCGCTGCAGCCGCACAACGCCACCGGGGACGACCCCGAGGCCGCCGCCAGCCTGGAACACCAGGGCCTGGAAACCCTGCGCCTGCGCTTCGCCGCGCGCCTGCGGCAGTCGGGGCTGAAGCTGTCGAACCGGGAAATGCAGGTCTGCGTCGGCCTGCTCGCCGGGCGCACCGCCCCCGAGCTGGCCGGGCAATTGAAACTCAAGGTGCACACCGTCGAGAGCTACCTCAAGCGGGCGGCGATCAAGATGGGGATCAGCGGGCGCCACTCGCTGCTGCGCTGGATGTATTCCCCGGACGAGGCCACGGCGACCACCCCAGGCCCGAGCACTGCCCTTTGATCCTCGAGGCCCGAGCCGGCTGTTCAGGGCTGGGGCAGATGCCAGGGGAACAGCCGGTGCAACAACCAGGAGACGCCTCGCTCGGTCGTCCATGAGCGGGGCGCACCCTGCAGGTGCGAAATTACCCACTTGCCCACCTATTTGCATTCGATATGACCGCCGATTGCATCGGACTTGACCAACACGCTTCGTAGTCATTATCGATAGAAAGCAACCCATTGCTGCCGATGGCCACAGGCATTAGGGAACGTTTTATGGTCAGAAACGCAACGAAATTGCGTTCCTACGCAAACCTTAGGTCTAGCTGACTAACCAAACGCCGATAGATTTTACATAGCAACGCAGGCTTCAAAACGGTAAGTCGTTTTCATACAGCCTGGACCAGGAGCGGACGGTGGACATAGTGATGGCAAATAGGTAGCGTCACCGATGCGGCTTTCGAATCTAGAAGACTGCTGGGCTTGCCGTTACCCTTGTCGTGTTTCTCTCTGGGCGATGTCGCGCTTGTCGCGACACCTCTAAGCTAGACAAAGACTTACAGGACGACAAGAAACGCGACATGGCATGTCGCCTAATAGTAGTTATATGCCTTGAGGAGCACCGACTTGTGATCATCGCCCTTTTATCATTCCTAGGAGTTATAGCCGGCGCGTCCCTTCAGTATATATTTACCCGTCATCTTGAAAACCAGAAACACCATCGAAGTCTTAGAACTCAGGCGTATACGGATTATTTAAAGTCCGTTTGTGAGCAAGCTACATTAGCACTGCAGTCGCAGTCACCAGAGAGCCGAGAACTACTCGCCAGAATGGTTGACTCCAAATCAAGAATCTGCCTATACGGATCAGAAGCAGTAGTTTCTTCTCTTGCTGCTTTTGAGCAGATAGGTCCAGCATTGAATACTAGCGAGCAAAGAAATTGTTTCGCCAATATGGTCTCAGCAATGAGAAAGGACTCAAAAGGACGTTCTGGAGCCTCCGTTGATAGTCTAGAAATTATTTTAATGGGTTCTCAGTGAAACAAGTCGTTCACTTCGTTCGCTGGGACGGTGCTCTGTCGCCGTTAGCCTAATCGCTATAGGACTCCTTCAAGACCAACATGAAGACAACACTGGAATACCTAAAAGATCGTTACAGCGAAGAGCAGTCTCGATTTGATCATTTTGAAAATAAATGCGCGAAGCTCCTAACCTTTGCATCCGTAGTAATAGGCGCAATCACTGCAATCGCAGGAACAAATAAAGGAATTGTATTTCATCCAGAATCCCCAGCTGGCTGGATTATTCTCATAGCATTTCTAATAGGCTCATTTTCCATATCTTGTGCATGGGGGCACTCCTTGTTGGCGCTGCGTATTGGAGAGTGCCCTGTACTCCCGCGAAGCAGAGTAGCCGCTGAGTACATTACCGCTGTTGATATAGAAACCCAATCAACATACCTATACAACTGCTACATTGGTACACTAGAGCAACTTGCAGAAGTAATCGATGAAAAATCAAAGAATCTTGAATTGGCCTACCAAGAGCTAGCCATAAGCGCTTGGGGGCTAGCTGTCGCCGCTTCATTAACTATATATATGGAGATTACAAAATGAGTGACACAGAAAAGAAAACTCAAAACAGTAACAAAACGCCCCCACCTCCTCCACCGACTACTGAATACGTTAAAAAGTCTAAAGAGCCAGCAGTGAGCCGGAAAAAAAAGTAAGTTTAAATAGCTCATTTCACTGACTGGGACGGCCACAAGCGGCCGTCCCTTGACCTGAACGTTATGTAATTTAAGCCATGAATAATCTTGAGAAGTTTCTAGAAAAAATCGAGCAAGTTACCGCTCCCGCACAAAAAATAAATCATCATCTTAACCAAACAATGCTCCCATACATTCAGAAGATTGATGAAACTATAGGACCAATAGCCAGAGACTTTCAGAGAACCTTGAAGGCGCACCACCCCTTTCTTGATCAGATAGCCACCACTTTAGCCAAAATTACAGAGGCCGCTCAGTGTTGGCAACAAGCAAGAAAAGCAGATATCAGCGTAATGGCCGAAAGTGGCTGGTATCCGAATTGGTTTACCTTTTTCTATACCCCAGAAACAGAACCACAATCTGTGGATGAGTTAATGAGCATGCACCTCAACGCCGACTGGGAGGATATTACACAAAGAATAATTGAGCTTTGTCCTAACCGAGCACACATCCTCGAAGCGGCCTTTAGCCTGCACAAATCAGGAGCTTATATTGCTGCCATACCCCTCTTTCTAGCACAAGCAGATGGGGTTTGCTGCGAATCCCTTAAAAGCTTTCTTTTTACCGGCAACGACACAGAAGAAAAAATCAAAAAGCTAATAGAAAACGGTAAAATTGAAGCAAATATGTTTACCGATGTATTCCTTGAACCATTCAAACTTAAAAATCACCATAACGCCGGAATATCTAAAAGCAGTGCACAAGCAAAAAGCAAAGCTCCAAATCGCAATGGCATAATGCACGGCCACCGAAATCACCTTGACTATGGAACGGAAATAAACTCTCTAAAATGTTTTTCACTTCTGAGCTTTATTGCCTACTCCACAAAAGAGATTATTGGTAAAAAATAACAATTGAGTCAAACCCTCTTGAAAAATTGTCATCAACGATGCCAGAACCGTTACCCGCATAAATATCGCCAAGTGCTGCATAGCCTGCAATGAGGGCAAAGGAGATAAAAATGTGGCCTCCGCCAAAGCAACTTCGGCATAATGACATATACGAAAAATCTATTTTTCAGCTTGTGCAAGTTACTCTTTCAACCACAAAACGTTTTCTAAAATATTTTCACACAACCTGAGTAATTCTCTGCCGGTTATAGTTACGAAGCGCTAGTCAAGTTCGATGCAAATGACTGGTCAAGTAAATGAAATTATGTAGAAGGTGGAACCCTCATGGGCCCAGGCGGCGACGCCAGCCACCACCCGCATCAAGCCGTTACTTCCCGCCCCTGCGCCGACTCATGCCTCGCGCCGGCCCGAAGCCCATGACGCAGCTTCAACGCCGGCCGTTCGATGCAGTAGTACGAACCCCCGCTAAATAACAACGATAGCGCCAGCACGCTGGCAACGATGAAAAAGCCCGCTTTTTACGGAACCGTAGACCTGTAAGCCACATGGTTACTGGATTGCATTTTTCGAGAAGGGGCTTTTCCAGACCATCCTTAGGGTTTTTAGACTTGATTGGGGTTGACCCGCTTTCTGGACGATGGCTTGCCTGCAGGGTCTGGCTGGTAACTTTTGCGGCAAACGATCGGCAGTGTCAGCTCGCCAGTGCCGGATGCGCGGCGGCAACCCGGTACTGGCCTGCATGGAAGACCAGCGGTTCTGCGCCGCTGTATCGGTATTGTTCGATCTCGCCAATGAAGATCAGGTGGTCACCGCCCTCGTACTGGGTGACGTTGCGGCACACCAGCACTGCCACCACATCGTCCAGCACCGGGGCTCCCGCCTTGCCATAGGAATGAGCTACACCGGCGAACTTGTCAGCGGCTGCCCGTGCGAACTGCTCCGACAAGTGGTGCTGGTGCGCGCCCAGCACGTTGATGGCGAAGTGGCTCGCCGAGCAAAAATCCTTCAGGCTCGGTGCCGTGCGTGCCAGGCTCCAGAGCACCAGCGCCGGCGACAGCGACAGTGAGGAGAACGAGTTGACGGTCACACCGACGTTGCGGCCGTCGGCGATGCGCGTGGTGATCACGGTCACACCGGTAGCGAACTGCCCCAGCACGTTGCGCAGTTCGCGGACATCGCGGCCCTCGGCATCGAGCAAATCGTGAGCCTTGGTTTCGGTGGCGGCACTCATGGTGATCTCTCCCCTCAAGCTGGCTCAGGCGGCCTGTTGGCTCATTGCACGCGATTGCACGCGCAGCGTAAATCGAACCAGCGGTGCGGTCAGCGCCGTCGTCACCAGCGCGAACACCACGAGGATCGTGTAGACCTTTGGTGGAAGGATCTGCATCTGCAGGCCGATTGACAGGACGATCAGCTCCATCAAGCCGCGCGTATTCATCAACGAGCTCACCAGCATCGCATCGTGTGGCGCAAGCCCGGTGGTACGCGCGCCCAGATAGCTGCCGCCGAACTTGCCGATGAATCCGCCCGCGAGGAATACACCGAACCACATCCATGATCCCGCGTCGTCGATCGTGCCGATTGACGCATGCAGCCCCGCATACGCGAAAAACACCGGCATCAGCACAAGCTTGACGAAACCTTCGACGTTGTCGCGCCACTCCTTCGCGACGCCGGGCACACGCCGCACGAACAGCGCCGCCGCCAGTGCGCCAAATGCGCTATGGAATCCGATCAGCGACGTCGCGAGTGCCGACACTATTACGAAGCAGAACAACACGGCCAAGCGGTCGCGCGCCGCATGCGCAGTCGATGCGAGCCGCGCAAGCGCCGGTCGAACCACGAAGCGCACCAGGAGCGCGCACAGCAGCAGATACGCGAGCAGGCTGAGGAGCATGCGCGCAAATGCCCAGCCAGGCCCGCTCGATAGCGAGGCAATCGTTGCAAGCAGCATCCATCCGAGCGCATCCGTCAGCATCGCGGCAGACATTGCGTGCCGTGCGCCCACCATGGCGCTGAGCGCCAGGTCGTCGATGATGCGCGCCATCACCGGCACCGCCGATACCGCAAGTGCGACACCGCAGAAGAGTACATAGGGCAGCGCCGGCGCGTCGCTGGCGAGCGTGTCTTTCGAGACGATGGCGACGATCATGCCGATCGCGGCCGGTGCGACGAGCCCGCCCGCTGCGATCGCGACGGGCATGCGCCAGCGCTTGCCGCGCAGCGTCTCGCCCAACTCCATATGCAGGCCGACCTGAAACATCAGCAGTATCAGGCCGACTTCGCTGACTTGCGCCATCGCTGACAGCACACCTGGGCCGAACAACAGGTCGTAGAAACCCGGTGCGATCACGCCGAACAGCGAAGGCCCCAACAGCAGGCCGGCCGCGATCTCGCCGACGACCGCGCACTGGCCGAGCCGTTCGGCAATGCGGCCGCAGACGCTGCAGAGCGCAATCACCAGCACGAGTTGCAACAGCCAGATAGTCATGAATACCTCGCCGACACGAAGCGGGTGGCTGCGAGCCCAACCGGGCCCGCCGCGCCGTACGCGGTGATGACCGTGACGCCGCTCGCCAGGTTCGCGAGCGCCTGGCGGAGCGACGTGGCCGAGGCCGGCTCGGCTTCACGCATCACTGCTCACTCGCGACGCGGTCGACCCAGCCCCGGTAGAACGCACGGTACTTGAGCACGAGCTTGTCGTACTTGCTGTACGCGCCGCCGCCGTCCGGCTTCATCCCGTTCCAGATTTTGACGTCGTACCCCGCTGCCTGCCGGGTCTGCAGCCCGAACAGCACGAAGTCGGTCGCGCGGCGCAGGGCGCCGCCCACCTTCTTGATCGAGATGAGCATGTGCATGACGTTCTTGCCGTCGCTCACCGGCGTCACACACTGGAGCAGCTTGTATTTGACGTTTCCGTCCAGGGCAACGGTCATGACGCACCCGCCGGGGTAGCCATCGAAGTGCAAGTTCATCTGCGACATGTTCAGGCCAAGCGCGCGCGACAGCATGCCGAGGGGGCCGAAGTACCGGTTCACGGTGAAGTCGATCCCGGCACCGAACCACGCGCCCGCCCGGGCCAGCGACTCAACCTCCGGCCACCGGCGCCAATCGTCGAAGAACTTGAGCTCGAAGGCCGAGATCGGGAGCGCGTGCACGGGGGTCGCGTGCTGCGCGTCGTAGAAGTTCTCGACGATCCGCAAGACCGCCGTTGTCGTCTCGAACGCGAAGTGCAGGTGCATGAAGTCGCCGTTGTCGACGTCGGCCGCGGCGATTTCAGGCAGCGGGTGCAGCGGCTGCGGGGAGCCGTACCAGACCCACACGTAGCCGTATCGCTCGACGGTGACCAACGTCGGCTGGCGCGCCCCGCGCGGCACGGGCTCCAGCCGGAGCACCGCCTGGTTGTGGCCGGGAATGTGAACGCACTGGCCCTGCTCGTCGTACCGCCAGTGGTGAAACGGGCACTGGATGCACCCGTCCTTGACCCGCCCGTCAGCCAGGTTCGCGCCCAGGTGCGAGCAGTGGCGGTCCATCACCACGGCCCGCCCCGTCGCTCCGCGCCACGCCACGCAGGGACGGCCGAAGAGCGTCAACTCTGTCGGCTTGTCCTTGAGGGCGTCCGAGCGCATCGCGACGTACCAGCTCGCGGCCAGGCGCGTAGTCGCGTCGTACGCCCCCGGGGGACGCTTCTTGATGCTCGCTTGATCCAATTGAATGTCGTTCATCGTTTTTCTGTCGTCGTCGGCCGACTACTTCTTCATCGCCAGGCCGATGCGGGTCGTGATGTACGCCTTGAGCAGCGCGAACATCGGGTTGTAGTCGAAGTACTTTTTCACCTCTGCCGGCGCGCGGGTTTGCGTCCAGTACATCAGCTTCATCGCCGGCAGCAGGCTGTACTTCGAGTTGTTGAGCTGCGGCTTGGCCCCGGTGATGCAGTACCCGAAGCCGAACATCGGCTTGGCGAAGTCTCGTTCGTCGATGAGGGCGTGAATCCGCGCCGCGGCCTCCTCGGCCGGCTTGTGCCCGGCGCTCACGGCCTCGACCTCGGCCTTGGCGTCGTTGAACAACTGGTAGTACTCCTCCATGTCCGCGCACAGGTACCCGAGGTACGGGGGGTCGTTGTCGAGGTGATCGAGGTCGCCCTCGTCGCGCGACGCGCGGAACCTTGCGTGGGCTTGCACGAGCCGGAACTGCCCGAGGATTGTGCCGACCGCCCACAGCCTGTGGAACGCGTCCCACAGGCGGAAGTCCGAAAACGCCGTGTAGCAGCAGCTGACGAAGTCGTCGTTGTGGTCCAAAAGCTTTTGCTGCAGGCGCTCGATGTACTCGAAGCGCTCGGGGGAGAAGTCGTCGTCGCGTAGCGCCTTGATGAGGCGCGCCGCGAGCGCGTGGATGGTCACCGCGGTGTTCTCGAGCCCCCGGGAGAAGAGCGGGTCGATGAACCCGTTCGCGTGCAGCATCAGGCAGTAGCGCTCGCCGACGCAGGCGTTCGACGAGAACTGCAGGCGGTCGGTCTTGACCCAGTCGCGCACCGGCACGGCGTCCCGGAACTGCGCCGCGATGCTCGGGAATCGCGCGAGGAACTCGTCGAATTCCTGCTGTGCGGGGATGTCCGTTTTCGGGTAGACACGCGGGTCGAGCTGCAGGCCGACGCTCACCAGGTTGTTGGTCGACCGCGGGTGGTTGTTGAACGGAATCACCCAGAGCCAGCCGCCCGTGAACATGTGGTGCAAGGTCCCTTCGTGCCAGCGCCAGCGCTGCCCCTTGACCTTGAAGATATCGTCGAACGGCTTGACCCCGAGCATGTGCGTGTAGAGGCTGCGCGAGTGCGTCTTGAAGCGACACGGTTCTTCGCGGAGCTTGAACTGGGTCGCGAGCGGCGCACGGGGTCCTCCGCAGTCGATCATGTAGCGGCCGGTGAACCGTTCGCCCTGGGCGGTGGTCACCGCGACGCCGTCTTTATCGGCGTGGTATTCGCTCACGCTCGTCTTCTGGTGGACCGTGCAGCCGTATTTGATGGCGGCTTGCAACAGGTAGGCGTCGACGTCTTGCCGGTAATAATGGCTCTCCGGCCCCCACGGCAGCTCGGGAATGACGCACTGCGTGAACTCCTTCGGGTCGTGCTCCTGGCCGGGCTTGTGGAACACGAAGCCGAAGTTGCGCTTGATGCCCGTGCTCGACGCGACGTAACGCTGCGTCGAGTAGAACGACGTGATGTGGTCGAGCTCCGGAATGCCGTAGCGATCGGCGATGATGCGGTTCATGAGAGACGTCTCGGGGATCGACGATTCGCCGATCGTGAACCGCGGATGCGACGACTCCTCGATGATCAGCACGCGAAACTGTTGCTTGGCCAGGATGGCCCCCATCTGGGTGCCGGACATGCCCGAACCGAGGATGATCACGTCGAAATGGTTGCTATCACGCCCGTTCGCGGGGCTCTTCTGAGTCATGGGGGCAAACTCTCCTTGTGAGATAACACCTGGGCCGTGCGCGTCAGGATTCGTCGAGCACGGCGCGGATGCGGGACCGCGCGGCACACGTGAGCGTGAGTAGATCGCCGAGCATGCTGGGCGCGTAGCCCCCGCTGCCGGTTGTGGGGCCGCTTCGCCCGACTTCGTACGCCCGCTCCGCCAATTTGAGGTGAGGCGCGCGGAAGCGCAGCAGGACCTTGAAGACCCGCTCGAGGGCTGTCAGCCCAGCGCGGACGGGCTCGCCCCGCGCACCGACCCGCGCTTCGCCGAGCACGCGGTCGATGAGCGCCGGCCGCCCGGCGAACCGAGCGTAGACCGCCCTGTACGCGGGAAGCACATAGGGCAGGTACGTCTCCTTGAATTCTCGATAAACCTGGTCGTCCGATTGCGAGCCCCACAGGACGTGCTCCAGCACGAAGAGGGGCATTTCTACGGCACCGGGGCCGAGGTAGCTCTGGCCCCCGACCCGAATCGGTTCGTAGAAGGGGCGGAGCTCATCGTAGAAGACCTGCGGCGAGATGAAGCGGTACGCGTAGACGATCGATTCGACCATTTTCTGCAGATAGGCTGCCAGCTCGTCGCACCCTGGCGCGAACGCGGGCGAGCGCAGGGGCACCTCGGACAGTTCGACGGTCACCGCGATGGCCGCCTCGAGGGTCGCCATCGAGATACGCACGCTCTCGAGCAGGTGCGCTTCGTCGGGCAGCCCGGTGTAGCTCCGCTGCGCGTCGGCCGCCGCGGGGTTCCAGACCGTCACATGCAGGAGCGTCTCGCGCGGCGGCAGGTCGGTCGCGCGTGCCAAGTCGAGCAGCACCGGCTCAAGCCCGGGCACCACGTCCGCGGGCTCATGTCCGTGCCGCTTGAGCGACCCCAGGAAGAACCCGATGTCGCGCATCGCCGCGGCGGCTTCGACGAAGCCCCAGCCGGAGGGCACGCCGCGCGCCGGGAGGAACTCGCGCAGCAGGCCGACGATGCCGGGCACGTCCTTGTTACGGTTCAGGCCCGGCAGCTGCAGAACGAGCGAGCGCGCCTGTAGCGGATCGCAGGCCGCCACGGCAGCGTGCGTGGCCGCGAATGCGGATACCCGGTCCAAGGTGCGTTCCACTAGAGGATTTCCCGCGCCGCGAGCGTCGGTCCGGGCTGGCTGCGAGACAGCCCCGCGTCGCCGTCACGCAGCGACCGCAGGTAGTCGTAGTTGGTCGGCAGGCTCGTGCGCAGACGCTCGGCCTCGCGCTGGATGCTGGCGAACATCGCCTCGGCCTTCTCGATCGACTCCGGTCGGTGCTGCAAGAGCGGCAGCGAGCGGTCGGGCAGCATGCCCAGGCCGGCAAAGATGCAGTAGTAGTTGCCGTTCAACCAGAAGTTCTTGAATTCGTAGTCGAAGGTCTCGTAGTACGTGGAATCGTCGAACGACGTGGTGGTCAGCGGCAGCCCCGCCTTGTAGCGCTGAACCTTCTCTTTGATGGCGTCCGAGAGCCGCAGCTCGTGCCGGTTCGCCAGCCAGAACGGGGTGTCTTCGCGCGACGCGGTGAAATAGTGCGCCTGAACGAAATCCCGGCAGTCGTCGAACATGTGGACGATCTCGGCGTTGAATGCGTCGCTCAACCGCGGGTCGAACGAGGTGTCGGGGAAGTGCTTCACGAGCTGGTACAGCGCCGCGTAGATGAAGTAGATGCCCGTCGATTCCAGGGGCTCCAGAAAGCACGACGACAGCCCGATCGAGACGCAGTTGTTGACCCACGCCCGCTTGTTGCGCCCGACCCGGAACTTGATCTGGTTGAGCGGCTGATTGTCCGAGAGGCCCCAGAGGTTGAGGAAGTCGGCGGTGGCCTGGTCGCGCGAGGTGAACTTGCTCGAGAAGACGTAGCCGCTGCCGAACCGGCCCAGCATCGGAATCTTCCAGGTCCACCCCGAGTTCATGGCGATCGCGGAGGTGTACGGCTCGACCCCCTCCCGCGCGTCGTCGTTGGGCACGGCGCTGGCGACCGCGCTGTCGCACAGCAGGTAGTCGGACATGTCGATGAAGGGCTCCTTCAGGGCCTGATTGATCAGGAGCCCCCGCATGCCGGAGCAGTCGATGAACAGGTCCGCCTCCAGCGTCCGCCCCTCCTTGGTGAGCAGGGTGGAGATGTAGCCGCGGTCGTTCAGGCGAACCTCCACGACCTCGTCGACCACGCGGTTCACCCCGCGCTCGACGGCCCAGCGCTTCAAGAAGTCGGCCACCAGGTGCGCGTCGAAGTGCCACGCGTGGGACATCTGGCGGGTGCCGTCGGCCAGGCACGGTGCCAGCTTGCCGTCGAGCGCCCCGGGCTGCGGGTAGCAGGCGTACTCCATCGGCTGCCGGAAGCCCTGTTCGCGCTTGCGCAGCCAGTAGTGGGTCAGCGGCACGCCGTCGCAGTTCGGCACGTTGCCGAACAAATGGTAGAAGTGATCGTCACGCGAGTGGTCGGGAGACTTTCTCCAATTCACGAACTTGATCGCGGCCTTGAACGCGCCGTTCACCTGGGGCATCCACTCCCGCTCCGGTATCCCGAGGAAGTCGAAGAACACCTTCTGCAAACTCGGGATGGTCGCCTCGCCCACGCCGATCCGGGGGATCGCCGCAGACTCGATGAGCGTAATGTTCGCCTGCTGCTGGAGCGCCCGGACGAGGTACGAGGCGGCCATCCAGCCCGCAGTGCCGCCGCCCACGATGACGATATTCTTGATCGGCTTGTTCATAACACTCCTTGTTTCAAGGCGGACTGCCTGTGACGAGGGGAAGGCCGCCAGTCTCGTGCAATCCGTGCAAGAGGCACATCAATGTGCTGGTTAGAGTAGAGACTCTAGCCTGCAGGGAAAGCGACGCAAATTCCGTTTCCGAATTAGCATTCTCAAATGCAAGGGCATTGGCTATAAAAGAAGGTTTTGCGTACAGGCCCGAGCGCTCCAGGCTCAGCCCTGGGCAGGCTTCAATCGCGCGCCAGGGCTTCGATCGGGTCCAGCCGCGCCGCATTGCGCGCCGGCACGAAGCCGAAGACGATGCCGATCAGGGTCGAGCAGGCGAACGCGGTGACGATCGAGCCCAGGGAGAACACCATTTCCCATTCCTTGACGAACAGCGAGAACAGGTAGCCGATGGCGTAGGACAGGGAAATGCCGATCATCCCGCCGATCAGGCAGACCATCACCGCCTCCACCAGGAACTGCTGGCGGATGTCCGAGATGCTGTCCAGGTAGCGCTGGCCAAGCAAACGCCCGGCCGCAGTTTCATAAGGCACCCAGACATTCAGCGCCTTGCTCGCGGCGAACATGTTCTTGTTCTCCGCAGTCACGCCAATCACCGTGCACGGCAGGTTGCCCACCAGGATCACCTGGCCCAGGGGGGCCTCCCCGGGGCCGAACAGGCGATGGCGGGCGTTGTGGTCGATGACCACCACCTGGGCCTGGCGCCGGGCGTCGCTTTCGCTGAAGGCGATGCTCGCCGCCAGCTTCAGCCCGCGCACCTGGAAGTACTGGTCGCTGACACCGTTGACCTGGGCGTCGAGGTCAATATTGCGGTAGCGCAGCAACATGTTGCGCCCCACCACCGGGGTGGCACTGTCGACGTAATACAGCTGGTTGAGGGCCGCGACATCGGCCGGTACCAGGGTCTCGATGGCCGTCGCCCGGCTGTCGCCGAAGCTGGTGCCGGAATAGACCCTGCTGCAACGCCGTCCCGACATCCTCCAGGCCGAGTACCAGCTCAAGGCCGCCAACGCCAATATCGGCGCGGCCCGCGCCGCGTTCTTCCCCAGCGTCAGCCTGACGGCCAACGCCGGCACCTCCAGCCTGGAGCTGGCCGGGCTGTTCAAGGGCGGCTCCGGCAGCTGGGCCTTCCAGCCGCAGATCAACCTGCCGATCTTCAATGCCGGCAGCCTGCGGGCCAGCCTCGACTACGCGAAGCTGCAGAAGGAGATCAGCATCGCCCAGTACGAAAAGTCGATCCAGACCGCCTTCCAGGAAGTCGCCGACGGCCTCGCCGCGCGCCAGACCTACAGCGATCAGCTCGACGCCCAGCGCAGCCTGGTGGCAGCCACCCAGGACTATTACCGGATGGCGGAACACCGCTACCGCACCGGCGCCGACAGCAACCTGGTGTTCCTCGACGCGCAACGCTCGCTGTTCAGCGCACAACAGGGGCTGATCAACGACCGGCTGGCGCAGCTGATCGCCGAGGTCAACCTGTACACGGCGCTGGGCGGGTCCTGGAAGGCGGAGTCGAACCCGGCGCTGGCGCAGCGCACGCCCTGACAACGGCGTGCAGGCCAGGCAGCCCGGGCACAAAAAAGCCACTCCGGCGAGTGGCTTTTTCGTGCGTTCCGGGGCGGGAAACGCGCTCAGTTGTATTCCAGTACATAGGTCAGCGTTGCATCGGCTTTGCCGGCGGCGACTTCTGTACCTGTGGGGACATAGCGCGCCTTTGCGACAAAACGGTACATCTCGGTGCCGGGACCGCTGGATTGCCAATCCAGGGCCACCGCCTTGTCCTGGCTGAATGGCAGGGCCACGTTCTTGTCGTTGGTCAGCGAGATGGCAACGCCCTTGGCGACGCCAGGCTGGCCGACACCGTTCAGATTCAGCAAGCCATCCCGAACGGAGTTGCCCTCGAAATAGACCTTCACCGGTGGCTTGACCGTGGGATTGAAGCCCTCGCACACAACATCCAGGGCGAATGGAACGTCCTGGACCGACCCGTGTTTTACTTGCTCTGCCGCGGGACGCCCCATATTGACCTCGGTACTGCTCTTGGGGGTGTAGCAGGTAGTGAAGAAGGCGTTATGTTCAAGCTTGGTTTTAAGGCCCGTTCCTTCGATGGCATAAACCGCTCGCCTCGGAGTGGTGTAGCTGGTGTCAATAAAGTAACTGGTCTTGTAGTTGAAGGAAGTCATATCCCCCTTTCCGACACCGAGGTCTGTACGCACAAACTCTATTGTCACTATATTGGGAAAATAGAGTATGGCGGCCTCAATACCCACATATCTATACGGTGGATAGCGGGTGTGCCCGTTAACGCTGGCACGGTGCCCAATGCGAATGCCGACCCCGGGAACACCAGAATCATAAAGCCCTTGACTGCCTCTCGATGTAAGGCTGGTAACAACTGCGGTCATTCCCCATTCAGACTTCTCGCACAATGACCATCCTCCAGAAAGGCGTCCAGCCGCGACTTCGTAGGACGCCATGACCCCGCCAATGGGGGCGTACTTCAAGGTTGTAATGGCTGGAAGACTGGAAATGATCGACGGATTCAATGGCGTGAGGTTTGTGCTAGGCCTGTCGCAATAATCCGCTGCGTAGGCAGAAGTTCCCATGATGCATCCCAAGATCAGTGCAAGCAGCTCCACCTGTCGTAGCGTTTTCAAAACGTTTCTCCTCGATCCGAGTGCAGATTGGCGGTGCAGCTTCCCTTGGTGGGAATCGGCGTAGGGGCGGCAGTCTACGCAGGGCCACTGCAAGGGATGAATCAGAGGATTCTCAAAGTCATTGCCGCACCCCGCTGCCTTTTTCATCAGGAGAGCTCATGAAATTAAAGTTCAGCCACGTGGATGTTCTGGTCAAAGACCTCGAGCAAGCCTGTGGGTATTACGCCCGGATCTTCAGCGCGAGGATTTCCAGGACCCTGGATTGGCAGCGCGACGGTTTGCATGTGCGTTATGCGATCGTCAGGTTCGGCACCGAGCGCCTGATGCTGGTGCAACCCTTTGCCGGCAATCTCAAGGCGCTGATGGACAGCAACGGCGAAGGCACGATCTACCGTCACTGCTATTGCACCCCGGACATCGAGGCCGCCTACGACGAGTTGCTGGCCGCGGGTGTGCAGCCAGAAGACGAGAACGGCAAACCCCTGTCGCGCGACAATCTCCAGTCGCCCAGCGGGACGCGCATCCTCTGGCTACCGAAACGCTTCGGGCATTTTTCCATCGAGCTGCTTGAAGAAGCAGAGCTGGAGGCCTTTATCGAGGAGGCGTTCGCCGAGAACAGATAAGGCAACAGGCGCCAGCGCTTCCCCCCGCCGCATAGGCTGAAACTCCCAGACGGCCTGGGAGTATCGGCCAATGCGCAACCTCCCAGGCCTCCCCATAGTTGTGACATCTGCCAGCAGAGGGGCCCAGTGCGGCCCCCACAACTAGAAACGCCGAGGAACCTGTCATGACCACCCCCCAATCCCCCACCACCGATCTGACCGCTGATACCCCTACCGCTCTGTACCCCGCCTTCCCCAGCAACGACACACTGACCAGCACTGCGCTGACGGACAGCGCGCAGATGGTCGTGGCGACCGGTGCAAGCGTGACCCTCGACGAAACCGCCGGGTTGCAGAACGCCACCGCCACACCAGCCCCGGCAGGAGACGCCAACGACAATGACATCCTGCTGACCGCCCTGCCCTCGGCCTTCGCTGCCCGGTTGAGTGCCCTAGGCGCCGGTAGCGCGACAGGCGCGGCCTTGAGTGGCTACACCGGTGCCGCGGACAACACCGGCAGCAATGCCTTCACCCTCAACCTGGCGCCCGGCGCGACCAATATCGATATCAGCTTCACCGACAGCCTGGGCGCGCCGCTCAATGGCCTGGACAGCGGTCTGGATACCCTGGATGGCATCGACATCCTTCTCTATACCGATACGGACAACAACATCCTGCTGGGCCGGGCCGGTGGTCCTGGCGGCGCAATCGTGTTCGCGGCCTATATCGAAGAAACCGGGTCGCCGGTCTCGGGCGGCAAGATCTGGACCGTGGAATACCAGCCGCTCAAGCATCCGGACGCCAGTAATCCGGACGATGCCCTCAACCTGCTGAACAAGGTGTTTATCGGCGCCAGCCAGGACCTGACATTCAACCTGGCCAACGCGCCTTCCGGGCAGAATCTGTTCCTGATGTTCACCAAGGCCACCCCGACAGTGGTCGACGATAACGGTGTCCTGCGGATCAGCGATCCGACGATCATCGCCACCGGCAAGGACCCCGCCAACCAGTCGACGGGCGTCAACATCAGCACCGGCGACACCATCAACACCAGCCAGGCGGGTGGCCCGACCACCTTCGGCACCAACAGCCAGATGATCACGGAACAGGAAGGCATTCGTTTTACCTTCGTCACCGGCGCCCGGCAGGACATGACCATTCCCAACCTGGACCAGAACGAAGCCGATGAGGAAGACAACATCGACTTCACCGCGATGTTCAATGCCAAGGCGGCCAATTTCGATATCGTGCAGCTGCAAGGCGGCAAGAGTGCCGTGGTCAAGATCAGTGCCTTCAACACCGCGGCTGAATCCGGGGAGGCTTTCATCGACGGCTATGCCGGCGATACGGTGGTGGCGATCACCAATGTTCGCGTGATCAACAACGCCACCGGGCTGGTGATCGAAAACTCGGACGGTTCGGTGAACGATGCGAGCATCCTCATCAGCTTTACGGGTGGCGTGGCTACCATCACCGGCGTCAAGGCCGGCTACCAGATCGAATACACCACGGCCGCGGACCACAACCGGGTACTGATCGAAAACGGCGCGGCCCTCGATGCCAAGGGCAATACCCACGCTGACTTCGACATAGGTGGCTTCACCCTGCGCCAGGCCTCCACCACGACCGCCGAAATCGGCTCGAAGATGATCTTCGAGGACGATGGACCGGCCGCAGCCGGAACCGCCGTGGCCGGTACCGTCGATGAAGACGGCCTGGCCAGCGGTGTGGCCGGCGGTGTCGGCGACGTGGCCGGCGAGGCCACTGTGGCCAGCGGCAGCGTCACCGGGATCTTCCAGTCCGGCGTCGATGTGCCGCTGAGCTTTAGCTTGTCGAGCGATACCAGCGGCCTGCCGGCATTGAGTTCGGGTGGAGTGGCGCTGGTGTACAGCGTGGCCGGCGATACCCTCACCGCCAAGGCGGGCGCCGTCGATGTGTTCACCTTCAGCCTCAGCACGGCAGGCGCCTATAGCTTTACCCTGCTCAAGCCGCTGGATCATGCGGCGGGCAACGACGAGAACGACATCACGATTAATCTGGGCTCGTTGCTGCGGGCCTCGGATAAGGATGGCGATACGGTGACGGCCGCCGCCGAGAAGCTGGTGATCACCGTCGATGACGATACGCCAACCGCGGCCGGAACTGCCGTGACCGGCACCGTCGACGAAGACGGCCTGGCCAATGGTATTGCCGGTGGTGTCGGCGACGTGGCGGGTCAGGCCACCAACACCAGCGGCAGCGTGAGTGGCATCTTCCAGTCCGGGGCCGACGTGCCGCTGAGCTATACCCTGTTGAGTGACACCAGCGGCTTGCCGGCGTTGAGTTCCGGTGGCGTGGCGCTGACCTACAGCGTCCTGGGCGACACTCTCACCGCCAAGGCGGGCGCGGTCGATGTATTCACCTTCAGCCTCAGCGCCGCCGGTGCCTACAGCTTCACCCTGCTCAAGCCCCTGGATCACCCGGCCGGCAATAACGAGAACGACATCACGATCAACCTGGGCTCGTTGCTGCGAGCCACCGACAGCGACGGCGACACGGTGACGGCTGCGGCCGAGAAGCTGGTGATCACTGTCGATGACGACACGCCAACGGCAACCGGCACCGCCGTGACCGGCACCGTCGATGAAGACGGGCTGGCCAATGGCATCGCCGGTGGCGTCGGCGACGTGGCTGGCGAAGCCACCACGGCCAGCGGCAGCGTCACCGGGATCTTCCAGTCCGGGGCCGACGTGCCACTGAGCTATTCCCTGTCGAGTAATACCAGCGGTCTGCCAGCCCTGAGCTCGGGCGGGGTGGCACTGGTGTACAGCGTGCTGGGTGACACCCTGACCGCCAAAGCGGGCGCCGTCGATGTGTTCACCTTCAGCCTCAGCGCAGCGGGGGCCTACAACTTCGCCCTGCTCAAGCCCCTGGATCACCCCGCCGGCAATAACGAAAACGACATCACCCTCAACCTCGGCACCCTGCTGCAAGCCACCGACAAGGACGGCGACACGGTGACCGCCGCGGCCGAGAAACTGGTGATCACCGTCGATGACGATACGCCAACAGCCAACGGAACTGCCGTGACCGGCACCGTCGACGAGGACGGCCTGGCCAATGGCATCGCCGGGGGTGTCGGTGACGTAGCTGGCGAGGCAACTGTCGCCAGCGGCAGCGTGACCGGGATCTTCCAGTCCGGAGCCGACGTGCCGCTGAGCTATTCCCTGTCGAGTAACACCGGTGGCCTGCCAGCGCTGAGCTCCGGCGGAGTGGCGCTGGCCTACAGCGTCCTGGGCAACACCCTGACCGCCAAGGCCGGTGCGACTGACGTGTTCACCCTGAGCCTGACGGTAGCGGGTGCCTACACCTTCACCCTGCTCAAGCCTCTGGATCACGCAGCCGGCAACGACGAGAACGACATCACCCTCAACCTGGGCACCTTGCTGCAAGCCACGGACAAGGACGGCGACACGGTGACCGCCGCAGCCGACAAGCTGGTGATCACCGTCGATGACGATACGCCGACCCTGGCCTTCGGCAACCTGATCGGCACCGGGACCGACCTGGCGCAACAAGGCTACTGGAACAAGGCGGCCGGAGCCGATGGGCTGGGCGCGGCCGGCCTGGACATTTCGCTGGTGAACAACCAGTTCACCCTGGTCCGGCCGGATAACACCACCACCACCGGCAGCGGTACGCTGGTCGAGCAGTCGCCGTCACCGGATGGCAATGGCGCCTACCAGTTCGCCGGGACCCTGACCGGCGACTTCGACAACAATGCGGCCACGGCGAATACCACTGTCCATTACACCCTGACCGCCAAGGCCGATGGCACCTATGCCCTGGACCTGCTGGAAGGTTTCCGTTCGATCGTCGTCCTCAGCAGTGCCGATGGCTCGCTGGATGCCGGTGGGCCGGACCCGGTGCGCACACTGACAATAGGCACCGAAGAGGTGGTGTTCTTCGGCGCCAATCCGCTGGCACCGCAGACCGGCGACAACAGCATCCTGACCGGTATCGGGCTCGGGGCGCCCGACCCGACCGAAGCCCAGTTGCAGACCAACCCGCTGCCATCGTTCATCGGTTCGGCGGCCATGAACGTCAGCACCTCGGGCATCGGTATCGCCAACAATAACCTGGAGGGCAACACCACGGCGGGCATCAATGCCGGTGACGAAAGTTTCGTGGTCAACCCCGAGACCTTGTTGACGGCCATGAAGATCTTTATCGACAACTCGGTACAGGGCTACGACCCGGCCACGGAAGAGCTGTACTACACGATCTACTACGACAACGGCACGACTTCGGGCGCGCCCATCAAGGTGCTGGCCGCCGACCTGCACGCGGAGGCCGGAAACCAGAAATCCTTCACCGTCCAGTGGGATGGCAGCCACCTGATCGACGCGGTCCAGCTCACCATGGGCAAGGGCACGATCAAGGTCCCGGTGATCCAGTTCATCAAGGAAACCCAGAGCCTGGCCAGCGATATCCAGCTGGCGTTCAACGCCACGATCACGGACAAGGATGGCGATACGGCAACCAGCGCATTCGACGCCAACCTGTTCGCCAACGACCCGAGCGACGCCTTGTTCGACTTCAGGCTGGTGGGCACCACGGGTGAACGGGATGCCTTCAACATCGATCTGTCGGTGGCCGAGAACCAGTACCAGGTCACAGGCTTCGATGCCGGAGCAGGCCAGCGCGATGCGGTGGTACTCGTTGGTGACCCGGGCGCCACTGTGCAGTCGATCAACAATGCCGGCAACGACAGCATCGTGACGATTGCCGAGACCGGCGGACAGCTGACGACCATCACCCTGCTCGGGGTCGACCTGCTCAATACCGACATTGTCCTGAGCAGCGTCTGAAACCTGGCGCGTCAAACCAAAACGAGGGTGGCCTGGAAACCGCCCTCGTTTTTTTTTGCCGCGCCGAACGCTCAAGCAGCGCAAGGCTTGAAGGGCACGGCGCCTGCGCCTCATCCCGCTTCCCCGCCCAGGTAGGCTGAAACTCCCAGCCCGCCTGGGAGTATCGGCCAATGCGCATTCTGCGGTGCATCCCCATAGTTGTGGCATCTGCCAGCAGAGGGCCCAGTGCGGCCCCAACGACTGGAACTGCCTAGGAGAATGTCATGACCACCCTGCAAGAAAACCTATCCCTCACGAGCGACCCGCTCGTGGTAGCGACCGGCGTCAATGTTGCCCTGGACGAAACCAGCGGGTTGCAGAACGCCACGGCCACGCCGGCCCCTGCGGGGGACGCCGACGACAATGACATTCTGCTGGCCGCCCTGCCCTCGGCCTTCGCCACCCGCTTGACCGCCCTTGGCGCGGGTACCGCAACGAATGCCGCCTTGAGTGGCTACACCGGTGCCGTGGGTGACACCGGCAGCAATGCCTTCACCCTCAACCCGGCGCCCGGCGCGGACATTACCGATATCAAGTTCACCGACAGCCTGGGCGCGCCGCTCAATGGCCTGGACAGCGGCCTGGATACCCTCGATGGCACCAGCATCCTGCTCTATACCGATACGGACAATAACAACATCGTCCTGGGCCGGGCCGGTGGCCCTGACGGCGCCATCGTGTTCGCCGGCTACATCGAGGAAACCGGGTCGCCGGTCTCGGGCGGCAAGCTCTGGACCGTGGAATACCAACCGCTCAAGCACCCGGACGCGAGCAACCCGGACGATGCCCTCAACCTGCTGAACAAGGTGTTCGTCGGTGCCAGCCAGGACCTGAAGTTCAGCCTGGCCAATGCGCCTTCCGGGCAGAACCTGTTCCTGATGTTCACCACAGCCAACCCGACGGTGGTCGATGACGGGGGTGTCCTGCGGATCAGCGATCCGACGATCATCGCCACCGGCAAGGACCCCGCCGACGAGTCGACGGGCGTCAACATCAACACCGGTGACACCATCAACACCAGCCAGGCAGGCGGGCCGACCACCTTCGGCACCAACAACCAGATGATCGTGGAACAGGAAGGCATTCGTTTTACCTTCGTCACCGGCGCCCGGCAGGACGTGACCATTCCCAACCTGGATCAGAACGAAGCGGATGTCGAAGCCAACATCGACTACACCGCGGTCTTTAATGCGAAGACCGCCAATTTCGATGTGGTGCAGTTGCAAAGCGGCAAGAGTGCGGTGGTAAAAATCAGTGCCTTCAGCACCGCGGTTGAAAGCGGCACGGACTTCGTCAACGGCTATGCGAACGATACGTCGGTGGCCATCACCAGTGTTCTGGTCATCGACAACAGCACCGGGCAAGTGATCGAGAACTCGAACGGCTCGGTGAATGATCCGAGCATTGCCATCAGCTTTGCCAGCGGGGTGGCCACCGTCACTGGCGTCAAGGCCGGCTACAAGATCGAATACACCACCACCGCGGACCACAACCGCGTACTGATCGAGAACGGCGCCGCCCTGGACGCCAAGGGCAATGACCACGCCGACTTCGACATCGGTGGCTTCGTCCTGCGCCAGGCCGCCACCACGACCGCCGAAATCGGCTCGCAGATGATCTTCGAGGACGATGGGCCGGCCGCAGCCGGAACCGCCGTGGCTGGCACCGTCGATGAAGACGGCCTGGCCAATGGCGTTGCCGGCGGTGTCGGCGATGTGGCCGGCGAGGCCACCGTGGCCAGCGGCAGCGTCACCGGGATCTTCCAGTCCGGCGTCGATGTACCGCTGAGCTTTAGCTTGTCGAGCGACACCAGCGGCCTGCCAGCCCTGAGTTCCGGCGGGGTGGCGCTGGTGTACAGCGTGGTAGGCGACACCCTGACCGCCAAGGCCGGTGCAGTCGATGTGTTCACCTTCAGCCTCAGCGCCGCGGGGGCCTATAGCTTCACCCTGCTCAAGCCGCTGGATCACGCGGCCGGTAATGACGAGAACGACATCACCATCAACCTGGGCAGCCTGCTGCAAGCCACGGATAAGGACGGGGACACGGTCACCGCCGCCGCCGAGAAACTGGTGATCACCGTCGATGACGATACGCCAACCGCGACCGGCACCGCCGTGACCGGCACCGTCGATGAAGACGGCCTGGCCAACGGCATTGCCGGCGGTGTCGGTGATGTAGCGGGTGAAGCCACCGTGGCCAGCGGCAGCGTCACCGGGATCTTCCAGTCCGGTGCCGACGTGCCGCTAAGCTTTAGCTTGTCGAGTGATACCAGTGGCCTGCCGGCCCTGAGTTCGGGCGGGGTCGCACTGGTCTACAGCGTCCTGGGCGACACCCTCACCGCCAAGGCCGGTGCAGTCGATGTGTTCACCTTCAGCCTCAGCGCCGCGGGTGCCTATAGCTTCACCCTGCTGCAGCCGCTGGACCATCCAGCCGGCAATGACGAGAACGACATCACCATCAACCTGGGTAGCCTGCTGCAAGCCACGGACAAGGACGGCGACACGGTAACGGCCGCGCCCGAGAAGCTGGTGATCACCGTCGATGACGATACGCCAACGGCAACCGGAGCCGCCGAGGCCGGCACCGTCGATGAAGACGGCCTGGCCAATGGCATTGCCGGTGGTATCGGCGATGTGACTGGCGAAGCAACGACGGCCAGCGGCAGCGTGACGGGGATCTTCCAGTCCGGTGCCGATGGACTGCTGAGTTTTTCCTTGTCGAGCGATACCAGCGGCCTGCCGGCCTTGAGTTCCGGTGGCGTGGCACTGGTCTATAGCGTGCTGGGGGATACCCTCACCGCCAAGGCGGGTGCCGTCGATGTATTCACCTTCAGCCTCAGTGCCGCCGGGGCCTACACCTTCACCCTGCTCCAGCCTCTGGATCATCCAGCCGGCAACGACGAGAACGACATCACCATCAACCTGGGTAGCCTGCTGCAAGTCACGGACAAGGATGGCGACACGGTAACGGCCGCCGCCGAGAAGCTGGTGATCACCGTCGATGACGACACGCCAACCGCCAATGGCACTGCGGTGACTGGCACCGTCGATGAGGACGGCCTGGCCAATGGCATTGCCGGCGGTGTCGGCGATGTGGCCGGTGAGGCGACTGTCGCCAGCGGCAGCGTGGCCGGTATCTTCCAGTCCGGGGCCGACGTGCCGCTGAGCTTTAGCTTGTCGAGTAACACCAGCGGCCTGCCAGCCCTGAGTTCCGGCGGGGTGGCACTGGCCTACAGCGTCCTGGGCAACACCCTGACCGCCAAGGCGGGCGCAACCGACGTGTTCACCCTGAGCCTCACGGTAGCGGGTGCCTACACCTTCACCCTGCTCAAGCCGCTGGATCACGCAGCCGGTAACGACGAGAACGACATCACGATCAACCTCGGCACGCTGCTGCAAGCCACCGACAAGGACGGCGACACGGTGACCGCCGCGGCCGACAAGCTGGTGATCACCGTCGATGACGACACCCCGACCCTGGCCTTCGGCAACCTGATCGGCACCGGCACCCAGCTGGCGCAACAAGGCTACTGGAACCTGGGGGCCGGCGCCGACGGGCTGAATGCAGCCGGCCTGGACATTTCGCTGGTGAACAACCAGTTCACCCTGGTCCGGCCGGATGACACCACCACCACCGGGACCGGCACGCTGGTCGAGCAGTCGCCATCACCCGATGGCAATGGCGCCTACCAGTTCGCGGGCACCTTGACCGGTGATTTCGACAACAACGCGGCCACCGCCGATACCACCGTCCACTACACCCTGAGTGCCTACGCCAACGGCACCTATGCCCTGGACCTGGAGGAAGGCTTCCGTTCGGTCATCGTCCTCAGCAGTGCCGATGGCTCGCTGGATGCCGGTGGGCCGGACCCTGTGCGCACGCTGACGATAGGCACCGAAGAGGTGGTGTTCTTTGGTGCCAATCCGCTGGCACCGCAAACCGGCGATAACAGCATCCTGACCGGCATAGGGCTCGGGGCGCCCGACCCGACCGAAGCGCAACTGCAGACCAACCCCCTGCCGTCGTTCATCGGCACGGCGGCGTTGAACGTCAGCACGTCCGGTATCGGCATCGCCAACAACAACCTGGAGGGCAACACCACCGCCGGCATCAATGCCGGTGACGAGAGCTTCGTGGTCAACCCCGAGACGCTGTTGACGGCCATGAAGGTCTATATCGACAACTCGGTACAGGGCTACAACCCGGCCACGGAAGAGCTGTACTACACGATCTACTTCGACAACGGCACGACCTCGGGCGCGCCCATCAAGGTGCAGGCTGCCGACCTGCATGCGGAAGCGGGAGGCCAGACATCCTTTACCCTGGAGTGGGACGACATCCACAAGATCGATGCGGTCCAGCTCACCATGGGCAAGGGTACGATCAAGATCCCGGTGATCGAGTTCATTCAGGAAACCGAGAGCCTGGCCAGCGATATCAAGCTGGCGTTCAACGCGACGGTGACGGACAAGGATGGCGACACCGCGACCAGCGCGTTCGACGCCAACCTGTTCGCCAACGACCCGGCCGATGCCCTCTTCGACTTCAGGCTGGTGGGCACCACGGGTGAGCGGGATGCCTTCAACATCGACCTGTCGGTGGCCGAGAACCAGTACCAGGTCACAGGCTTCGATGCCGGCGCAGGCCAGCGCGATGCGGTGGTGCTTATTGGTGACCCGGGCGCCACTGTGCAGTCGATCAACAACGCCGGCGCCGACAGTATCGTGACGGTGGCCGAGACCGGCGGACAATTGACGACCATCACCCTGGTCGGGGTCGACCTGCTCAATACCGATATTGTGCTGGGCAGCGTCTGAAACCTGGCGCGTCAAACTCAAGCGAGGGTGGCCTGGAAACCACCCTCGCTTTTTTTGGGCTCCCCTATCTACAGCTCCGACATGAGAGCCGCGCCGAACACTCAAGCCGCCCGTCGAACGGCTCTACGACGGGCCTGCCGCCGCCCATCGCAGGCTAACCCAAAGCCCCTCCGGGGGCCTTTGCGCGATCGCTGCCTTACCGCCTCCCGCGTCCCCTGCCGCATGGGCTGAAACTCCCATCCGGCCTGGGAGTATCGGCCAATGCGCAATCTGCGACGCATCTTCATAGTTGTCGTATCTGCCAACAGAGGGCCCAGGTGCGGCTTCGACGACTGGAATTGCCCGGGAGAACGTCATGACTATTTCTAAAAAAAACCCATCCCCCACGAACGACCTGACCGCTGACACCAGCACCGCTCTCTACCCCGTTTTCTCCAGCGACAACACGCTGGCCGTCAGCACTGCCCAGGTGAACAGCGCTTCGTCCATCCTGGTGAACGGTGCGAGCGTGACCCTGGACGAAACCACCGGGTTGCAGAACGCCACTGCGACGCCAAGCCCCGCCGGAGACGCTGACGACAATGACATCCTGCTGGCGGCCCTGCCCTCGGCCTTCGCTACGCGGTTGACGACCCTTGGGGCCGGAACCGCAACGGACGCCGCCTTGAGTGGCTACACCGGTGCCGTGGGCGACACGGGCAGCAATGCCTTCACCCTGACGCCCGGCACGAACGTCAGCGATATCAAGTTCACCGACAGCCTCGGCGCACCGCTCAATGGCCTGGACAGCGGGCTGGATACCCTCGATGGCACCAGCATCCTTCTCTATACGGATACGGACAACAACATCCTGCTGGGCCGGGCCGGTGGCCCTGCCGGTGCGATTGTGTTCGCGGCCTATATCGAAGAGACCGGATCGCCGGTATCCGGCGGCAAGCTCTGGACCGTGGAATACCAACCGCTCAAGCATCCGGATGCCAGCAACCCGGACGATGCCCTCAACCTGCTGAACAAGGTGTTTGTCAGCACCGTCCAGGACGCGGGATTCAGCCTGGCCAATGCACCCTCCGGGCAGAACCTGTTCCTGATGTTCACGGCAGCGAACCCGACGGTGATCAACGACGGTGGCGTCTTGCGGATCACCAATCCGACGCTGATCGCCACCGGTAAGGACCCGGCGGACCAGTCGAGCGGCGCGAACATCAACACTGGCGATACGATCAATACCAGCCAGGGCGGTGGCCCGACCACCCTGGGCACCAACAACCAGATGATTGTGGAACAGGAAGGCATTCGTATTTCGTTCGTCACCGGCGCCCGGCAGAACGTGACCGTGCCCAACCTGGACCAGAACGAAGCGGATGTGGAATCCAATATCGACTTCACCGCGGTCTTTAATACCAAGACAGCCAGTTTCGATGTCGTGCAGCTGCAAGGCGGCAAGACGGCGATGGTGAAAGTCAGCGCATACAGCACTGCGGCCGAACCTGGCGTGAATTTCATCAATGGCTATGCGAACGATGCGTCAGTGGCCATCACCCATATTCGCGTGATCAACAAAAGCACCGGGCTGGTGATCGAGAACTCCGACGGTTCGGTGAATGATCCGAGCATTGCCATCAGCTTTTCCGGCGGCGTGGCAACCATCACCGGCGTCAAGGCCGGCTACCAGATTGAATACACCACCACCGCGGATCACAATCGCGTGCTGGTCGAGAACGGGGCAGCCACCGATGCCAGGGGCGATAACCACGCCGATTTCGATATCGGTGGTTTCACCCTGCGCCAAGCCTCTACCAGCACCGCCGAAATCGGCTCGCAGATGATCTTCGAGGACGATGGACCGGCAGCGGCCGGTACCCCTGCGGCTGGCACCGTCGATGAGGACGGCCTGGCCAATGGCATTGCCGGTGGTATCGGCGATGTGACTGGCGAAGCAACGACGGCCAGCGGCAGCGTGACCGGGATCTTCCAGTCGGGTGCCGACGTACCGCTGACCTACTCCTTGTCGAGCGACACCAGCGGTCTGCCGGCCCTGAGTTCGGGTGGAGTGGCACTGGTCTACAGCGTCCTGGGCGACACCCTGACCGCCAAGGCGGGCGCCGTCGATGTCTTCACCTTCAGCCTTAGCGCCGCGGGTGCCTACAGCTTCAGCCTGCTGCAGCCGCTGGACCATCCAGCCGGCAATGATGAAAACGACATCACCCTTAACCT
>NZ_JAQZAA010000053.1:0-40478 GCF_028640875.1 Pseudomonas sp. SBT1-2 | reverse complement strand
GTGTGCTTCTGTAGGAGCGAGGCTTGCCCGCGATGGGGCCCTTGAGGGCTATACATTTACATCTGTAACACCGCTGGAGCGCTTCAGATCCCGCTCAACGCCAGGTCCATCGCGAAGTAGGTGAAGATCAGATCCGCCCCGGCACGCTTGATCGATCCCAGGCTTTCGCGCACCACCCGCGCCTCGTCGATGGCCCCGGCCAGGGCGCCGAACTTGATCATCGCGTACTCGCCGCTGACCTGGTACGCCGTCACCGGCAGGCGCGAGGCTTCGCGGATGTCGCGGATGATGTCCAGGTAAGCGCCGGCCGGCTTGACCATCAGCGAGTCCGCGCCTTCCTGCTCGTCCAGCAGCGATTCACGCACCGCTTCGCGGCGGTTCATCGGGTTCATCTGGTAGCTCTTGCGATCGCCCTTCAACGCGCTGCCGCCGGCCTCGCGGAACGGACCGTAGAGCGCCGAGGCGAACTTGGTGGAATAAGCCATGATCGCAGTCTGGGTGAAACCGGCTTCGTCCAGGGCGCGGCGGATGGCCTGGACTTGCCCGTCCATGGCCGCCGACGGCGCGATCACATCGGCGCCGGCACGGGCCGCGGCCACCGCCTGCTTGCCGAGGTTGACCAGGGTCTGGTCGTTGTCCACTTCATGGCCGTGCAGCACGCCGCAGTGGCCGTGGTCGGTGTACTCGCAGAAACAGGTGTCGGACATCACGATCATCTCCGGCACCGCATCCTTGGCGATCCGCGACATGCGCGACACCAGGCCGTTGTCGTTCCAGGTGTCGCTACCGTTGCTGTCCAGGTGGTGAGACACGCCGAAGGTCATCACCGACTTGATCCCGGCGCGGGCGTAACGCTCGATCTCCCCGGCCAGCATCGATTCCGGAATGCGCATCACCCCCGGCATGCTCTTGATCGGCACAAAATCGTCGATCTCTTCCTCGACGAAAATCGGCAGCACCAGGTCGTTGAGGGTGAACTCGGTTTCCTGGAACAGGCTGCGCATCTGTTCAGAACGGCGCAGGCGACGGGGACGGGCTTGGGGGAACTGGCTGGACATGGGATTTCCTCAGGGCAGGCCACGTGAGACAAGGCTGGGTGCGATAACGACCGCAGCTAAAAAGAGCGAAGCTTATGCCCGAAGCCGCGACCGGCACAAACACCGCGTCGCCAAGACTGCGTTGCCGCTTTGGTAACAATGCCCATGAATGCGAGTGGTTACGCCTGTCAGACAAACAGCCCGAGACGAAACTGTCGGGCCGATTTTCGATCTAACTAATACACGCCCGAGCCGTTCGCGCGAGCCTTGAAGGCCAGTGCCTGCGGCAGGTATTGCTCGCGTGTGCAGGACCGCCCGCCCCATGGAGGCGGCCCCTGGCGGATCGCCTGCCGGGCATCCTCGAGCACTCAGATCGAGCCCTTGGCAGCGCGTTTCGCGGGATGGCTGTCGTGGGCGGAAAGACCGGGCTTGCAGGCCTGCGGGCCCGGTTGCCGTTCTGTCGTGGCGGGTCGCCCCAGGGATGGCTCGCGGCCCGCCCTCAACCCGGGAGGAGAAGCGAAAATGGCCAACTCCGTGAAAAAAATGCCGATCCAGACTGAAGACAAGGCCACCCGGCGTTCGAGCATGAGCGACCTGTGGCAACCTCTGGAAAAACTGCGGCAACAGGTCGATCACCTGTTCGATGACTTCAATCGCGGCCCCGGCCTGTCTCCCTTCAGCCGTGGGCTGTTCGATGTGGATCCGTTCTGGCGGCGCGAACTGATCGGCCGTGGCATGCCTGCCGTCGATATTACCGAGAAAGACGAAAGCTTCGAAATCACTGCCGAATTGCCCGGCATGGATCAGAAGAATATCGAGATCAAACTCTCTGACGGCAGCCTGGTCATCAAGGGTGAAAAGAGAGAGGAAACGCAAGAAAACAGAAAAGGCTATCACCTGAACGAACGTCATTACGGTTCCTTCGAGCGGGTGTTCAACCTGCCCAAAGGGGTCGATGCCGAGAAGATCGAGGCGAGCTTCAGCAAAGGCGTGCTGAGCATCTCGCTGCCGAAAAAACCTGCCGCCCTGAATGCGGACAAGGTCGTGCAGATCAAGGGCGAATGACCCAGGCCAGCCAGCCCCTTGCCGGGAAATCGGCAAGGGGCTTTTTTTGCCGGCCAACAATAAGGACCGTGAATCATCGTGCCGGCAAGGCGCATGACAACCAGACACGAATGCCCCGCTCAGCGCGAGCGGTTGAGCGCCACGGCCGCCAGGATCAGCGCCTGCAAGGCGGCCTCGTCCAGGCTGTCACCCTCATGCAGATCGATCGCCCGTCGGGTATTGCCCTCGAGGCTGGCGTTGAACAGCCCTGCCGGGTCGTCCAGCGCGGCGCCCTTGGCGAAGGTCAGCTTGACGACGCTCTTGTAGGTCTCGCCGGTGCAAAGAATGCCGCCGTGGGACCACACCGGCACCCCGCGCCACTTCCACTCCTCGACCACCTGCGGGTCGGCCTGCCTGATCAGCCTCCGGACCCGGGCCAGCATCTCGCCGCGCCAATCGCCCAGTTCCTCGATGCGCCCGTCTATCAGCCGGGAGGCCGCACTGCTCTCCTCCGCTGGCTTGGCATCGCTGGTGTGTTTTTTCATCCTGGTCATCCTCTGGAGGGGTTGTCGTCCCGACCCTTGAGTATCGCTGACGGGCCATTTCCCTCCAGGTAACCGACGAGCGTCACACCGGCAGTTCGGTGCTCAGTTTGATTTTCTGCACGGGGACTTCCGTCTTCAGGCGCTGCACGCCCTTGATCCGGGCCAGGTGCTTGATCTGGAACTGCCGATAGGCCACCCACCCAGCCTCGATGCAGGCTTGCTTCTGGCGTCGCTCGGATACGGTGGCGCCCCTGAGAGGCAGGAGGTCGCTGTGTTGGCAGGAGGGAGTAGCGGGAATCGAGAGCCAGGCACGCCATCCATGCGCACCTGGTTTCTTTACAGCGGGAGGTGAATCAGTTCCAGGGACGGTCGCCGTTCTCGTCCTTGACGCGGGTCGGCAGGCCCATCACGTCCAGCGCCTTGAGGAACGGCTCGGCCGGCAGTTCCTCGACGTTGACCATGCGCTGCACGTCCCATTCGCCACGGGCCACCAGCAGGGCCGCGGCCACCGGCGGCACGCCCGCGGTGTAGGAAATGCCCTGGCTGTCGGTTTCGGCAAAGGCTTCTTCGTGGCAGGCCACGTTGTAGATGAAGACTTCGCGCGGCTGGCCGTCCTTGGTGCCCTTGACCAGGTCGCCGATGCAGGTCTTGCCGGTGTAGCCCGGCGCCAGCGAGGCAGGATCGGGCAGTACGGCCTTGACCACTTTCAGCGGCACCACTTCCAGGCCTTCGGCGGTCTTGACCGGTTGCTCGGAGAGCAGGCCGAGGTTCCTGAGCACGGTGAAGACGTTGATGTAGTGCTCGCCGAAGCTCATCCAGAAGCGCACGTTGGGCACGTCGAGGTTCTTCGACAGCGAGTGCACTTCATCGTGGCCGGTCAGGTACAGGTTCTGCGAACCGACCACTGGCAGGTCGTCGGTGCGCTTGACTTCGAACATGGTGTTGCTGGTCCACTGGCTGTCCTGCCAGCTCCACACCTGTCCGGTGAATTCGCGGAAATTGATTTCCGGATCGAAATTGGTGGCGAAATATTTGCCATGGGAACCGGCATTGACGTCGAGAATGTCGATCGAATCAATGCGGTCGAAATACTGTTGTTTGGCCAGGGCCGCATAGGCGTTGACCACACCCGGGTCGAAGCCCACGCCGAGAATGGCGGTGACGTTCTTCTGCTGGCATTCCTCGAGGTGCTTCCACTCGTAGTTGCCATACCAGGGCGGCGTCTCGCAGATCTTGCCCGGTTCTTCGTGAATGGCGGTGTCCAGGTAGGCCACGCCGGTATCGATGCAGGCACGCAGCACCGACATGTTGAGGAAGGCGGAGCCGACGTTGATGACGATCTGCGATTCGGTCTCGCGGATCAGCGCCTTGGTCGCCTCGATGTCCAGCGCATTGAGCGCGTAGGCCTTGATTTGCGCGGGCTGTTTGAGGCTGCCCTTGGCCTTGACGCTGTCGATGATGGCCTGGCATTTGGAGATGTTGCGCGACGCGATAGCAATACGACCGAGTTCGTCGTTGTGCTGCGCGCACTTGTGGGCCACCACCTTGGCGACACCTCCTGCACCAATGATAAGAACGTTCTTCTTCAATTTCTTTATCTCTCCTTTCCGCCAGCTTACGAGAGGCTGGACAGGTAGTCTTCGAACCCAAATTCACGAACCACCTCGACACTACCGTCGAGTTGTTTCACTACGATGGACGGCATTTTCAGGCCGTTGAACCAGTTTTTCTTGACCATGGTGTAACCCGCCGCGTCAACGAACGACAGCCGATCGCCGATGGCCAGCGGACGATCGAATTGATACTCGCCGAAGATGTCTCCGGCCAGGCAAGACTTGCCGCACACCATGTAGGTGTGTTCGCCCGTGCTGGGCGCCAGCTTGGCGTTCAGGCGATAGATCAGCAGATCGAGCATGTGCGCTTCGATAGAGCTGTCGACCACTGCCAGGTGCTTGCCGTTGTAGAGGGTGTCGAGCACGGTGACTTCCAGCGAGGCGCTCTGGGTGATCGCCGCTTCGCCCGGCTCCAGGTAGACCTGCACGCCGTACTTCTCGGAGAACGCCTTGAGGCGCGCGCAGAACTCATCCAGGGCATAGCCTTCGCCGGTGAAGTGGATGCCGCCGCCGAGGCTGACCCATTCGACCTTGTGCAGCAGGTGGCCGAAACGTTCCTCGATGGTGCCCAGCATCTGGTCGAACAGGCCGAAGTCGCTGTTCTCGCAGTTGTTGTGGAACATGAAGCCTGTGATCTGCTCGATCACGGCCTCGACCTTCACCGGGTCCCACTCGCCCAGGCGGCTGAACGGACGCGCCGGGTCGGCCAGCAGGTAATCGGAACTGCTCACCTGGGGGTTGACCCGCAGACCGCGGACCTTGCCCTCGGACGCCGCGGCGAAGCGCTGCAGCTGGCCGATGGAGTTGAAGATGATCTTGTCGCAGTTGTCGAGCATCTCTTCGATTTCGTCGTCGGCCCAGGCCACGCTGTAGGCGTGGGTCTCGCCGGCGAACTTCTGCCGGCCGAGCTTGAGCTCGTACAGCGACGACGAGGTGGTGCCGTCCATGTACTGCTGCATCAGGTCGAACACCGACCAGGTGGCGAAGCACTTGAGCGCCAGCAGGGCCTTGGCGCCGGACTGCTCGCGCACGTAAGCGATCTTCTCCATGTTGCCGAGCAGTTTCTGTTTGTCGATGAGGTAGTACGGCGTTTTGATCATTTCGAGGCCTCCGGCCAGGCCAGCCAAAAAAAGGATGCGCATTGTGCCTTCACTTGCCGCGTATCGAAAGGGCAGAAAGCACCGCTCGCCGGGTCAGTGCCTCGGCACCGCGCCCGGATCGGCTCTGTTGCAGGCAATGCTCCAGGACGCAAACCGCCTGGCAGCCCCTATCCTAGGGGCCTGCCATGACGTTCTGAAGTGTCGTGCCACGCCGGCTGGCACGCAGCGCCGTGTGCTCAATCATCCTCGTGCAATTTGATGCCCCGGGCGTGCAGCAGGTGGGGCACCACCAGCACCAGCAGGGTCAAGCCGAGGAAGGCCGCGGCTATGGGTTGGGTGACGAATATCGACCAGTCGCCCTGGCTGATGGACAAGGCGTTGCGCAGCTGTTTTTCCGCCATCGGCCCCAGCAGCATGCCGACGATCACCGGCGCGACGGGAAAATCGAAACGCCGCATCAGCACCCCGCCCCAGCCGATCGCCAGCATCAGCAACAGGTCGAAGGACGAATGGCGCATGCCGTACACGCCGATGGAAGCGAACACCAGGATCCCGGCATTGAGGTACGGCCGGGGGATCTGCAGCAGCTTCACCCAGAGCCCGACCAGGGGCAGGTTCAATATCAGCAGGATAACGTTACCGATATACAGCGAGGCCACCAGGGTCCAGACCAGGTCGCCGGAAGTCTGGAACAGCAGCGGCCCCGGCTGCAGGTTGTAGTTCTGGAACGCCGCCAGCAGGATCGCCGCGGTGGCGGAGGTCGGGATGCCGAGGGTCAGCAGCGGCACCAGGGAACCGGTGGCGCTGGCATTGTTGGCGGCTTCCGGGCCGGCCACCCCTTCGATGGCGCCCTGCCCCTTACTGGCGGCAAAGTCTTGCGGGTGCTTGCTCAGCTTGCGCTCGGTGGAATAGGACAGGAAGGTCGGGATTTCCGCGCCACCGGCCGGGATCGAGCCGAACGGAAAGCCGATCAGGGTGCCCCGCAGCCAGGCGGGAATCGAGCGTTTCCAGTCGGCGCGGGTCATCCACAACGAGGTCAGGCGATGCCGGCCGGACGCTTCCTCCTTCTGATACAGCAGGCTGTACAAGGCCTCCCCCACGGCAAACAGGCCGACCGCCACCAGCACCACTTCGATGCCATCGACCAGCTCGGGAACGCCCAGGGTGTAGCGGGCAATGCCCGAGGTCGAGTCGAGGCCGATCAGGCCAATGCCCAGGCCAATCCCCAGCGAGGCGAAACCGCGCAGCATGGACGCACCGAGCACCGCCGACACCGTGGTGAAGGACAGCACCAGGATCGCGAAATACTCCGCGGGGCCGAACTTCAGCGCCAGCATGGCGACGATGGGGGCGAACAGGGTCAGCAGCACCGTGGCGATGGTGCCGGCGAAAAACGAGCCGATCGCCGCGGTGGCCAGGGCCGGTCCGGCGCGGCCGTTACGGGCCATGAGATTGCCTTCCAGGGCGGTGACCATGGACGACGACTCGCCCGGGGTATTGAGCAGGATCGAGGTGGTCGAGCCACCGAACTGCGCGCCGTAATAGATGCCGGCGAACATGATCAGCGCGCCGGTGGGATCGACCTTGGCGGTGATCGGCAACAGCAGGGCCACCGTCAGCGCCGGGCCGATCCCCGGCAATACGCCGATCGCCGTGCCCAGCAGGCAGCCGATAAATCCCCAGAGCAGATTGATCGGCGCCAGCGCCGCGGAGAAACCTGTCGCCAGGTTCAAGAGAATGTCCACCGTGTGACCTCCTTCGGCCCGGCTCAGATCCAGGCATTGACCAGGGGTGGCAGGGCCACGCCCAGCCCGGCACTGAACAGCCAGTAGATCGGCAGGGTCAGGGCGATGCCAATGGCCAGGTCGCGCAACGGACGCCGGCTGCCGAAACCCCGCGCCGAGCAGGCAAACAGCAAGCCGGCGGCCAGGACGAAACCGATCAGGTTGATCAGTACGGCAATCGCCACCAGGCCCGCGGTGACCCAGGCCGCCCCGAGCCTGCCGCCGGGCTGGGCGCTGTCGTCGCTGTCGTCGCCGGATGCGGCCAGCTCGCGCAAACCACCGGTGCAGGCCTGGTAGCTCAACAGCAGGCCCACGGCCCCTAGAAAAGCACCGACGGCGCAGGGATAGACATGGGCACCGAGGATGACGAAGCCCATCTCGGGCGGAAAGCGCAAGGCGCCGATGACCAGCACCAGGCTGATGGCGATCAGCCCCAGGCCAATCGCCAACTGCGACAGCACGACCCTGCTGCGCCCGGCCATCTCAAAGCAGCCCGACCTTGACCAGCATCGCCCGCAGGCGCTGGTGTTCCTCGTCGACGAATTTGCCGAACTCATCGCCGGTGAGGATGCTCGGCGACCAGGCGTTGGCTTTCACATTGTCCTGCCAGACCTTGCTGTTGGTGGCGGACAGGACCGCGTCGGTGACTTGCTTGCGTTGCTCGGCCGTGAGGTTGGCCGCGCCATAGACACCGCGCCAGTTGCCGATGATCACGTCGTAGCCTTTCTCTTTGAGGGTCGGCGCATCGATGCCGGGAACGCGCTCCGGAGCGCCGATGGCGAGCAGGCGGAACTGCTTGGACTGCACGTACTTGGCCAGCTCGGCATAACCGCCGGTGATCACCGTGATGTGCCCGCCCAGGGTCGCGGCCACCACTTCGCCGCCGCCGGCGTAGGCGACGTAGTTCACCTTGTTCACCGGCACCTCCATCTTGCTCGCCAGCTCGGCGATGCCGATATGGTCGATGGAACCCTTGGAGCCACCGCCCCACTTGATGCTGGCCGGATTGGCCTTGAAGTCCTTGAGCAGCTCCTCGAGGGTCTTGTAGGGCGACTCCTCACGCACGGCGAGCACGTTGTATTCGGTGAACAACCGGGCAATCGGCGTCACGTCCTTGAGGCTGATCTGCGGCTTGTTCTGCTCCACCGCGGTGACCATGATCGCCCCCACCACCAGCAGCGCATTCGGGTCGCCCTTGGTGCTGTTGGCAAACTGCGCCAGCCCCAGGGTGCCGCCGGCTCCGCCCTTGTTCTCGAAAGTCACGGACTTGGCCGTGCCGGCCTCGAGCAAGGCCTTGCCCAAGACCCGCGCGGTCTGGTCATAACCGCCGCCCACGGAGCCCGGGGCCATGAACTTGACCGTATCCAGGGCGAACGCCGGGGTGGCGAGGGTGAGCGTGGCGAGGCTGGCGGCAATGGCCATGCCGCGGCTGAATCGACGCAGTGCTGTGAACATCAGGTTTCTCCCGAGACTATTGTTTTTGTTGATACCGGTTGAATGCGCCCAGGGCCGTTCGCCCTGTGTGGCCTGCGGTTAAGTGTAGACGGCCGGCGGTTGGCGACCGCCAGAGGAGAGAACCCCGGGTAAAGAATGCGGCCAGGGCCTGACGCTCCCGCCAAGGGCGTGCCTGGGGAGTCTTGATTCGGGGTGGAAAGCAGTTGGCCGGGATAGAAGCCCGGCCGTGCTTATCAGCGAGAGAAGATCAGCGATTCAGCAAGAGAGGATTTGCGATCCTTGCCCATCACGAACGGGTCTTCACCGTGATGAACATATGCAGCCGATCGTGGATTTCCTGAAGGGTGTGGCGGAACGGTTCATGTCTGTCGCTGGTGACCGGGTCCTCGAAGTTCCAGACGATCACCTCGCCGGAGGACGGCATGCGCGCGGCCTCTTCCGAGGACTTGTCGCACAGGGTGATGACATAGTGGAACTGCTGCCCCGCGAACTCGTCGAGGGCCTTGCTGCGCAGCCCCGCGGTATCGATGCCGATATGTTCGAGAGACTCCAGGGTGCGCGGGTCGATCTCGCTGGCCACCAGGCCGGCGCTGAAGGCGTCGAAATCTTCGGCGTCGGCGTGGCGCAGCAGCGCTTCGGCCATCAGTGAACGGGCGTCGTTTCTGGCGCAAACGAACAGCACGCGGCGTTTGTCACTCATGGTTCATTCCCCTGTTTTCAGACTGCTGGGATAGTGCCGCGGGAAATCGCACTTTTTATGACAGCCTGTTTTTCGACGGCGGGATGCCGCGGCGACGGCGTGCACGCGTGGCCCGTCGGCTGATTCCGGCGTGGCCGGTAAAGGATTGAAATAGAGCGACGGAACACCCTGGCGGGAACCGCTGGCCGGAGGAAGGCCAGCGGTTTGCAGATAACGATGGGTAATCAGTTGTTACATATCAGGCCATGCAGCACGCCAAAACGCAGCCCCGGCTCGGAAGGCGTCATATGGGTGACGCCAAACACCTTGAACGCCGCCAGCATCACCGCCAGGCCGCCGGGCAGGATGCTCAGGCGATGGGATTGCAACCCGGCCAGCCGCAGGCGTTTGACATGCCCGGCCTCCAGCAGGCGCAGCGACAGGCGCAATAGCCCGCCGTAGGTGATGCCGTCCTGGCCATAGTCATTCAGGCCATTGGCCTTGAGCACCTTGGCCAGGAACCGGGTGGTGCCCGAGGAGCCTATGGCCTGCTGCCAACCCAGCTGGCGATAATGCCGGGCGACTTTCTCGAACTTCAGGCTGGCCAGGCGCTCGGTTTCCTGCAGGGCGTGAGCCGAGACCGCGCCGCCCGGAAAGTAGCGCGCGCCAAAGGTCGCGCTGCCAATGGCGATGCTCTCGGTCAGCAAGGGCTGGGCGCCCTGCCCCAGGATCAACTCGGTGGAGCCGCCGCCGATGTCCACCACCAGCCGCATGCTTTCGCTGCCCGGCACCGTATGGGCCACGCCGGCGTACACCAGCCGCGCCTCTTCATGCCCGGAGATGACATCGATGCGAAACCCCAGGTGACGCTCCGCGCTGGCCAGGAACAGCGGCGCATTGTCGGCTTCGCGCACGGCGCTGGTGGCCACCGCCCGCACCCGCCCGGCCTCAAAACCGCGCAGTTTCTTGCCGAAGCGCGCCAGCGCCTGCCAGCCCCGGTCCAGCGCCAGCGCGTCCAGCGCGCCCTCCTGGAAGCCCTCGGCCAGGCGCACCGGCTCCCGCAGGGTCTTCACTTCCTGGATCATGAACCCCTGGCTGCGCCTGACCGGCTGGCCGATCATCAGGCGAAACGCATTGGACCCAAGATCAATGGCCGCGAACAGAGAGGCGTCACCTTTCATGGAGGATTCCTGGCAGATTCATCGACCGGCAGGCCGCGGCCTGTCGAGAACTAAAGACGGTTTGCGGTGATCTTGCCATTCCTTCGATGACGCCAAGATGACAGCCACCCGCCTTTTCCAGGCCGTCGACAACGTCAACGCCCTGTCATCATCCTGTCATTTCCCGTGGTGACACTCGGGTCATCTACAACGCGTGCTCTCCTTTAAAGCTGCCCCACCCGGCGGCTTTTTTTTGCCCGCGAATCGCGCTCAAGGGCGCGTCGCCAGCTGCACGCAACGGATCGCCAGGATGCTGGTCGGGTCCACCAGCGCCACCCGGTAAGCGCCGACCTGGAAATCGGCGCAATGGCTGAGGACCAGCGGCAGCTCGGTGCACCCCAGGATCAGCACCTCGGCCCCCAGCTCACACAGGTGCTCGGCGGCGAGCAGCAATTGCGCCTTGCAGATGCCGTCGACGAAACCCGCCTTGATCCCGCGCTCGCCGTAGATCGCGCTCATCACCAGTTCCTGATAATCGAAACCCGGCGTGAGCAACGACAGGCCGGCGAGCCGCGCAGCCTCGTGGTAGACCCGACTCTGCACCGTACCCGAGGTGGCCAGCAGGCCGATGGGCTTGCCCGGGCCGTATTGCTCGACGATCGCCTCGATGGTTTCGTTGAGCATGTTGACGATGGGCACCTGTAGATAAGGCTGGATGCGTTCGACAAAGGCGTGGGCGGTATTGCAGGGTATGGCGATCGCGTTGGCCCCGGCACTTTCGAGCCGCTTGCAAGTGGCGTACATGGCCATGGTCGGGTCGGCCTGGTCGAACAGCAGGTTCGCGGTCCGGTCCGGAATCTGCGGGTTCTGCTCGACCACCATGCGGATATGGTCCTGGTCCCGATCGGCCGGCGTATGTCGGACCACCTTGGCCATGAAGTCCACGGTGGCCGCCGGCCCCACGCCGCCGACTATGCCGAGCTTGAACGGCGGCCGGGCGGGCTGGCCATCGGCCTGGGTCGCCGCCGCGGCGTAGATCTCGTTGACGTCGAGCAGCGTCACCCCGCGACGCTGCAGGTCGGCGCACACCAGCGACAGCTCGGTCATCCCGGGCACTATCAGGTTCGCGCCCTGTGCCTGCAACGACAGGCAAGCCTGGTACACCCCTTCCAGTGGCACCCCGTCCAGGTGCCCGTCCTTGATTCCGTCCACCCCGTAGATCGCCGCCATCATGGCCTGCTGATCCTGCGGCTCGGGATAGACCAGCTGGAAGTCGGCCCCCAGGTATCGCTCGAAGAGCCCGGCGTGCCGCACGTAGTCCGAGGCGAGTACGCCCAGGACCGTACCCGGTTCCAGCACATGGCGGATATGCGCGCTCAGGGCCGCCATCATGTCCAGGATCGGGATGCCCAACTCCTGCTGGATCTCTTCGCGGAAGGTGTGGCTGGCAAAACACGGCAGCATGATCGCGTCCACCCCGCTGTCCTCAAACGACTGGCAGACCTGGAAGACATAGAACTTTCTGGACGTCATGTTCGCGTCGCGCTCCAGCGGCAACAGCAGGTCCTTGAACGGGTGCTGTTCGAACAGGAAGTGATAGCGCCCCTGATCGGCCAGCACCGCCCGGGACTTCACCAGCTTGAAGAACAGATCGCCGCCGGCCAGAGAGCCCAGCCCCCCTACGATGCCCAGCCTGCTGGCCGGCGCTGGCTTGCGTGTCGGTTTGGATAGGCTTTTCATCGCGGGTTCTCAGGCGGAAACGGAAGAAGGGTTCTGCGTGGCCGGCGCCACGCCAAGCGGTGGCTCGACGGCCCCGGCACTGGGCTCCTCGTTGCCTTCGGCCTTGGCAATCACCGCCGTGGCAATGCTGTTGCCCACCACATTGGTGGCGGTACGCGCCATGTCGAGAAACTGGTCGATGCCGAGGATCAGCAAGATGCCGGCTTCGGGCAGGTTGAACATCGGCAGCGTGGCCGCCACCACCACGATCGACGCCCGCGCGACCCCGGCCATGCCTTTGCTGGTCACCATCAGGGTCAGCAGGATCAACAGCTGCTGGGTGAAACTCAGGTCGACGTTGTAGGCCTGGGCGATAAACATGATGGCAAACGCCTGGTACATCATCGAACCGTCGAGGTTGAACGAGTACCCCAGGGGCAGAACAAAACTCGAGACTCGCTTGGGCGCGCCGAACTTCTCCAGCGCCTCCATGGTTTTCGGGTAGGCCGACTCGCTGCTGGCCGTCGAGAACGCCAGCAGGATGGGTTCCTTGATCAACTTCCCGAGGGTCAGCACCGAGCGCCCGAGGAACAGATAACCGGCACCGAACAGCACCGCCCAGAGGATCGCGATGCCCAGGTAGAACTCGGCGATCAGCTTGCTGTAGTCCAGCAGCAGGCCCAGCCCGCCAGTGGTGATCGCCGCGGCGATGGCGGCAAACACACCGATGGGGGCGAAGGCCATGACGTAGTCGGTGATCTTGAACATCACCCTGGCCAGGTCGTCCACCAGCGCGGGGATCTGGGTGAACCCCGCCCTCTTCACCGCCGCCAGCGCAAAACCGAAGAACAGCGAGAACACCACGATCTGCAGGATCTCGTTATTGGCCATCGCCTCGGCGATGCTGCGCGGGAAGACGTGCCCGATAAACACCTTGAGGCTGAAATCGCCGGTGTTGATCGCCACCGGGGCGGCACCCGCCTGGCTGGCGTGCAGATCGAGCCCGACCCCGGGCTGGAACAGGTTCACCAGGAGCATGCCGATCAGCAGCGACACCATCGAGGCGCTGACGAACCAGGCCATCGCCCGGGTGCCGATACGCCCCACCGAGCTCGAACTGCCCATGCTGGCGATGCCGCCCACCAGCGTGGCGAGTACCAGCGGCGCGATGATCATCTTGATCATGCGCAAGAAGATGTCGGTGACCATCGAAAAGTACGAGGCGATGTCCCTGGCCTCATTGGCATCCGCTGCAAAACGATGACAAAGCCAGCCTACAAGCACGCCCAAGGCGATGCCGTAGGCGATCTGCCGGGGAAGTCGGTTCTTTTTCACGGTGCGTTCCTCAAGTGGTGTTATTGGATTTCTACTTGGCAGGAGAAGGAATCGAAGGCACGGCCACTCGGCGGTGGCGCGTGGTCAGGCCGATTCTAGGGAGCCCGTGAGGCGCAGATGATGAGTAATCGCCATAGCTTGATGCGTTATTGGAATAGTTTCCGAAAGGCCGCGAATATCCGTGATCGGCGGCGTAGACTTTTTCCAGCCATGGTTGAGGATGCGGCATGCAAATCAAGTGGGTGGACGATCTGTTGGCGATCGCCGAGTGCAAGAATTTTTCCAGGGCAGCCGAGATCCGCTGCGTGACCCAATCGGCCCTGTCGAGACGGATCCGTTCGCTGGAGGACTGGGTCGGCGTGGAGTTGGTGGACCGCGGCACCTACCCCATTCAACTGACCCTGGCCGGCCAGACCTTTTGCGAACAGGGGCGCGAAGCCTTGTCCTCGTTGCTGGAGCTGCGTTCGTCGCTGCGCCAGGAAGAACGCATGCCCGGGCGCTCGATCCAGGTCACCGCCGGGCACAGCCTGTCGATGACCTTCCTGCCCAAATGGCTGGCGCGGTTCCAGCAGCACAACGAGCCCTTCAATGCCCGGGTGGTGGCAGCCAATATCCATGACGCGGTGATCGCCCTGGCGGAGGGCAATTGCGACCTGATGATCGTCTACCACCATCCCAAGGCGCCGATCCTGCTGGACCACGAAAAGTTCGTCAGCCTGACCCTGGGCCAGGATTCATTCATCCCGCTGTGCGCGCCGAACCGCCGCGGCGAGCCTCTGCACCGCCTGCCGGGCAAGGCCGGCAAACCGGTGCCGCACCTGGCTTACACCGCCACCACTTTTCTCGGCCGGGTGGCCGATATCGTGATCAAGGACAGCCATGTGCCGTGCGTGCTGACGCGCTGTTATGAAGCGGACATGGCGATGCTGCTGATGCGTATGGCCATGGAGGGCTACGGCGTGGCCTGGCTGCCGGAGAGCGCGGTGGCCGAGGAGCTGCAGCGCGGGCGCCTGGTCCGGGCCGGCGGCAGCGAGTGGAGCACCCAGCTGGAAATACGTTCGTACTGCTCCAGGGCCAACCAGAACCCGACCATGCTGGAGCTTTGGAAAACCCTGGAAAAAGCCTCGCAAAACCTTGCCGCCCAGGGTTGATGGCCTGCCATTCCCCGACACTCAGGGGGTGGAAGGCCAGCCCCCGCCGCCCTCGCCTACAACGTCAGGCTGCCCTCGATACAGGTCACCGCCGAACCGCCGATCCAGATTTCATCGCCGATCCGCTCGACCTGGATGCGCCCGGCCCGGCCCATGCTCAGGCCCTGGCTGACCACGTAGGACGCCGGCGCCAACCCCGCACCCAGCAGCCATTGGGCGATGCCAGCGTTGAGGCTGCCGGTGGCCGGGTCTTCCGGCATGCCGTCGCCGGCGATAAAGGCGCGCACTTCGAACTGCGCCGCGTCGCCGTCGCGCTCGGGGTTCCAGGGTGCGATCACCCCCACCGCGAGGTCCTTGAGCTGGGAATAGTCAGGTTGCAGGTCGAGCACCTGGCCGCGTTCGGCCAGCAGCACCGCCAGCCAGCCGGCGCCGTTGTCCACCCATTGCGCGTCGACGATGGCGCCGGGCGCCAGCCTCAGGCCCTGGCGCACCTGCTCCAGCAACCCGGCCTCCACCGGGCCGGACTTGAGCAAGGGCGGTGCGAGAAACGCCAGTTCGGCGCCGTTGCGGCGAATGCGCACCAGGCCCACCGCGCACTCCTGGACGATCTCCTCGCCCTTGGGCACGCCGCCGGCCTCCAGCCAGGCATGGCAGCTGCCAAGGGTCGGATGGCCGGCGAACGGCAGCTCCTGCAGGGTGGTGAAAATCCGCAGGCGATAGTCGGCCCGCGGGTCCCGGGGTTCGAGGATAAAGGTGGTTTCGCTGAGGTTGGTCCAGTTGGCGAACGCCGCCATGCGCGCGTCGCTCAACGGGTCGGCGCCGAACACCACCGCCAGCGGGTTGCCCTTGAGCGGCTCGTCGCTGAAGACATCCACCTGCTTGAAATCGAATCGGCTCATTACGGGTCCTTGTCTGAATGAACGCGGTCAGGCCTGAAAGCGGCCTGACCTCAAGCATGGAAACCTGTAGCCGCTGCCGAAGCCTGCGGCTACAGGGTTACGGGGTGTCAGACCGGCTTGGGAATTTCCAGGCCGCGGATCACCGCCGGGCGCGCGAGGAAACGCTCCAGCACGCGCTGCACGTTGGGGAAGTCCTTGAAGCCCACCAGGTCACCGGCTTCATAGAAGCCGATCAGGTTGCGCACCCAGGGAAAGGTGGCGATATCGGCGATGGTGTAGCGCTCGCCCATGATCCAGTCGCGACCTTGCAGGCGGCCTTCGAGCACGCTCAGCAGGCGGCGGGACTCGGCGACGTAACGGTCGCGCGGACGCTTGTCCTCGTAGTCCTTGCCGGCGAATTTGTTGAAGAAGCCCAGCTGGCCGAACATCGGGCCGATGCCGCCCATCTGGAACATCAGCCACTGGATGGTCTCGTAGCGCGCGGCGGATTCCTGGGCCAGCAGTTGCCCGCTCTTGTCCGCGAGGTAGATCAGGATCGCCCCCGACTCGAACAGCGCCAGCGGCCGGTCATCCGGGCCATGGGGGTCGAGGATCGCCGGGATCTTGTTGTTCGGGTTCAGGGAAAGGAACTCGGGGGACAGCTGGTCATTGGTTTCGAAACTGACGCGGTGCGGCTCGTAGGGCAGCCCGATCTCTTCGAGCATGATCGAGACCTTGACGCCGTTGGGAGTCGGCAAGGAATACAGCTGAATCCAGTCGGCGTACTGCGCAGGCCATTTCTGGGTGATGGGGAATGCGGAGAGATCGGTCATGACAGGCTTCCAATGACAGTCAGATGAAAGGCCGTGGCCCCGGGCCGGGCGGCGACGGCGCTAGATTACAGGCATCGGTTCGCGGCGCGCATTCTTAAATTCGAAACATCCGGTGGTTAAGCTTCCCGGCAGCCAGACAGCGGTGCGGATAAAGTAACGGGCCCACGCTCGCAGTCCCCCGCCCGGATCGAACCAAAAGGCGTCCTGGGACTCAGAGCACTGCCCGCGTGCAGAAACACTCGTTCAACGACAGGGAAAACCACGCGAAGCCGGGAGCTCGCCGTGGAAAGGTTTGTCAGCCTTAACCGATTGCGCTGAAGTACCCACACTCGATGAAGAATCTGCTGAGTTTCACCCAACGCCTGCAACGCCGGTCCTACGTGTTTTTTCCGGCGCTGATGCTGACCAGTGCGCTGCTGCTGTCGCTGGAATCCAGTGAAAGTCGCGCCCAGCCGGTGGACGGCACCCAGACCCTGATCTTCCTGCGCCATGCGGAAAAACCCGCCGGCGGCCTCGGCCAGCTCAATTGCCAGGGCCTGAACCGCGCCATCGACCTGGCGTCCCTGCTGCCGGAAAAATTCGGCAAGGCCAACTACGTGTTCGCCGCCAACCCGACGCGCAATGTCGAGGAAGGCGAACTCGACAACTCCTACAGCTACATCCGCCCGCTGATGACCATCAGCCCCAGCGCCATCAAGCTCGGCCTGCCGGTGAACATCGAATTCTCGGCCAACGACACCAGCGCCCTGGCCGATGAGCTGCTGCATGACCGCTACCACAACTCGATCATCTACACCGCCTGGTCCCACGGCTACCTGCCGGAACTGATCAACAAGGTGGCGCGGGAAGCCGTCGGCGAAAAACGCACCATCACCGACGACTGGGCCTCCAACGATTTCGACTCGCTCTACGTGCTGACCCTGACCTGGCACAACGGCAAGGCCACCCTCGACAGCCGCAGCTACAAGCAAGGCCTGGATAACGGCGAGGAAAGCTGCCCGACCTGATGCACCGCCCTCAGCGCAGGGCGTCCAGCAGGCGGTACCAGGCGATCCCCGCCCCCAGGTACAGGCGCTGCAAGCCATGCAGCGGAATCGGCCGGATCGGCGTCACCGGAAACGGAAATTCACTGCTCGCCCCCGACAGCCGCGCCGCCAGGTGCTTGCCCAGGGCCGTGGACAAGGCGATGCCACGGCCGTTGTAGCCGAGCAGGATCGACAACCCCGGCTGCGGCTCATGCAGCTGCGGCAGGAAACTCTGATTCAACGCCACCCGCCCACTCCAGCGATACTCGATGGGCGTGCCCGCCAACTGCGGAAACAAGCCCAGCAGCGAACGCTCCAGATGACGCCAGTCGCCGCTGTGGGTCGGTTCGGAAAACGGCCCGCGCCCTCCCAGCAACAGACGCCCCTGGGCATCCTGCTTGAAATACAGCAGCAGACGCCGGGCGTCGGAACACACCTCGCCGTTCGGCAAGATGCTCTGGCGCAGCTCGGCCGACAGCGGGCGGGTGGCGATGATGAAACTGTTGGCGGCAATCACCGTCTGCCGCAGCCGTGGCCACAGGTCGTCGGTGTAGCCATTGGTCGCCAGCACCACGCGCTGGGCCTGGACCCGATGGCCCTGGGCGGTGCGCAGTTGCCACTGCCCGCCTTCGCGTTGCAAAGCCTCGACCCGAGTCTGCCCGTGAATCCGCACGCCCTGCTGCTGCGCCACCCTGGCCAGGCCGCGCGCATAGTTCAGCGGGTGCAGGCTGCCGGCACGCGGATCGACCCAGCCGCCGAGGTAGTTCTGGCTGCCGATGCGTCGACCGACGGCGGCGCGGTCGAGCAACTCCACCGCCACCCCGCGCCGGCGCCACTGCTCGGCGCGCTGTTCGATGGCCTGCAGGGAACTGGCGGAAAACGCCGGCTGAATCCAGCCCTTGCGCGTCGCGTCGCAGGCGATGCGATGCTGCTCGATCAGGGCGAACACTTCATCAGCCGCGGAGCCGGCCGCCTCCAGCATGGCCTCGGCGCGGGCCGGGCCGAACCTGGTCAGCAGTTGATCCGGGTCGTACTTGAGCCCGGGAATCACCTGCCCGCCGTTGCGTCCGGAGGCGCCCCAGCCCGGTTCCCCGGCATCCAGTACACAGACGCTGACCCCGGCCTCGGCCAGGCGCAGCGCGGTCACCAGCCCGGTGTAACCGGCGCCGACTATGGCCACGTCGGCCCGCAGGTCTTCGGCCAGCGCCGGGGTCTCGACCGCCGCCGTCGCTGTGGCGGCCCACAAGGAAGGCGGCAGGCGCAAGGTTTCGGCGGCCTTCATGCCTGCACCTCCGCGCCCTGGTTAAGCAGGCGCTTGAGGAAGTCCTGGGTGCGCGGATGGCGCGGCGCGCTCAGCACCTGCTTCGCCGGCCCGGCCTCGACGATCTTGCCGCTGTGGAGGAAACACACCTTGTCCGCCACGTCCTGGGCAAAACCCATTTCATGGGTGACGACGATCATGGTCATGCCTTCGTCGGCGAGTTTGCGCATCACCGCCAGCACCTCGCCCACCAGCTCCGGGTCCAGCGCCGAGGTCGGCTCGTCGAACAGGATCGCCTGCGGGTCCATGGCCAGGGCCCGGGCGATCGCCACCCGCTGCTGCTGGCCGCCGGACAGCTCGTCCGGATAGGCGTGCATGCGATGGGCCAGGCCGACCTTTTCCAGCAGCGCCTCGGCCCGCTCCCGGGCCTGCTGCGGGTTCTGCTTCTTCACGTAGATCGGCCCTTCGGTGACGTTCTGCAACGCGGTGCGATGGGGGAACAGGTTGAAGCGCTGGAACACCATGGCCACCTGGGTGCGCAGTTGGTGAATGGTCTTGCCATGGCGGTCGACCCGTTCGCCGCTGACCAGGATGTCGCCCTGCTCGTAGCTTTCCAGGCCGTTGATGCAACGCAGCAGGGTCGACTTGCCGGAACCCGAGGGGCCGATCAGGCACACCACTTCCCCGCTCTGCACGCTCAGGTCGATGCCTTCGAGCACCGCCACGTTGCCGAAACTCTTGTGTACGCCCTTGATCTCGATCATGACTTTCTCCGGGTGCTGAAGCGCGCCTCCAGGCGACGCAGGGCAAAGGACAACGGCAGGCTCAGGGCCAGGTAGAGCAAGGCCACCAGGGTGTAGACGGTCATGTTCTCGAAGGTCGAGGAAGCGATGAGCTGACCGGCGCGGGTCATCTCGGCCACGGTGATGGTGGACACCAGCGAGGAGTCCTTGAGCATCATCACCAGGGTGTTGCCGTAGGGCGGCAAGGCGATGCGAAAGGCCTGGGGCAGGACCACCCGGCGCATGATCATGCCGCCGCGCATGCCGATGGATTCGGCCGCCTCGATCTGCCCCTGGTGAATGGCCTGGATGCCGGCGCGGAAGTTCTCCGCCTGGTACGCCGAGTAGGCGATGCCCAGGCCGATCACCCCGGCCTGCATGGCCGTGAGCTGGATGCCGAAATCCGGCAGCACGAAGTAGATGTAGAACAGCTGCACGATGATCGGCAGGCCGCGAATGACGTTGACCACGCCAATCGCGAACAGCGAGATCGAGCGCACCTTGGACACCATCATCAAGGCGAATACCAGGCCGATCAGCGAGCTGAGCACAAAGGAGCCGGCCGTGACCTGCAAGGTGACCACCGCCCCTTTCAGCAGAATGGGGAGGAAGTCCAGAGCGTTCTGGAGAAACATAGGAGGACCTGCGCAATCAGGAGTGAAGCGACCCCGCCGGGCGGCCGGGCCGCGGGGTGGTCAGTTGAGCTTCCACTTCTCGATGATCCGCTCCAGGGAACCGTCGGCCTTGATCGCCGCGATGCCGCGGTTGACCTCGTCCAGGGTCTGCGCATCGCCCTTGCGCACGATCAGGCAGACATCGCCCATCACCACCGGCTGGTAGCTTTTCACCAACTGCACCTTGTTCTGGGTGCCCTGGGCCAGTTGGTAGGCGACGATCGGCCGGTCGGCGAAACCGGCCTTGATCCGTCCCAGCGCCAGGTCGCGCAGCAGGTCGGGGATCGAGTCGTAGCCGCGCACTTCCTTGAAGATCCCGCGCTTGTTCAACTCATCGATGAACACCGTGCCGACCTGGGCGCCGACCACCTGGTCCTTGAAGTCTTCCATGCGGGTGTAGGCGGTGTTGTCGTCGGCGCGCACGATCAGCCCCTCGCCGTAGCTGAACACCGGGTTGGAGTACTGCACCACCTTCTCCCGCGCCGGGGTGCGCAGCATGGCGGCGGAGATGATGTCGATCTTGTTCGAGGTCAGCGAGGGGATCAGCGCGGCGAAGGTGGTCTGCTGGATGTCCACCTCGAAGCCGCCGGCCTGACCCACCGCCCGGGCGGCGTCGATCATCATGCCTTCGATGCTCTGGCTCTTGACGTCGAGAAAGGTGAAGGGAATGCCGGTGGCGGTGGCGCCGACCTTGTACACCGGCGCGGCGCCGGCACTGGCGGAACCGATGAGGCCGGCGCTGAGTGCGCAGCACAATGCAAGGACACGAAAACGCTTTTGCATGGCGAATCTCCCATTGGACGATTTTATTGTTTGAAGTCCGTGATGGTTGGCCTCTGAAAGTGGGGCAGGAGGCATGCAACCGACTATAAACAATTTACAAAAATCGTAAAGAGATTTATAAATATCGAATATCGATATTCAAAACACAAAATATCCAAAGGAACCGCCATGAGCGACACCCCCAATAGCCTGTTCAATCAGTCGCTGGAAAAAGGCCTGGCGGTCCTGCGCGCCTTCAACGCCGCCCAACGGACCATGAACCTGGCGGAAATCGCCGAGGCCGCCGAGATCAACAAAAGCTCGGCGCAACGCATGATCCACACCCTGGAGCAGCTCGGTTACGTGCGTAAGCACCCGCAGACCAAACGCTTCCAGCTGACCCCGCGGGTGATGGAGATCGGCTACAACTACCTGGCCGCCGACACCCTGGTGGACGTGGCCAACCCGTTCCTCGCCGAGCTGGCCCAGGTCACCGGCGAAACCACCAACCTCACCGAGCCCGACGGCCTGGACATGGTCTACGTCGCGCGCTTCGTGGCGCCCAAGTTCATCCCGATCCACATGCCCATCGGCAGCCGCATTCCGATGTACTGCACCGGCTCCGGCCGCGCCTACCTCAGCGCCCTGCCCGACCAGGAAGCCCTGGCGATGCTCCAGGCCAGCGACCGCCAGGCCCATACCCGCCACACCCTGACCGGGATCGACGCGATCCATGGAGAAATCGTCGCCACCCGCCAGCGCGGTTACGCCCTCAACCAGGAAGAACTGTTTCTCGGCGACATGAGCATCGCCGCGCCGATTATCGGCAGCCAGGGCCTGCCGGTGGCCGCCGTGCACGTGGTGATCCCCAGCAGCCGCTGGACCCTGGAAGAAGCCGAACGCAAGCTGGCGCCCTCGGTGATCGAGTGCGCGCGGGCGATTCGCACCTCGATTCGTACCCTCTGAGTGGCCATGAGCCTTTTGTAGTCGCCGGCGATCGACAGCGCAGCGGTCGCAGGCATGGATTCCGGGATTTGGCCCGGCACTCCGTATTGCGAGGTTTTACGACCGCTGCGCGATCGATCGCAGCCTGCGGCAGCGGCTACAGAGGCGCGCAGGTGCGCGAGTAGGCTAAGATTCGCGGCCTAACGTCACTGCCCGGAATCATTGTTCATGTCCAGCCTTGCTCCTGCCAGCCCCGTCCGGGGCTGGTCGTTCTGGTGGAAACCCGCCCTGTTCGTCCTGGTGGCGTGCGTCGGCCTCTACTTCGTCAAGTGGTCGCCCTACTACGCCAAGGCCTTTATCGCCGCCGACAGCCACAGCATCGGCGCCTCGATCATCAACGATCAGCCCTCCTCGCCTTTGAGCGCCGCCCTGGCCTATGCCCAGGTGTATTTCCTGGCGATCTGGAAAGCTGCGGTGCTGGCGGTGATCCTCGGTTCGCTGCTGCAAGTGCTGATCCCGCGGGACTGGCTGCTGCGCCTGTTCGGCCGCGCCGGTTTCGGCTCGACCCTGCGCGGCGGGCTGTTCGCCCTGCCGGGCATGATGTGCTCCTGCTGCGCCGCGCCCGTGGCGGCGAGCATGCGTCGGCAGAATGTCTCGGTCGGTGCGGCGCTGGCCTTCTGGATCGCCAACCCGGTGCTCAACCCGGCGACCCTGGTGTTCATGGGTTTTGTCCTTGGCTGGGGCTTTACCGCGCTGCGGCTGGTGGCGGGCATCGTGCTGGTGCTGGGTGTGTCGCTGGTGGCCCAGCGCATCGCCCGTCCCGAGCAATTGCCGGAGGCGGCGGTGGAAGCCGTGGTCGAGGCCAGCGCGGCTAACGACGGCGCCTTCTTCAGCCGCTGGGCGCGCAGCCTGTGGCAGCTGTTCTGGAGCACCATTCCGATCTATGTGCTGGCGGTGCTGGTGCTGGGCGCGGCGCGGGTCTGGCTGTTCCCCCACGTCGAGGGCGCGATTGGCGACAGCCTGCTGTGGCTGGTGCCGCTGGCGATTGTCGGCACGCTGTTCGTGATTCCCACCGCCGCGGAAATCCCTATCGTGCAGACCATGATGACCCTGGGCATGGGTACCGGCCCGGCGGTGGCCTTGCTGATGACCCTGCCGAGCATCAGCCTGCCGTCGCTGCTGATGCTGCGCAAGGATTTCGACGCGCGGGTGCTGGTGACCGTAGCCGGGCTGACCATGCTGATTGGCGTGGTGTGCGGGTTGATTGGTGCGGCGTTGTTGTAACCAGAAGTTCGATGGCGTCTGCATGGACGTCATCGCGGGCAAGCCTCGCTCCTACATGGACGGCGCGGAACCCTGTAGGAGCGAGCTTGCTCGCGATGGGGCCAAAGGCCCCGCCCTTCTACCGACTCAACCCTGCTGGCGAGCCCGTTCGCGCAAATACTCCAGCACCGCCGCCTGCTCGCCGACGAACTCGATGCGCGCGCCCTTGCTTTCGCGCTGGAAGGCATACATCGGGTCGTAATATTCCTTGAGCAACCCTTCGATCCAGGCCCGGTGCAGGTCCACGCTGCCGCTGCGGGCCTGCTCGGCCAGGGCGGCCTCCAGCAGCTGGTACAGGCGCTGGTGGCGCTCGCCACCCAGGCGTTTGCGGATGTTGTTCAGGCTTTCCAGCAGGCGCTCGGAAAACCGTGCGAAGCCGTCCTCGCCATGCACCGCGACGAACTCCGCGCACAGGTCGATCACGTAGTCGCGCAGGATCCGCTCGATCCGCCCCTCCAGGCCGTCCTCCAGCCAGACCATGGGAAAACTTTGCATGCCCTGGTACAGCGGCAACGGCAAGGCGCAGCTGCCGATCATGCGGTTCTCGTCTTCCAGCACGAACCCGGCGATGCCGCGCTCGCGCTTTTTCAGGATGTCCACCGCCAGGCGGTTCTCGAAGTCGATGTTCGACGGCTGGCCGCTGGCGCGCTTGCCGAAACTGGAGCCGCGATGGTTGGCGTGGCCTTCCAGGTCCAGGCCGTTGGCCAACTGATGGAGCACCTCGGTCTTGCCGATGCCGGTCATGCCGCCGAGCAGGACAAAATCACACTCGGCCACCGCGCCCTCGAGGGTGTCGAGCAGGAAGGTACGCATGGCCTTGTAGCCGCCGCCGACCCGCGGGTAGTCGATGCCGGCCTCGTCCTTGAGCCACTGCTGGACGATCTGCGAACGCAGGCCGCCGCGAAAGCAGTACAGGTAACCATCGGGATGGGCCCGGGCGAAGTCGGCCCAGGCCTGGATGCGTTCGGCCTTGATCGCCCCGGACACCAGTTGATGGCCGAGGACGATCGCCGCCTGCTGGCCCTGCTGCTTGTAGCAGGTGCCGACCCGCTGCCGTTCGTGGTCGGTCATCAGCGGCAGGTTGACCACACCGGGAAAGGCGCCCTTGGCGAACTCGATCGGCGCCCGGGTATCCATCATCGGCCGGTCGTTGAGGAAGATTTCGCGGTAGTCGGTGATATCGATGGGCATCAGATCACCTCGACCGCGTTGCTCTGTCGTTCCACCAGCTCACCGATCGGCGCCAGCTCCAGGCCCAGTTCGGCGGCCAGCGCGAGGAAGGCCGCATTGCCCTCGGGAGTGACAGCGATCAACAGCCCGCCGCTGGTCTGCGGGTCGCACAGCACCAGCTTGTGCAGGGCCTGGATACGCCCGAGCTTGTTGGCGTAGCTGTCGAAATTGCGTTGGGTGCCGCCTGGCACGCAGCCCTGGTCCAGGTAGTACTCGACCCCAGGCAGGCGCGGCACGCGGTCGTAGTGAATGCGCGCGGTCAGGTTGCTGCCGTCGGCCATTTCCACCAGGTGCCCGAGCAGGCCGAAACCGGTGACGTCGGTCATCGCGGTCACGCCGTCGAGCTTGCCGAAACGGCTGCCGGGCTTGTTCAGGGTGCACATCCAGTCACGGGCCAGGCCGACGTCGGCGCTGCGCAGCTTGCCCTTCTTCTCGGCCGTGGTCAGCACGCCGATGCCCAGGGGTTTGGTCAGGTACAGCAGGCAACCGGCGGTGGCGGTGTCGTTGCGCTTCATGTGGCGCTTTTCCACCAGGCCGGTGACGGCCAGGCCGAAGATCGGTTCCGGCGCGTCGATCGAATGGCCACCGGCCAGGGGAATGCCGGCCGCGTCGCACACCGCGCGCCCGCCACGAATCACCTCGCGGGCGACTTCCGGCGCCAGCACATTCACCGGCCAGCCGAGGATGGCGATGGCCATCAACGGATCGCCACCCATGGCGTAGATGTCGCTGATGGCATTGGTCGCGGCGATGCGGCCGAAGTCGAACGGGTCGTCGACGATCGGCATGAAAAAGTCGGTGGTCGAGACCACGCCGCGCTCTTCGTCGATGGCGTACACCGCCGCGTCGTCGCGCGAAGCATTGCCGACCCAGAGTTTCGGGTCGAGGTTCTGCGCGCCGCTGCCGGCCAGAATCACCTCCAGGACCTGGGGAGAAATCTTGCAACCGCAACCCGCGCCGTGGCTGTACTGGGTCAGGCGAATCGGCTCGCTCATGGGGCACCTCTGAAAGTCATGGAGCGGCGATTCTAGCAGAGCCTTCAGCGCTGAGCCCTCGACGCTAATAGAGAGCCCTGCGCGCTGAGCGTGTCCTGAGCCATCGACCACCGGCGCCGCCTGCCTGCCCTCCAATCGATCCGGCCCGCAAGCTAGCGGCAAAAAAAACCGCCCTTTCGGGCGGTTGCAAGAAACCTCGGTGGTGATCAGAAACCGAGGGTGAAGCTGAGGGTCATCGCATGGTCGCGGTTGTCGTGGGATAGCTGGCCCGAGTAACCGATGCCCAGTTTGCCCGTGGGGCTGATCTGGTAGTCCAGGCCGGCCTCGACCAGGGCGCTGTCCTTGGCGATCGGCACGCCCTGGGTGGTGAACGAGCCGCCCCCCTCGATAAAGGTCAGGTCGGCATCGGGCTTGGTATCGCCGTAGGCATGGCGCCAGCCCAGGGCGGCGCGCGGTGTGATCTGCGAACCGTTACCCAGGGTGATGCGCTTGCCGGCCCGCAGGCCCACCGTGGAGAAGGTGATGTCCTGGCTCGACTTGGCGCTCAGGCGTCCGGCGCCGCCTTTTTCCCGGCCGGTATCGCTGTCGTAGTTGACATAGGCCAGGCCGACGAAGGGCTCCAGCGCCACGCCCGCCGCTTCCAGGGCATAGCCGACCTCACCGAACACCTGGGCACTGCGCGCGTCGTAGTTGGCTTTCAGGCGATCGTTGTAGCTGCCGACGCTGACGTTGCGCTTGGTGCTGATCCGGTGCCAGCTGTAAGCCGCGCCGAGGCGGACCGCCAGGGCGTCATGCTGGGAGTTGAGGTAGGCCGCCAGGTGGGTGCTGTTGATCGTGGCATCGGACTGGCGCCGCTGCGCATCGATATCGCTGTGGGTATAGCCGGCTGCCACGCCACCGCGCCACTGGTCGCCGAGCTGGCGGTCGGTGCCGAGCATGAAGCCGGACAGGTTGCGATCCAGGCCGGCGGTGTTGCTGTCGCCTTCCATGTCGCCCCAGGAACCGAGCACCCGCAGCCAGCCGACCATCTCGTCCTGGCCCTGGCAGCCTTCGCGGCTCAAACGGTTCTCCCCAGGCGCCAGGGTGCGCCGCAGCTCATCCTCCTCGGTACCGCAGCCAGGCTGGCGCATGCGGTCGTTGAGGGCATCGCGCACATGGCGCGAGTCCTCGAGCAGCGAGCTGGCGGTACTGGCGTGGATCTCGCCCGACAGGCTGTCGAACGCCGCGCGGGCCGAGGCACGATCCAGGTTGATGACCTGATCGTTGAGCACGTCAGCGCCCGAGCCTTCGGCGCCGGTGTAGCTCTCCAGGGCCCTGGCGACACCCCGCTGGTTGGGGGTGGCCGCCACTTCGGCGAAGGTGGTCTGGTTGCGGCTGACCGCCAGGCCGACCTGGTTGGGGCCATACACCAGCGCGGTGTCGAGGAAGGCCAGGGACGGCAGGCGGGTGCTGCTGAAGGTCCCGTTGACCCCGCCACCGGCGGTGATCAGCGAGTAGGTAGTGTTGCCGGTGTAAGGCGCCAGCGAGCGCACTTGCAGACCGCCGCCGAGGGTAGCGGTCCCGCCCACGGCGAGCACGGTGCCGGTAGGCGACGTCACGGTCAGGTCCAGCACACCGTCCGCGGCGTTGCTGAGGTTGCCCGCCACGCTCAGGGTCCCGGCGGCGCCACCGGACTGGGTCAGGCCGTGGTTGTCCAGCGAACCGACGCTGCCGTTGCCACTCAGGGCGGCGCCATTGGCCACCGTGACCTGCCCGGCGAACACGCTCGGGGTGCTGCGATCACCGACCTGCAACTCGCCCTGCTCCACCGCGACTGGGCCGCTGAACGGCTGGGCGCCGGAGAGCAGCAACAGGCCGCTGCCCTGCTTGACCAGGCTGCCGGTGCCACTGAGCACGCCATTGAAACGACCGTTTCTGTTCTGCACGAACAGCAGGCGCGCGTTGTTGAGGATGCGTCCTTGCAGGCTGCTGGTAGTACCGGCCAGGGTGCCGCCACTGACGGTGGTACCGCCGGTGTAGGTATTGGCGCCGGTCAGCAGCAAGGTGCCGGCGTCGAGCTTGTTGATCCCGCCACTGCCCACCAGCGGCGCATCGATCTGCGCCGTCACATCGGCGTTGACCCGCACCGCGGCCAGGGTGCCATCGGCGGCATTGGTCGGGCTCAGGCTGCCGCCCTCCCCGGCGACCAGGCTGTAGCCGGCGTCGAGGAATTGCAGGCCGGTGAAGCCCTGGTTGCCGACCACGGTGACCGTGCCGCCCTGCCCGCCGAAGACCGCGAACTGATTGTTGGAATCCAGGCTCTGGGTGCCGTTCGGGTCGGTCCAGTTGGTGCCCGGGCCCCAGGTACCGCTGCCGCCGGTGATGCTGCCGTCGGCGGTGGTCTTGCCACCGTTCCAGAACTGCACTTCACCCGGTGTGCCCTGCACCAGCAGGTTGACCTGATTGGCCAGCGCGGTCTGCAACGTCAGGCTCTCAGGCAGCACGCCCGCTGGCAGCGCGCCGTAGACCAGGCCGTTATCGGTCAGGCTGCCGCCGTAGCGGAACAACTGGTAGATACCAACGCCGAAGCCGCCGCCATTGGTGACATTGAGGGTGCCATCGAGGGTCAGGTTGCCCGCCACATCGACCACCGTGGTCGAACTGCCGACTTGCCCCAGGGTGAAGTCCAGCGTCGTCCCGGAGGCCAGGTTCAAGGCGCCCACCGACAACGGCGTGGCGGCGCCGCCGGCGCTCAGGGTGGCGCCACTGGCCAGTTGCAGCGTCCCGCCGATTTCCCCACTGCCACCAATGGCCGCGCCGGAGGCGACATTCACTGTGGCGCTGCTCAAGGTGCCGTCGACCCGCAGCGAGCCGGCTTGCACGCTGGTGGTGCCGGTGAGGCTGTTGCTGCCGGTCAGCAACAGTTCGCCCGTGCCGCTTTTGGTCAGGGTGCCGCTACCGCTGAGGTTGCCGCTGTAGGTGCCGTCGCTGTTCTGGGCGAAGGTCAGCGCCGCGTTGTTGAGGATCGCGCCTTTGAGGCTGGAGGTATCGCCGGTGGTGCTGCCGCCATTGAGGGTGGTGCCGCCGGTGTAGCTATTGGCGCCACTGAGCAGCAAGGCGCCGCTGCCATTCTTGACCAGGCTGCCGCTACCGCCGATGGCGCCGCTGAGGGTAGTGTCCTGGGTGCCGGCCAGGGTCAGCTGGGCGCCCAGGTTGATGGCGTTGGCCAGCTGCAAGGCCCCGCTGCTGTCGAGCTGGGCATTGCCGCCGACGCTCAAGGCGCCGCTGCCGATGGCCGCGTTATTGCCCAGGGTCAGCTCGCCGCCGTTGAGCTGGGTGCCGCCCTGATAGCTGTTGCTACCGTCGAGGGTCAGGTTCGCCGCGCCGTTCTTGATCAGGCTGCCGCTGCCGCTGACCACGCCAGCCAGGGTCAGGTCGTTGGAGCCGGCCACATTCAACCCGCCGTTCAGCACTACCGCGTTGCCCAGGCTGACCGCGCCGTTGCTGTCCAGGGTGGTGCCGTTGGCCGCGGTCAGCACGCCGCTGCCCAGGGCGCTGTTGCTGCCCACCACCAGGGTGCCGCCGTTGAGGGCGGTGCCGCCGGTGTAGCCATTGCTGCCATTGAGTACCAGGGTGCCGCTATCGAGCTTGGCCAGGGTGCCGGCGCCGTTGATGGCCACACCGAGGGTGGCGGTGACGTTCGGGTCGACGCGGATCGCCGTATTGCCGGTGGCGCCGTTGACCGCGTTCAGCGTGCCGGATGTGCCATCGATCAGGCTGTAGCCGTCGGTGACGAACTGCATGCCGGTGATGCTTTGCGTGCCGTTGAGTGTGACGTTGCCGGCCGCGCCCTGGAACACCGCGAAGCTGTTGCCCCAGGCCTGATTGAGGGTGCCATCGACATTGGTCCAGTTGCTGGTGCCGCTGGCCCAGGTTCCGCTGCCGCCGTCGATCGCGCCGTTGCCGGTCAGTTGGCCGCCGTCCCAGAACTGCACGATAGTATTGGGCGCGGTCACCAGCAGGTTGACCTGGCTGCCCACCGCGGTCTGCACCTGCAGGTCGCCCGGCACCACGCTGCCCGGCACGCTGCCGACCACCAGGCCGTTGTCGGTCAGGCTGCCGGTGTAGTTGATCAGGCGATACACGCCGCTGCCGAAGCCGCCGATATCGCTGACGTTGAGCGTGCCGTCGAGGGTCAGGTTGCCGCCGACGTTGAGCAGCGAAGTCCCGCCCCCCGCCACCGGCGTACCCAGGCCGACATCCAGGTTGGCGTTCGGCGCCAGCACCAGCGAACCCAGCGTCAGGCTGTTGCCGCTGCTGAGGCTCAGATGGCCGCCGTCGGCCACCGTCACCGCGCCGCTCAGGCTGCCGGTGCCGGTCAGGGTGCCGCTGTTGTTGACCGCCACATTGGCGCTGGCCAGGGAGCCGCTGACGTTCAGGGTGCCGGCATTGACGCTGGTGTCACCGGTCAGGGCGTTGCTGCCGCTCAGGGTCAGGGTGCCGCTGCCGAGTTTGCTCAGCAGGCCGCTGCCACTCAGGCTGCCGTCGAAGGTGCTGCTCAGGTTAGTGCCGCCGATGCTCAGGGTGCTGCCCGCGCCCACCTGCGCCGTGCCGCTGCCGGTCAGGCTGGCGAGGCTAGCCGAACCACCGAGGTTGAGCTGGGTGCCGCTGGCCAGGTTGACTCCGGCATTGTTGCCCAGCGCCGAACCGCCCAGGGTGCTCAGGCTGCCGGCTGCCACATTGAACTGGCCGCCAAAGGTGTTGCTGCCGCTGAGGGTCAGGTCGGCCGCACCGTTCTTGGTCAGGGTGCCGCTGCCGGCCAGGGTGCCGGCCAGGGTCAGGTCGGCGCTGCCCGCCAGCGTCAGCCCGGCATTCAGGTTGAGGTCGTTGCCCAGGATCAGTGGCGCGCTGTTGTCCAGGGTCGCGCTGCCCGCCACGGTCAAGGCCCCGCTGCCCAGGGCCGCCGCATTGCCCAGGGTCAGGCCGCCAGCGTTCAGGGTGGTGCCGCCCTGGTAGGTGTTGACGCCGTTGAGGGTCAGGTTGGCCGTGCCGTCCTTGACCAATTCCCCGCTGCCACTGACCGCTCCGCCCAGGGTCAGGGCCTGGCTGCCGCCAAGGGTCAGGTCGGCGTTCAATGCCAGGTTGTTGCCCAGGGTCAGGCCGGTATTGCTGTCCAGGGTGGAGGCGCCGGCCACCGTCAGGTTGCCCAGGCCCAGGGCCGCGGCATTGCCCAGGGTCAGGGTCCCGGCATTGAGGGTGGTGCCGCCGAGGAAACCGTTGGCGCCGTTGAGGGTCAGGTTGGCGCTGCCGTCCTTGCTCAGGCTGCCGGCGCCGTTGATCGACCCGGCGAGGGTCAGGTCGGCGCTGCCGCCGATGCCCAGGTTGCCGGCCAGGTTCACCGCGTTACTCACGCTGACTGGGCTGCTGGCATCCAGGGTGGTGCCGGCAGCGGCGTTCAGCGCGCCACTGCCCAGCGCCGTGTTGGACGCCAGGATCAGGCCGCCGGCGTTCAACGCGGTCGGGCCCAGGTAGCTGTTGTTGCCACCCAGGGTCAGGTCGGCGCTACCACTCTTGATCAGGCCGCCAGTGCCGCCGATGGCGCCGTTCAGGGCCAGGTCGTTGCTGCCGGCCACCGTCAGGTTACCGTTGAGGGTGACCGCGTTGGCCAGGCTGACCGCGGCGTTGCTGTCCAGGGTCGTGCCGGCGGCAGCGGTCAACTGGCCGCTGCCCAGTGCCGAGTCGTTGCCGACCACCAGGGTCCCGCCATTCAGCGAGGTGCCACCGCTGTAGGTGTTGGCGCCATTGAGCACCAGGGTGCCGGCGTCGAGCTTGGCCAGGGTGCCGCTGCCGTTGATATCCACGCCGATAGTCGCGGTAACGCCCGGGTCGACCCGCAGCGCGGTGTTGCCACCGGTGCCGTTGACCGCGGTCAGCGCGCCGGCGGTGCCAGCCACCAGGTTGTAGCCACTGGTGGTGAATTGCAGGCCGGTGAAGGTCTGGGCGCCATCGACGGTGACGGTACCCGCGGTGCCCTGGAAGATCCCGAAATCGCCAGCCCAGGCCTGGTTGAGCAAGCCGTTGGCCGACGTCCAGTTGCTGCCGGCGCTGTTCCAGGTGCCGCTGCCGCCGTCGACGCTGCCGTTGGCGACGGTCTGGCTGCCGTCCCAGAAGCGGATATTGACGTTAGGCGCGGCCACCAGCACGTTGACCTGGTTGCCCACCGAGGTCTGCACCTGCAGGTCGCCGAGGCTGAACCCGACCGGCACGCTGTTGATGTCCAGCCCGAGGTCGACCAGGCTGCCGGTGTAGTTGATCAAGCGGTACACGCCCACGCCGAAGCCACCGGCGTCGGTGACATTCAGCTTGCCGTCGAGGGTCAGGTTGCCGCCGACATCGAGCAGCGAGGTGGTGGACGGTGCGCCGAGGCTGGCGTCGAGGTTGGCGTTGCCACCGAGGACCAGCCCGCCCGTCGCAAGGGTGGTGCCCGAGCTCAAGGCCAGGTGACCGCCATCGGCGACGCTCAGCGTGCCCAGCAACGAGCCGCTGCCGGTCAGGGTCGCGCCGCTGGCGACGCCGACGTTGGCGCTGCCCAGGGAGCCGCTGACATTCAGGGTGCCGCCGTTGACCTGGGTATTGCCGGTGATGCCGTTGATCCCGGTGAGGTCAAGGGTGCCGCTGCCGACCTTGGTCAGGCCGCCGCTGCCGCTCAGGCTGCCGTCGAAGGTGCTGCTGGAACTGACGCCGCCGACGCTCAGGGTGGTGCCCGCGCCGATCAGCACCCCGCCGCTGCCGGTCAGGTTCGCCAGGCTGCTGTCGGCCCCCAGGTTGAGGCTGGCCCCGGCGCTGACGTTGGCTCCCGAGGTGTTGCCCAGGGCGCCGCTGCTCAGGGTGCTGACGCTACCGGCGTTGATGTTCAGGGCGCCGGTAAAGCTGTTGTTGCCCGACAGGGCGAGGTCGCCCAGGCCGTTCTTGATCAGGGCTCCACCGCCGCTGACCACCCCGCCCAGGGTCAGGTTGTTGTTGCCGGCGATGCTCAGGTCGGCGTTGAGCGCAATGTCGTTGCCCAGGGTCAAGGCCGCGCTGTTGTCCAGGGTGGCCGCGCCGCCCACGGTCAGGGCGCCGCTGCCCAATGCCGCGGCATTGCCCAGGGTCAGGGTGCCGGCATTCAGGCTGGTGCCACCGGCGAAGAGGTTGACCCCGTTGAGCGCAAGCTCACCTGCGCCGTTCTTGATCAGCGCGCCGGTGCCGCTGACCACGCCGTCCAGGGTCAGGCCGTTGCTGCCGCCGAGGGTCAGGTTGGCATTCAGCGTCACGCCATTGTTCAAGGTCACCGAGGCATTGCTGTCCAGCGTCGCCGCGCCGCCGACGGTCAAGCCGCCGAGGCCCAGCGCCGCGTCGGCGCCGACCGTCAGGGTGCCGGCATTCAACGTGGTGCCGCCAAGGAAGCCATTGCTGCCATTGAGCACCAGGTTGGCGCTGCCGTCCTTGACCAGGCTGCCGGCGCCGTTGACTGCGCCGGACAGCGTCAGGTCGGCGCTGCCACCAATATTCAAGGCACCGGCCAGGTTCACCTGGTTGCCCAGGGTGACGGCGGTATTGGCATCCAGCGTGGTGCCCGCGGCCGCGTTCAGTGCGCCAGCGCCAAGGGCGCCGTTGGCCCCGACGATCAGCGTGCCGGCATTGAGCGCGGTGTTGCCCAGATAACCGTTGGCGCCATTGAGGGTCAGGTCGGCCGTACCGTTCTTGATCAGCCCGCCGACGCCGTTGATCACCCCGCCCAGGGTCAGGTCCTGAGTGCCGCCGAGGGTCAGGTTACCGCCCAGGTTCAGGTTATTGCCGAGGCTGACCGCGGCACTGGCATCGAGGGTGGTGCCGGCGGCGGCATTCAGCGCTCCGCTGCCCAGGGCGGTATTGGAACCGACGATCAGCGAGCCGGCATTCAGCGCGGTAGTGCCCTGGTAGCTGTTGTTGCCGCTCAGGGTCAGGCTCGAGGTGCCGTTCTTGATCAGGCCGCTGGTACCGTCGATGACCCCGCCCAGCACCAGGGGGTTGCTGGCGTCCAGCGTCAGGTTGGCGTTGAGGTGCACAGCATTGTTCAGGGTCAGCGCGCCGCTGCCGCTCAAGGTACTGGCGCCGCCTACGGTCAGGGCACCGCTGCCCAGCGCCGTGCCGCTGCCCAGGATCAGCCCCCCGGCATTGAGGGTGGTACCACCCTGGAAGGTGTTGGCGCCGTTGAGCGTGAGGTCGGCCGTACCGTTCTTGATCAGCCCGCTGGTGCCGCTGACCAGACCGTCCAGGGTCAGGGCATTGCTGCCGGCCAGGGTCAGGTCGGCATTGAGCGTGACGTCGTTGCTCAGGCTGATGCCGGCCGTATTGTCCAGGGTCGCCGCGCCGCCCACGGTCAGGGCGCCGCTGCCCAGCGCGCCGGCGTTGCCCAGGGTCAGGGTGCCGCCATTGAGGGTGGTGCCGGCGAGGAAGGTGTTGGCGCCGTTGAGGATCAGGCTGGCCGTGCCGTTCTTGGTCAGGCCGCCGCTGCCGCCGACCACGCCGTTCAGGGTCAGGTCAGCGCTGCCGCCGAGGTTCAGGTTGCCGGCCAGGTTCAGACTGTTGCCCAGGGTCACCGCGGTATTGGCATCCAGGGTGGTGCCGGCGGCGGCGTTCAGGGCGCCGAGGCCCAGCGCGGTGTTCGAGCCGAGAATCAGCGAGCCGCTGTTGAGGGCGGTATCGCCCAGGTAGCCGTTGACGCCGTTCAGGGTCAGGGCCGCGGCCCCGTCCTTGATCAACCCGCCGGCGCCGTTGATCACCCCGCCCAGGGTCAGGGCCTGGGTGCCGCCCAGGGTCAGGTTGCCGATGAGGTTGATGGCGTTGCCCAGGCTCAGCGCCGTGGTGGCATCCAGGGTGGTGCCCGCGCCGGCGTTGAGGGCGCCGCTGCCCAGGGCGGTGCCGGAGCCCACCAGCAGCTTGCCGCCATTGAGCGAGGTGCCGCCCGAGTAGGTGTTGGCGCTGCTCAGGGTCAGGTCCGCGCTACCGTTCTTGATCAACCCGCCGGTGCCGGACAGCCCCCCGCCCAGGGTCAGGGCATTGCTGCCGAGGGTGGTCAGGTTGGCGTTCAGGGTCACCGCGTTGCTCAGGTTCACCGCGGCGCTGCTGTCCAGGCTGGCGCTGCCACTCACGGTCAGTCCGCCGCTGCCCAAGGCATTGTCGTTGCCCACGCTGAGGGTACCGGCGGCCAGGGTGGTGGTGCCGGAATAACCGCTGTTGATGCCGTTGAGGGCCAGGCTGCCAGTGCCGCTCTTGGTGAGCCCGCCGCTGCCGCTGATCAGCCCCGCCAGGGTCAGGCTGCCGGCGCCGGTGGCGATCATGCTGTTGTTGAGGCTGACCAGGTTGTTCAGGGTGATGGTGCCGGGCGTCGACAGCGTGGCCGCGCCATCGATGCTCAGCGTGCCGCTGCCGAAGGCCAGGTTGTTGCCCAGTTGCACGGAGCCGGCGCTGATGCTGGTGTTGCCGCTGTAGGTGTTGGCCCCGTCGAGGCTCAACTGGCCGGCGCCGCTCTTGGTCAGGCCGCCAGTGCCGGATATCACCCCGGCCAGGCTCAAGTCGTTGCCGCCCTGCACGGTCAGGCCGCTGGCGCCCAGGGTCACCAGGTTGCTCAGGGTCAGGCCGCCGGTACTGGCCTGCAGGATCCCGCCATTGCTGGTCAGCACCCCGCTGCCGAAGGTGCCGCTGTTATCGAACTGGGCGATGCCGCCGTTGAGGGTGGTGCTGCCGCTGACCAGTGCTCCCTGCAGGGTCCAGGTACCGCTGTTGAGCGTGAGGTTGTTGAAGTTGATGTAGTTGTCGCTCGACAGCGTGCCGCTGCCGCTGGTGCCGCCGCCCGGGCCGAGGGTGTTCTGCAGGATCAGGGTATTGGTACCGCCCGCGCCGCCGTCGACCTTGCCGGTGGGGGCGAATGTCAGGTCGATCCCCGGCAGGCCACCGAGGCCGAGGCTGATGTTGATCCCATCGCCGACGCTGACGCTGGAACCGGTGACCGCGGTGAAGGTGTTGGTGCTGTTCACCCCCATCGACACCCCGCCCTGGATGGTGCCGGTGTTGAGGAAGGTGTTGCCGCCGCTGGAACTCTCGAAGGCGACCCCGCCTTGCAGCGTGCCGTTGTTGGTCATGTTCACCTGGGAACCGCCATACACCGCCACCACCGGCGTGTCCGCCAGGGTCACGCTGAGCAGCGACAGGCCGGTCGAGGTGATGGTGCCGTCGTTGACGATGGTGGTGGTGCCGCCGGCACCGTTGTTGATGTTCAGCGCGGCGCCGTCCAGGCTGCTCAGGTTCAGGCCGAGCAATTGCCCGGTACCGCGCATGATCCCGGTGACGGTGTTGGTGACGTTGACCACACCCGCCGCGCCGTTGCCAATAAAGGCCCCGCCGCTCAACACCGAGACCAGCCCCAGCAGCGCCGGGTCGATAGTCCCGGCGTTGTTCAGGGTGATGGTGCTGCCGGTCAGGTTCAGCACCTTGCCGCCCAGGGTCGCGTTCATCTGCGCGCCGCTGTTGACGTTGACCGTCAGGCCATCGGTGGCGCTGGAAAAGTCGTTGAGAAACAGCGGCAGGCCCGGCACCCCGGTACAGGTCACCACGCTGCCGACGGTGGAACAGGTGGCCATGGCCGAGGGGCTGACCAGGCTGAGCAACAACCCGGTAAGACCCAGGCGAACTGCCAAAGAGAGGGGGGAAAGATGATTGACGGCGTCCCTGACCTGAACTTTGTCCACGCTCAACTCCTTGCTAAGGGGCCAAGCCGTTCATCCATGAATGCGTGTACTGCTCGCTCAGCAACGTCCTGAATCGATACGCACTGACTTCGAATACCTGACCGTGGCGAAAATTGCTCCGTGCCAGAAACGTAGACGAGCTTCGCGGGGGCAGAGACGAAACCGCGGGATTAAATAGCATTAATACTATGGTAAGAATTGACCGATAAAACTTCGGAAAAACTTATCAACTCCTTATTTATCAATTAGTTAAAAAACAGCTTTTTTGTCAGATCAGATACTTTCCCTCACAAATGCCCCGCCTTCCGCTCCACCCTCCTTACCACCCAGCGATTTCAGAAGTATCGATTTAATTTTCCGGATATTTCCTAACAAGACAGTCAGTTTCTGCACCGATTTTTCATTTTTTTCAAACACCTGATCGAAGTTGGTACAGCATATGCAAACGTTTGCGCGAACCCGTTAAACCGATAATGAGTACAGGTTCGCTTCAACCCGGCCAGCCATGGCTTTCCTACCGCATGAACAGGGATTTTCAATGCATCGACCTCTTACACCTTCGGCCTCCTGTCGCACCCTGGCTGTTTCCCTGCTACTGACTGCCGTTACGGGAGTACTCAGTAGTGCTGCCCAGGCCCAGGAAAAAACCGTCGACGTCCAACAAAGCGTTGATGACTCGGCCCAGGGCGAAACCCTCAGCCCGGACGCCAATCCGCCCAAAAAAGGTGCATACCTGTCGGACTGGTACAACCAGGACCTGACCCTGATCGGCAGCAAGGACATCAGTTTCGGCCCGCAGCCGGCCGACGATATCTACCTGGAATACGAGTACTTCGGCCGCAAGGGGCCGTTCGAACTGTACGGCTACATCGACATCCCGAAGATCTTCAACATCGGCAACAGCCATGACAAAGGCGTGTGGGACCACGGCTCGCCGGTGTTCATGGAACACGAGCCGCGGATCTCCATCGACTACCTGGCCGGACGCAGCCTGGCCATCGGCCCGTTCAAGGAGTGGTACGTAGCCTTCGACTGGATCTACGACCACGGCAGCAACAGCGCCAACCGCGCCAATACCCTGTACAGCGGCCTGGGCACCGACATCGACACCCATTCGCGGGTCAACCTGTCGGCCAACTTCTACGGGCGCTACCAGTGGGAAAACTACGGCGCCAGCAATGAATACTCGTGGGACGGCTACCGGGCCCAGCTCAAGTACATCGTGCCTATCGACAAGTTCAGCAATGGCGCCTCGCTGACCTATATAGGCTTCACCAACTTCGATTTCGGCTCGGACCTGCACAAGGACAACCCGGCCCGCACGGCCAACGCCACGGTGTCCACCAACGTGCTGCTGTATTCCTTCACCCACCTGCGGTTCACCCTGGTCGGCCGTTACTTCCACAACGGCGGCAACTGGCAGGACGGCAGCGAGCTGAATTTCGGCGATGGCGATTTCCGCGCCCGGTCCAATGGCTGGGGTTACTACGCCGGCATCGGTTACCAGTTTTAAGAACAGCGGCGAGCCTTGAGCGGCAAGCTGCAAGTCAAGAGCCATGGAGGTTTTATGAATGTGATGACCCGTCTTTCCCTGTCGGTTGGTCTGGCTGCCGGCACTCTGCTGTCCTGCGGCGCCTGGGCGAGCGAAACAGCTGCGGCACCGATCAAACCCAAGGTGATGCTGATCACCATGTTCGCCCCCGAGGCCCAGCACTGGATCGAGCGCCTGGAACTGAAACAGGAAGTGCGCGTCCCGGGGCTATCGGCGGAGTACCCGGCGATACGTTGCAATACCAAGGACGTCTGCCTGCTGGTCACCGGCATGGGCCAGACCAACGCCGCGGCCTCGACCCTGGCTCTGGCGCTGTCGCCGAAATTCGACCTGCGCAAAAGCTATTTCCTGGTCGCCGGGATCGCCGGCATCAGCCCCAAATACGGCACCATCGGCACCACCGCCTGGGCCCATTACCTGGTGGAATTCGGCACCCAGTGGGAACTGGATTCGCGGGACGCGCCCAAGGACTGGCCAACCGGCTACCTGGGTATCAACACCAAGGGCCCGAACGAGAAACCGCCGCTGGACTACAAGACCGAGGTCTTCGAACTCAACCCGAAACTGCAGGCCAAGGCCTTCGCCCTGTCGCGTCGGGTGAGCCTGAGCGAAAGCAAGGAATCGGCGGCCTGGCGCCTCAAGTACCCGGCGGCGCCGGCCAACCAGCCGCCGGTGGTGACCCAGTGCGACACCCTGGCGGGCAACACCTGGTTCTCCGGCACCCGCCTGAGCGAGCGGGCCGAGGTCTGGACCCGCCTGCTGACCGACAACAAGGGCGAGTACTGCACCACCCAGCAGGAAGACAACTCGACCTACGAAGCCCTGCTGCGCGCCAGCCGCGAAGGCCGGGTGGACGTGCAGCGACTGGCGGTGGTCCGCGCCGGCTCCGACTTCGACCGCCCCGAGCCGGGCGGCAGCGAAGTCGACAACCTGCTCAAGTACGCCGACCAGGGCGGTTTTGTCCCGGCCCTGGAAAACCTCTATCGCACCGGTAATCCGCTGGTGCAGGACATCCTGAAGAACTGGTCGGCGTGGGAGAAAGGTGTGCCGGAGGCGTAAGCGCATAACGCCTGCGACTTTGGTTATGAGGTTGTCTGGGCTGACGCCGTCGCAAGCACGGTCCAGACACGACACAGCCCCCAACCTGTAGCCGCTGCCGCAGGCTGCGATAGGTCCGCAGGAGCTCAATATAAGCTCCGAATGGGCGTGGCGAACGCAAGATCGCCGCGCCCCTTCGGGGCGATCGCAGCCTTCGGCAGCGGCTACACAAAGCCGGGCCAGCCTGCCGATTCAGGCGGGTTGGCCACCCTTACGGCAACAGGATCACCTTCTCGCCGCTGCCCCGATTGACCTCGTGGTAGCGCTCGACGCCCTGCTCCAGCGGCGATTCGAACAGCCCCTGCGGCAATGGCAACAGCCCTTCATCGAAGAACCGGCCGAACTGCTCGAGCATGGCCGCGCAGGCCTGCACGCCGTACAGCAGCGAGTTGATCCCGACCACCGAGCCGCCCTTGCGGTACAGGCCCAGGGCCGGCAACTGCACATGGCCGTCCACCGGCGCGGCGATGATGGCGATGCGGCCGAACGGCGCCAGGGCCGCGACCGAGGCTGGCAGCCAGAAGCCGGTGGTGTCGAAGATCACCTCGGCGCCGCCGGCGAACACGCCGTTGACCTGGGCCCCGAGGTTTTCCGGCTGGTCCAGCTGCACGGTCTCGAACCCTTGCGCCTGCAACGCCTTGACCTGCTCCGGGCGCCGTGCGGCGGCCAGCAGCCGGGCTCCGCGAATCTTCGCCAGGGCCAGGGCGGCGCTGCCCACCGCCCCGCCGCCAATCACCAGCAAGGTGGTGCCGGCGCCCACTCCGCTGCGCTCCAGGGCATCCCAGGCGGTGGTGTAAGGCACGCCCAGGCTGGCGGCCTGGGCAAAGCTCAGGTGCGCCGGCTTGTGCGCCACGCCCTTGGCCGACAGCGCCACGTACTGGGCATGGGAGCCGTCCGCGTAGAACCCCAGCTCTTTGCCGGTGCCCCAGACCTCCTGCCCCACCAGCTCCCGGGGCCCGTCCACCACCACCCCGGCGAAATCCCGCCCGGGAATGCGCGGCACGGTGGTGTAGGGAAAACGCCCGAGCACGTTCTTCACATCGCTGGGGTTGAGGCCGGCGGCCTTGATCTGCACCAGTACCTGATCGGCGGCCGGCACCGGGGTCGGCACCTCGACGTAGTGCAGCGACGACAGATCGCCGGTCTTGGAAAATTGCAGGGCGTGCATAAGCGCCTCCATGAACAGGAATAAATAAAAGGATCGAAAGCCTCAGGACAACCAGTTGCTCACCAGCTGCCGGCCCATGGGCCACAGCTGTTCGCCGGCGAGCATGCCGAGCAGCCCGACCAGGGCGATGGCCGGCGGCGCCGGCGAGCGAAAGTTCAGGGCGCCATAAAGCAGGCCGACGCCGAGGCCAATAGCGAGAGAGATGAGGTAATGCATGACGAACTCCGGGCAGTGCGCCGCGCCTGGGCGGCGGCGATTGGGCATGCCGGGAGTGTAGGGAGCGAAAACCTGCGCAACCGGCCAAGCACTTCAGGATTTCGGCCAATCTGTGGGTATGAACGTGTAAGAGCGAGGCTTGGCTGCGATGGCCCCGACGCGGAATGTCTGGCGGACCGCGTTACCGTTCATCGCGAGCAAGCTTCGCTCCTACGGGATTGCAGCGCCCACACAATGGATGCCTGTGCGCAAAGCCCCGTAGCCGCTGCCAAGCCGCGCGAGGCTGCGGAGGCTTGCCCGCAATAGCCCCGGCGCGGAATGTCTGGCGGACCGCGTTACCGTTCATCGCGAGCAAGCTTCGCTCCT
>NZ_JAQZAA010000052.1:0-60585 GCF_028640875.1 Pseudomonas sp. SBT1-2 | reverse complement strand
GTCTCCATGCGTTTGCCGCAGTCACGACAGCCAACACGTCTGAGCAAAACGCTGAGGCGCACTGCACGGCCGAGAATGGGCAAATCACGAACGACTCGCTCGCAATACTCGTGAGTGGTTGAACAGGGCTTTTGGCATCCACCACAGGAAGGGAATCGGGTGGTGTGGGGCGTCAGATCGATCTGTAGGGCATCGCCATCAGGCTTGATCGTGACGACAGAAAAGCCCTCCCAAAAAGGAAGGAAAGTATTAATATCGTGCATAAGAACGCCGGTTTTTTAGATGTGTTTGCTCGCACGAACATCATCAATCAAATCGGCGTTCTTGTTTCTGTGTTTCCCGGAATTCCGTGAAGAACCCAAAAAAAGCCCCGAATTATCGGGGCTTTTTTTGCTTCACGCCCAAGGCACGAAACCATCTTCAGCAAGCCAGTATGTGCGCCTGCGCTCCAATCCTGCCGACCGTGCTTTGTATACAGCCACATCAGAACGGTCGTCTTGCCTTGAATGCCGTAGCGCGCCTGAGCCTCTTTATGACTCGGCTCCTTTTCAACCTGGTCGACGACCGGCAATTTAATAGTCAGCGTGTAATCACGCTGACAGCGCCGTTTTCTCGCTTCCAGTACGTCCTCCTGAAAAGAGATCAGAAGGTGTGAACCTTATTCAGGAAAGGACAGACACAACCGACACCAAATTCCGGGCAAAAAAAATCCCCGTATCTTTCGATACGAGGATTTTCAGTATGGTCGGGGTAAGGGGATTCGAACTCCTGACATCCTGCTCCCAAAGCAGGCGCGCTACCGGACTGCGCTATACCCCGGTAAAAAAAAGGCACCTTTTAAAGGCGCCTTCTGCGAACAGAGCTTTTGGCGTCTGATCTTAAGATTCGATTCCAGCGAGCTGGTCTCAAAAATGGTGGGTCGTGTGGGATTCGAACCTACGACCAATTGGTTAAAAGCCAACTGCTCTACCAACTGAGCTAACGACCCAAATATGGTCGGGGTAAGGGGATTCGAACTCCTGACATCCTGCTCCCAAAGCAGGCGCGCTACCGGACTGCGCTATACCCCGGTTTGAAATTGGCTCCGTGACCAGGACTCGAACCTGGGACCCAATGATTAACAGTCATTTGCTCTACCGACTGAGCTATCACGGAACTGAACATTTCAAGTTTACAACAGGCTTTTATTTCTAGAAGCCTCCTCGTCGACCTGGTCCGTATCGCTACGTTCATGTCTCTGAGGCGCGCTATTCTACAATCTTAAAAACCTCTGTCAACCCCCTAAATTGCTTTCAAGACAATGATTTGCAACTTATTTTAGTTTTTTCCTCGGGGAGGAAAAACCCTTGGGGTGACGTACTGCGGGGCGCACTTTACAAGCCTTTGCCTTACAGTTCAACGCCCTATGCAAAAAAAAGGCCTCGCAATGCGAGGCCTCCTTCACAACGACGCCCTATTCGGCTCAGACAAAGACGATTTCGTCGTTTTCCACCTTGGCCGTCACAGTGGCTCCCGGCAGGAAACTGCCAGACAGAATCAACTGCGCCAGCGGGTTCTCGATCCAGCGCTGGATCGCTCGTTTGAGCGGGCGCGCGCCATAGACCGGGTCGTAGCCCACGGCAATCAGTTTGTCCAAGGCCTCGCCACTCAGCTCCAGCTTGAGCTCTCGCTCCGCCAGGCGGCCGCGCAGACGGCCCAGCTGGATCTCGGTGATGCCGGCGATCTGGTCCCGAGCCAATGGCTCGAAGATCACCACTTCGTCGATCCGGTTGATGAACTCCGGACGGAAATGGCTCGACACCGCATCCATCACTGCCGCCCGCTGGGCTTCGCGATCCCCCACCAGCTCCTGGATCTGCACCGAGCCCAGGTTGGAGGTCATGACGATCACCGTATTGCGGAAATCCACGGTACGCCCGTGGCTGTCCGTCAGGCGGCCGTCTTCCAGCACCTGCAGCAGGATGTTGAACACGTCTGGATGAGCCTTCTCGACCTCGTCCAGCAGGATCACCGAATAAGGCTTACGACGCACCGCCTCGGTCAGGTAACCGCCCTCCTCGTAGCCGACGTAGCCTGGAGGCGCACCGATCAACCGAGCCACGGAATGTTTCTCCATGAATTCGGACATATCGATCCGCACCATCGCCTCTTCGGTATCGAAAAGGAATTCGGCCAGCGCCTTGCACAGCTCGGTTTTACCCACACCGGTCGGGCCGAGGAACATGAACGAGCCACTTGGCCGGTTCGGATCGGACAACCCAGCGCGGGAACGCCGCACGGCGTTGGCCACCGCCACCACGGCTTCGTTCTGGCCGATGACGCGCTGGTGCAGCAGGCTTTCCATCTTCAGCAGCTTGTCGCGCTCGCCTTCGAGCATCTTCGACACCGGAATACCGGTCCACTTGGACACGACTTCAGCGATTTCCTCTTCGGTCACCTTGCTGCGCAACAGCTGGTTTTCGCTTTGACCATGCTGGTCGACCATCTGCAGGCTGCGCTCCAGGTCCGGGATCACCCCGTACTGCAACTCGGCCATGCGGTTCAGGTCGCCTTTGCGGCGCGCGGCTTCCAGTTCCTGGCGGGACTGCTCGATTTTCTGCTGGATCTGCGCCGAACCCTGCACTTCGGCTTTCTCCGAGGTCCAGACTTCTTCCAGGTCGGCGTATTCGCGCTCCAGACGGGTGATTTCCTCCTGGAGTTTCTCCAGGCGCTTGATCGCCGCTTCGTCGTCTTCCTTCTTCAGGGCCTGGGACTCAACCTTCAGTTGAATCAGGCGCCGCTCCAGACGGTCCAGCACTTCCGGCTTGGAGTCGATCTCCATGCGGATACGGCTGGCGGCTTCGTCGATCAGGTCGATCGCCTTGTCCGGCAACTGCCGATCGGTGATGTAGCGATGGCTGAGCTTGGCCGCGGCAATGATCGCGCCGTCGGTGATCGCCACCTTGTGGTGCACCTCATAACGCTCTTTCAGGCCACGCAGGATGGCGATGGTGTCTTCTTCGCTCGGCTCATCCACCAGGACTTTCTGGAAGCGCCGCTCGAGGGCCGCGTCCTTCTCTATATATTGGCGGTACTCGTTGAGCGTGGTAGCGCCAACGCAATGCAGCTCACCCCGAGCCAGGGCCGGCTTAAGCATGTTGCCCGCATCCATCGAGCCTTCGCCCTTGCCGGCGCCGACCATGGTGTGCAGTTCGTCGATGAACAGAATGATCTGCCCTTCCTGCTTGGACAGCTCGTTGAGCAGGGATTTCAGGCGCTCTTCGAACTCGCCGCGGTACTTGGCGCCAGCAATCAGCGCGCCCATGTCCAGGGACAGCAGGCGCTTGCCTTTCAGCCCATCCGGCACTTCGCCATTGATGATGCGCTGGGCCAGGCCTTCGGCAATCGCGGTTTTACCCACGCCAGGCTCGCCGATCAGCACCGGGTTGTTCTTGGTCCGGCGTTGCAGCACCTGAATGGTGCGGCGAATTTCGTCGTCACGGCCGATCACCGGATCGAGCTTGCCGTCTTCGGCACGCTTGGTCAGGTCGACGGTGTATTTATCCAGGGCCTGGCGCGACTCCTCGACGTTGGCGTCATTCACCGCCTCGCCGCCACGCAGGTTATTGATGGCGTTTTCCAGCGCTTTCTTGCTGACGCCCTGGCCCAGCAGCAATTTGCCGAGCTTGCTGTTTTCGTCCATGGCCGCCAGCAGCACCAGCTCGCTGGAGATGAACTGGTCGCCCTTCTGTTGCGCCAGGCGATCGGCCTGGTTCAGCAGGCGCGCCAGATCCTGCGACATGTTCACGTCGCCGGTGGGATTCTGGATTTTCGGCAAGTGGTCGAGCTCTTTGCTCAACTCCTTGCGCAGGCTGTTCACGTCGAAGCCCACTTGCATCAGCAGCGGCTTGATCGAACCGCCCTGCTGCTCGAGCAGGGCCTGCATCAAGTGTGCAGGCTCAATGGCCGGATGATCGAGGCCGACCGCCAGGGATTGAGAATCGGATAATGCCAGCTGCAGCTTGCTGGTTAATCGGTCTATACGCATTAGTCACCTTCCTTTTGAGCAGGTCGGAGCGATGGACACACCTAAATAGAGAAACCTGCCAGATACCCCTGTAGATGCGGTCGATTCTGGAAGATTCAAGCCTGTCGAGCTTGACACAGGTCAGAAGAGTCTAGCGTTCCAGCCAGATCAGGGAAGCAAAGCGCCCGGTACGCGGGCTGCGGCGGTAGGAATAGAAACGCGGATCGCTCACGGTGCAGAAACCACCGCCATACACGGCCGTGACGCCGCATGCCGCCAGGCGCAGGCGGGCCAGCGTATAGATGTCAGCCATAAGCTTGCTGGGATTGTGGCTCGGCACAAAGGCCTGCTCGGTGTGCGGCAAGTGGCGGACGAACGCCTCACGGACTTCCGGCCCGACTTCGAAGGCTTGCGGACCGATGGCCGGCCCCAGCCAGACCAGTACATCCTCAGGCGCAACCTTCAGGCTAGCGAGCGTCGCCTCCAGCACTCCGGCCGCCAACCCGCGCCAACCGGCATGGGCCGCCGCCACACGAGTACCGGCGCGGTCGCAGAACAGCGCTGGCAGGCAATCGGCGGTCATGGCGCTACAGGCGATGCCGGGCGTGGCCGTCCAGCTGGCATCGGCGGTGGCGACGACGGACGGATCCGCCTCGACCACATCAATACCGTGGACCTGCTTCAGCCAGGCTGGCTGTATGGAGAAATGATCGGTCAGGCGGCGGCGGTTTTCGGCTACTGCCTGCGGATCGTCGTCGACATGATCGCCCAGGTTGAGGCTGTCGAACGGCGCCAGGCTGACGCCGCCCGCACGGGTGGTGACGCAGGCTTTGACCCCGGCCGGCGCAGGCCAGTCAGGAATCAGCCAGTCACTCATCCGACGAAGGCCTCGCGGTCCTGCTTGAGCAGGGTCAGCAGCCAGACGAAGTCTTCCGGCAGCGGCGACTCCCAGCTCATGCGTTCACCGGTGGTTGGATGATCCAGCTCCAGGAAACGCGCATGCAGCGCCTGACGCGGGAAGTGTTTCAGGGATTCGACCATGGTCGGGCTCGCCGCCGGCGGAATGCGGAAGCGGCCGCCGTAGGCCGGATCGCCGACCAACGGGAAGTTGATGTGCGCCATGTGCACGCGAATCTGGTGGGTACGGCCGGTTTCCAGCTTGACCCGCACATGGGTGTGGGAACGGAAACGCTCGAGCACGCGATAATGGCTGACGGCCTGCTTGCCACCTTCCATCACGGCCATGCGCTGGCGCTGCTGGCCATGCCGGCCGATCGGCGCATTGATCTTGCCACCGGCGGTGACCACACCGATCACGATGCATTCATAGATGCGGCTGACGCTGCGGCTCTGCAACTGGGCAACCAGCTGGGTCTGCGCCTGGATGGTCTTGGCCACCACCATCAGACCGGTGGTGTCCTTGTCCAGGCGATGGACGATGCCGGCGCGCGGCACGTTGATGATGTCCGGGACATGGTGCAGCAGTGCATTGAGCAGCGTGCCATCGGCGTGACCGGCGGCGGGGTGGACCACCAGGCCGGCAGGCTTGTTGATGACCAGGATATCGTCGTCTTCATAGACGATATCCAATTCGATGTCCTGAGCGATCCATTCTCCCTGAGCTTCCTGCTCGGCGGTCAGCTCAAGAACCGCGCCGCCATGGACGATGTCTCGCGGGCGGATAACCGCTCCATCCACAGTCAGGCGGCCGTCTTTGATCCAGGCGGAAAGGCGCGAGCGCGAGTGCTCAGCGAATAATTGGGCGGCGACTTGATCGAGGCGTTGGCCGCCCAGTTCGGACGGCACCTCTGCGCGAAGTTCAATTTTATCGGACATGCTCAGACTAGGCGTCGGCACAGCCTTTGGTTTCGGCTGCGCGCTTGTGGTTAAATACGGCGTCTTTTGCCCCGAGGCTTTTTCAACGGGGCGCTCATCATAACAGGACGGCCCCGCCCAAGACAGCGGCCGTCATAGGGACGCAAGCCGCCATGCAAGTGAAACACCTGCTGCTGATCGCCATCCTCGCACTGACCGCTGCTTGCTCATCGAAGGAAGTCGTTGACGAAAACCTGAGCGAGGTCGAGCTGTACCAGCAGGCGCAGACCGACCTGGACAACAACAGCTATACCAGCGCCACCGCCAAGCTCAAGGCCCTGGAGTCGCGTTATCCGTTCGGCCGCTACGCGGATCAGGCACAACTCGAACTGATCTATGCCAACTACAAGAACGCCGAGCCGGAAGCTGCCAAGTCCGCCGCCGAGCGTTTCATCCGCCTGCATCCACAACACCCGAACGTGGACTACGCCTACTACCTCAAGGGCCTGACCTCCTTCGACCAGGACGTCGGCCTGCTGGCGCGCTTCCTGCCGCTGGACATGACCAAGCGTGACCCGGGTGCCGCGCGCGACTCCTACAACGAGTTCGCCCAGCTCACCAGCCGCTTCCCGAACAGCCGCTACGCGCCGGACGCCAAGCAGCGCATGATCTACCTGCGCAACCTGCTGGCCTCCTACGAAATCCATGTGGCCGACTACTACCTGACCCGTCAGGCCTATGTAGCCGCCGCCAACCGTGGCCGTTACGTGGTGGAAAACTTCCAGGAAACCCCGTCGGTGGCCGATGGCCTGGCGGTGATGACCGAGGCTTACCAGCGTCTGCACCTGGACGAACTGGCCGCCACCAGCCTGGAAACCCTGAAGCTCAACTACCCCGATCACCCGAGCCTGGTCGACGGCCAGTTCGTGCCACGGGTCGCCGAGGCGGACAACCGCTCCTGGCTGAGCAAGGCCACCCTGGGCCTGATCGAGTCCCGTCCACCGCTGCCGCCGGGAGAAACCCGCGCCAACCAGGACGTGATGAAGCAATACCAGGACGCCAAGGACGCGATTCCGGCCGAGCTCAAGCCTAAAGACGCCAATGGCGACGCTGTCGAAGAAGAACAGCACGAAGCCGAAGGCAACAACAGCGATCGCTCGTGGTTCAGCTACATGACCTTCGGCGTGTTCGACTGACACCGCCGCGGTTAGCCAAAAGGGAGACTTTCGAGTCTCCCTTTTTTTGTCCGCGGATTTCAGCGCTGATTGCACTGTGCGCCCGGCATGACCTTGGCTAAACTGCCGGTTCCTCACTCACATAGCTGGCTACCATGCTTCGTTTACTGTTCTGGATCGCCCTGATTGCCGCTGCGGTATGGCTCTGGCGCAAATTCAAGCAGCCCGCCTCCGGCACCGCTGCTCCCCGCGAACCCAGCACCACGCCCATGGTGCGCTGCGCCCATTGCGGCGTGCACCTGCCCCGTGACCGGGCGCTGAGCCTCGAGCAACAGTGGTATTGCAGCCAGGCCCACCTGGAGCAAGGCCCGATCTCCCGCGATCGCTGAGCCTCGACCGGCAGTGGTGCAGATGACGTCGAAAGCGCGTTGTTTGCACCGCTGAATAATTCGCTACAAAAAAGCCTCCAGCCCACCCTCGTCTCATATCCGGCCGGCAACCCTCGGCAAACCGGGCATATGCCCTGCACATCATCCTGAACCCGGCCAAACAACCCGGCCCTGAGCAGGGCCAACGACCTCAAGCCTGCCTAGACTTCACGACACGCCAGGATGGCGGGTGCTCTCGCACCTCTTTCGCTCACGGATGAGGCAGTAAGCAGCATGAGCCCACAGCAAAAAGTCCTGATCGTCGATGACGATCCAGGCATTCGCGAATATCTGGAAATCAGCCTCGGCCGGATGCAGCGCCATACCCGTAGCGCCCGCACCCTGGGTGAAGCGCGTCACTGGCTGGCCCGGGAAGGTTTCGACCTGTGCCTGAGCGACCTGTATCTGCCCGACGGCACGGGGCTGGAATTACTCGAGCATATCCAGCGCCACCGGCTGCAAGTGCCACTGGCCATACTCAGCACCTGCGCCCGCCAGGAAACCGCGGTCCGGGTCCTGAAGGCCGGCGCCATCGACTTCCTGAGCAAACCCGTGGCCCTGGCCCGCTTGCGCGAGCTACTGAACGGCGCCCTGCCCAAATCGATACCACCGAAGCCTGTTACTGGCCCCTTGCTGGGCAATTCGACCGCCATGCACAAACTGCGTGGACAGATCCACAAACTGGCCCAGAGTCAGGCCTCGGTCTATATCAGCGGAGAGTCCGGCAGCGGCAAGGAACTGGCCGCCCGTGCGATTCACGACCAGGGACCACGGGCCAGCCAGGGCTTCGTGCCGATCAACTGCGGGGCTATTCCGCCGGAACTGATGGAGAGCGAGTTTTTCGGCCATCGCAAAGGCAGCTTCAGCGGTGCCGTCGAAGACAAACCCGGCCTGTTCCAGGCAGCGCACGGCGGCACCCTGTTTCTCGATGAGGTGGCCGATCTGCCACTGGCAATGCAGGTCAAATTGCTCCGTGCGCTCCAGGAGAAGGCGGTGCGCTGTGTCGGCGGGCAGCAGGAGGTCCAGGTCGATGTGCGCATTCTCTGCGCCACCCACAAGGCACTGCAGGCGGAAGTGTGTGCCGGGCGTTTTCGTCAGGACCTCTACTACCGCCTCAACGTGATCGAGCTGGCGGTGCCACCGCTACGGGCGCGCAAGGCTGATATCGAACCCTTGGCCACAGCCATCCTCGAGCGCCTGGCACAGGGCAACGGCCAACAGTTGGCGCGGCTCCAGCCAGGCGCGCTGCTGGCACTCCAGGGCTACGACTTTCCCGGCAACGTGCGCGAGCTGGAGAACCTGCTCGAACGGGCGCACACCCTGTGCGAGAACCGGCAGATCGAAGCACGCGACCTGCAACTGACACCAAACGGCGCACACCCGGCCATCGCGCCCGGCCCGGCACAGGTGATCGACCTTGAAGGTTATCTGCAGGAAGTCGAGCGCCGGCTGATCCTCCAGGCCCTGGAGCACACCCGCTGGAACCGCACGGCGGCGGCCCAGCGCTTGAGCCTGTCGTTTCGTTCGATGCGCTACAGGCTGAAGAAACTCGGCCTGGATTAGATGCGCCCACTGGGCGCATAAGGCGCCGGGTCGATGATCGGCTCCCGGCCCAGCATCAGGTCGGCGAACAGCTGGCAGGACGCGGGCGCCAGGACCAAACCGTTGCGGTAATGCCCGCAGTTCAGCCACAGCCCCTCCAGCCCCGGGACCGGGCCGATATAGGGAATGCCCTCGGGCGAACCCGGACGCAAGCCCGCCCAATGCCCCACCACCTCGGCCTGCGCCAGCGCCGGGATCAACTCGATGGCCGAAGCCTTCAGGCTTTCCAGGGCCGATAAGGTCGGGGTCTTGTCGAAGCCTTCGTGCTCCAGGGTGCTGCCGATCAGGATGTGGCCGTCGCGCCGGGGAATCGCGTAACGCCCTTTGGCCAGGACCATGCTGGAAAGAAAGTCCGAGGCGCATTTGTAGAGGATCATTTGGCCTTTGACTGGTTCCACCGGCAATGCCAGGTCCAGGCTCTTGAGCAATTCGCCGCTCCAGGCCCCTGCCGCCAGCACCACCTGGTCGCCACGGATTTCGCCCAGGGAGGTCTGTACCCCGAGAACTCGCTCACCTTCGCGGATAAACCCGCTGACTTCGCAGTGCTCGTGAATGGTCACCGCCGGCAACGCCGACAGCGCGGCCTTCAGCGACTTGACCAGCCGCGGATTGCGCACGTTGGCCACGTCGGCCATGTAGATCGCCCGCGAAAAACCGCCGCCGAGCACCGGCACCGCGTCATGGGCCACTGAGATATCCACAGCGCTCAATGGCCGCTGTTCGCGCCGGGCCCAGGCCAGCGCTTCGGCTTCGTCGTCCAGGTCCAGCCAGTACAGGCCGGTGGTATGCACTTCAGGATCGACACCGGTGGTGGCGAACAGGCGCTCGGCCAGCTGTGGATAAAAGTCCTGCGACCAATGCGCCAGCGCCGTGACCGCCGGGCTGTAGCGCCAGGGGTACAGCGGCGAGACGATCCCGCCGCCGGCCCAGGAGGACTCCTGGCCGACATTCGAGCGCTCGAGCAGCACCACTTGCTGCCCGGCGGACGCCAGGTTGAACGCGGTCAGCAGGCCGATCACTCCACCGCCGACAATCACCACTTGCTGTTGCTTTGCCATAGTCCAGTCCAGGAAGTAAAAACACCGGGCGCCGCCAGCACCCGACAAGGTTGCTCAGCGTCCCCAGCAGTCTTTGCTGGTCACCCCGTCGGCCATATTGTTGTTGCCCATGGCACCGGTGTGGCTAAGGGTGAACTCGCCGCACTTGTCGCCGGCCATCATGCTCTCGATTTTCGGTGTCGCGGTCAGGGTGAAGCTCTGGTCGGCCAACACTGGCGTGATGCTGTAGTCATCGTTGCCGGCACTGAGGCCCGGAGCGTTGCTGTAGACACCGCCCTTGGAGTGGAAACGCTCAAGGCTCTGCGCCTGCTCCGACAGCAGGCCGGCGATTTGCGTGCGATGGGTTTTCTTCACGTACTCGGTGATGCTGGGAAGGCTCAGGGTGACGACGAGCCCGATGATCGCAATCACGATCATGATTTCGATCAGGGTAAAACCTTGGTTGGATCTACGCATGCCTCACTCTCACTTACTGTATTTGTCGCCACATGATGCGGCGGCTGCCACCGCCCGGTTTCTCGACCAGGGAGGCAATACCGCCGCCGGAATCGCTGACAATTTTGCGGGTAGCGCGGTTAAGCACCGCACTCAACGCAGGAATGCCGCCGGTGAAAATGACACCGCTGGAAGGCGTGTCCAGGCCATCGACCACTTCGTCGCCATTGGTGTCGAGCACCGCGTCGTCGAGCATCTTACCGCTGAATGCGTCCAGCTCGACCAATTTGCCGTTGCCCGCGCTGGAACAAGGGTCGCTCGCCTCGACGGCAGCGGTGCTGAAGACAATGCGACCCGCCACCAGCGTGGCCGGGTTGATGACCCGCTCACCGCTCGACGCCTCCCCCAGCGGCAGGTACCAGCCCTGCTCGGCCGGATAACTGACGTCCGCCTGGGTGCTGGTGATATAGGAACCCGCGCTGCCGGCAAACAGCCCGGTGATCGCTTGCGCCTGCAGGTCAGCCAAGGTGATCCGCCCCGCCCCGCCTGGGGCATCCCAGACCGCATAGAAGCCCTGGACGTCCTTGCTGCGCTTGTCGGCCAGCTCACTGAGTTTGCCGGTGCCAAACAGCACCAGCTTGCCGCCCTCGGGATGATCCACCAGCAACGGCTGCGCGGTGATCGGCTGAGTCGCGCCACCCGGAGCGCTGAATAACGGAGCGCCGCCAAAGGCCAGCCCCCAACTGTCCGGCGCCGGACCGCTCAAATCGAACTTCCACAGATGGCCCTGGAGGTCGCCACCATAGGCCGCCTGGACCACATTCTGGCTGTCCACCTGCAACTTCACCGAGGACAAGCCGTTCTCCTGCCCATTGCCGTCGACCAGGATTTTCCTGATCAGCGAGCCGTCGCGAATATCCACCACATACAAGGCGGCCACCCCAGAATGGCTGCCATAACCATTGCCGATGAAGGCCGCCCAGCGCCCGTCGGCCAAGCGTGCCACTTCCGGGCGAGCGTAGGCATAACCCAGATCATTGAATGGGTGGCTGATATCGGCTACCCCAGGCGCGGCGATTTCCCACAGCGCCTGGGGCGTATTGCCGGCCTGGCCATACAGCTGCACCGCGTAAAACACCTTGCCGCCGGCCCCCGTGCCCGCCAGCGCCAGGGTTGCCCAGGCCGTGTCGAGCTGGGCATCGACTACCGCCACCGGACCATCGGCCAGGAACCGATGACGATCGCCATTGGCATAACCGGGATCGGCGATGTGATGCAGCAGCGGCAAGGCACTGGAGGGCATATAGGCGTAGCGGCGCCGGCCATTCTCCGGGTCGATCAGCGAAAGCAGGCCGTCATTGGCGTTGACCAGCAGACTCGAGGTCATGCCTTGGGCCTTGCTCGCCAGGTAGGCGCTGTAGCCGCTGTCGCCCTGCAGATCGGCGGCGTCCTGGGCGGTCGGCGCCGCCATGACCAGCGGCGAGTTGACGATATCCCCCAGCAATCGGTTACGCACCTTGAGCCCTGCCCGGTTAGCCCCCTGGCTCCAGGCCAAGAGATCGGCTGCGCTGATGCCAGGCGGCAGATCCTGAGCGAGCGCGGCCTGCTGCGCGCCGGACAGCTGGTCATGGCGCAAGGCAACGGCGGTCCGAGTGGCGCTGTTCCAGGCCTGGAAGATTCCCGGCGATGCATCGGGAACCAGGGTCGAGTCCGTGCTCCATAGCGGCGTGCTGGTATCGACCGCGCCGGCGGGGCTGATGCCGTACGCCCTGATGGTGCCGTGCCAATCGCCGGGGTCATAAGACGCCTGGAAATAACTCGAACCGCTGGCCAGCCCGGCGGCACCCGCCGTGGTGCTCCCCGCCTGGGCCGCGGAAGCCGAAACCTCGCCCAGAGCCGAGGCCAGTGCCGCGTCGAGCCCCAGCTTGTCAGTCACCGGGTAGAACTTGCCCCGGCCATAGTTCGCCGCATCCGCCAGCATGGGGTACTGCGCGTTGAGACCGATGGTGTAGGTGTTCATGTGCTGTTGCGCGAAACCCGTCGAATCCCAGCTTTTCCCCGCGATATCCAGGCCCGCTGCGCGCATGTCGATATCCACCGCCAGCTTGGCGATGTCATCCAGATACAGGCTGCTGCCCTCCTCGTTGCCGCCAGGATCAATGCCGTCATTGGGCACTCCATCCCAATCTGGCAGGCTGGCCGCCCCCTGGGGTTCACGGGAGGGAAAACTGTGGTCGTAACTGGGCAGGCCATCGGTCACCACCAGGCCGTAATTGCGCTGGCAGCGGTACTGGATCGGGCTGCCATAGGTGGACGGAGAGCTGTTGTAGTAAGGCGTCAGGCCCCGAAAATAACGACTGATCTCGTAATAGGTTTCCGCCAGCGGCGCCTCGGCCGAGGCCCTGAGCCCGCCGATGGCGGACAGCAATGCCTGGTAGTTTGCGTCGGCCTGAGCCTGGCTGACCTGGTCGCTGACTGGTGCCAGATCGCTGATGGCGCGCACGATACGCCCGCCCGGCGCCAGATCGCCGCCTGCTGGCGGGTTGAAGCTCGCCAGGCCGATGCGCAGCGCGCGGTTGTCAGCCACCAGCTCGCTGGCGGCCTCACGGACCAGGGCCATCCGGTCCTGAGCGGGAATCGAGCCATCGGTGAAATCCCGGTCGCGGCCGTCGGCCAGGGCAAGCAGATAGGCCAAATAGGCGGCCGAATAACGGGTGCTGCCGCGCCCAGCCGGATCTGGCAGCTTGAGGCACTGTGGCCGGGCATTGTCGCGGTAGAACCCGACATAACCGCTGGCGCAGCCCGCCTGGCTCAGCGTTGAAAGGGCCATCGAATCCGCGCTCGGACTGGCTCCGGGCAGGCATTCGCCGGCCTGCATCCGGCAGGGGCTGAGCGGCGCCCGCGCCAGCCCGGGATCGAAGCCAGGGGCATAGACGATGCTGTTCATGCTCTGCGAATCGTCGAGCAGCAGCATTACATTCGGCGCCACCGCCGCCGCATTCGCCAAGGGCGCCTGGGCCGGGGTGAAACCGTAGGCCGGGGCACTCAGGTAGAGGCTCAGCAAAGCGCCAGCCAGCAGCGCCCGGGCTTCAGTACTTGGCATAGATGCTCTCCAGCACACTGCGAGAATGGCCGGCCAGCCCGACGGCGGTCACCCGGTACAGGGTTGCGGAAGTGTTGCTCGGCACATTGACCGCCCCCAGCGCCGTACCGATGTTCTGCACCCCGTAAAAGCCGTTACCGGTGGCGATCCAGGTCACGCCCGAATGGCCGTTGTGGCCCGCGGCGCTGATGACCGCGGACTCGCCGGGCGGCGCGCACTGGCCGCCGGTACAGACCGGCAGCGAATAACTGTCCTGCTGCACCGCGCTCTCACCGATGCGCAGGGCCATCTCCGCCGCCTGGAACGACTGGTTGCGCAGCCACAGGCCGCCGGACATCTTTTCCTGCAACGTGGCGTTCTGCATCGACGAAATGCCAATCAAGGTCAGCAGCAACAGGAACACCAGGCTCATCAGCAGCGCCATGCCGCGCTGCGCCCCGGGAGCCGTTCGATACGAAGTCATCGGCAGCTCACTCACAACAGACGATTGCGCAAGGCGGCCACCACATTGAACGTCTGCGGCCGCACGCGTGCCTGGGGATCGCTCAGGGTCAGGCTCAAGCGCACGCTGCGGATCCGCGCCGGGTCGCCTGGATCGCGACTGTAGCGAGAGGCCGCGACATCCGTAGCGGTACTGGCGATGCCGAACGACACATCGAAAGCGCTGACATTGTTCACCAGCACCGCCTGACTGGAGCCGGTGCCGGTGCCCATCAGCAGTTGATCGTTCTTCAGGCTGTACACCAGGCGCCGCACCGCAAACGCCTGCTGCCCCGTGGGGGCCTTGCGGGCGCCGGTGTAGGCGGTGGCGCTGTTGCGGCAATCGGTCAGCACGGTCCAGGTCGGGGCGCCGCCGCTGTCGCCGATATCGGCCGTGACCAGCGTCAGCCGGTGGTTGGCGTTGTCCCAGCGGATCGGTGTCTGTGCATGGCCGGCGAAGTCCGAGGCGGTGCTGGAATCGGCGATGCTCTGCAGGCAGCCGAACATGCCGACCATGCGTATTTCCTGGATCATCTTGCTCAGCACGAAACGCGCGTCCTCTTGCAGGCCGGCCGAGGCGCTCTGGCTGAGGTAGGTGTTTTTGGCCGAGATGAAAATCTGCGTCACACCCAAGGCCACAATCAGGCTCAACGCCAGCGCCACCAACATTTCGATCAGGCCGAAACCGCTGTTCCCGCATCTCATCGCTTATCCCCCGGATCCACCGCCACCCGGCTGCTCACGACAAAACTGCGGGAGCCTTCAGCAGGCGGGTCTGAGACATGGGCGGCGCGGGAGTCATCCCAGGTGATGCTGATGGTGAACACACCCTGCTTGAGGCTGATATGGCCCTCGGCGGTCGGCCCGCCAAAGCTCTCGACATTGCGCTTGAAGTCATACAGGTCCTGGTCCCGAACCACGCTGAAATTGCCGGTATCGGGCGCCGCCACGGTGTAGTCCGCGGCGCTGTTGGCGCGGATGCGATCGAGCATGTCATAGGCGATGAAGCTGGCCTGGCTGGTCATCAATGCACTGTCGGTATAACGCAGGGCATTGAGCTGGACCGCCGCCGCACCGAGCAGGCCCACGCCGAGAATCAGCACCGCCACCAGCACCTCGATCAGCGTTATCCCGGCCTGCACGCTCCTGCCCGTCATTGGCACTCCCCGTTTACCGCTATCCGTCCGTTCAGGCACAGCGTGATCGTCCTGTGTTGCCCGCCCAGCACATAGGTCATGACCGGCGGGACCGCTGCCGATATGCCACCCAGCGCGTTGAATCCGATGCTGTCGAATTCAGAGGTTAGCGTCAGCCGGGCGCCGCGACTGACCGCGGGAACAACCCGCAATACATTCGTCGCCGGCCCGTCGCCTTGATAAATCGACAGCCCCCGGCTCCAGTCCGAATCCACGGCGGCCGGGCGCAGATGAATGGGCAAGCCACGGTCGATCGCCTCCAGACGCGCGTAATTCAAGCTGCGCAGCAGTTCGCTGATGTCGCTGTCGGCCTTGGCGCGCTGCGCCATCTGACTGAATGCCGGAACCACCAGGGTCAACAAAATCGCCGAAACTGCCAGGGCGACCAGCAATTCGATCAGCGTGAACCCTTCTGTGCGGTAACGCATGCCATCCCCTTGAGCGGCCAGCGGCTATAACTGGCTCTAGCACTTCGAACCTTCATAGACCGAAGGTTCGCGGTTTTGCTCAATGGCCGGGCAAGGATTGTCCGGGCCTGCCGCACTCCATGGAGGGAGAACCATGCCGCAAAAGGGTTTTGGCCTGATCGAAATAATCGTGGGGCTGGCGCTTGCCAGCCTGTTGATGCTGTTCGCCACCACCTCATTCGGGGAGTTGTTCCAGTCGACTCGCCGGCTGGATGCCGCACAGATGCTTGCCAGCGGCATCCGCAATGCGCGCACCGAAGCCATCCTGCGCCAGCAGCGAATCGTCATTCACGGGTTGAACGACGACTGGAGCCAGGGTTGGCGGATCATTCTGGATATCAGTGGCGAGGGCTCGCAGGACGGCGATAACCCGGTGCTGCTCGAACGCCGGGGAGACACCCGGGTGGCGATTGTCGGCAATCGCCCGGTGCAGCAGTTCGTGCGTTTCAGTGGCCTGGGCGATCCGCTGCTGCCCAGCGGGGCCTTTCAGGCCGGGACGCTGCACATCTGCGGGGCCGATCCGGGAACGAGCCAGCATCAGGTGGTGCTTTCCCGCAGCGGGCGGGTCAGCCTGCGCAGCGACAAGGCCGCGCAGGCGTTATGCGACAGCCAGGGCTGATCAGAGCAGCGAACGAACGCGCAGCTCTTTGGGCATGGAGAAGGTGATGTTTTCTTCGCGGCCGGCCAGTTCGTCGGCGCCGGTGGCACCCCAGGCGTGCAATTGCTCGATCACGCCCCGCACCAGCACCTCGGGAGCCGAAGCCCCGGCGGTGATGCCGATGCGCTCGACGCCGTCGAACCAGCTGCGCTGCATATCCTCGGCACCGTCGATCAGGTATGCCGGGGTGGCCATGCGCTCGGCCAGTTCACGCAGGCGGTTGGAGTTGGAGCTGTTCGGGCTGCCCACCACCAGCACCACATCGCACTCGTCGGCCAGTTGCTTGACCGCGTCCTGACGGTTCTGCGTGGCGTAGCAGATATCGTCCTTGCGTGGCCCGCCAATGGCCGGGAAACGCTCACGCAGGGCGTCGATGACCCGGCTGGTGTCGTCCATCGACAAGGTGGTCTGGGTCACGAACGCCAGCTTTTCAGGATTGCGCACCTGCAGTTCGGCGACGTCTTTCTCGTCTTCCACCAGGTAGATCGCGCCGCCATTGCTGGCGTCGTACTGGCCCATGGTGCCTTCGACTTCCGGGTGGCCGGCATGGCCGATCAGGATGCACTCGCGACCGTCGCGGCTGTAGCGCGCCACTTCGATATGCACCTTGGTCACCAGCGGGCAGGTCGCATCGAAGACTTTCAGGCCACGGCCCGCCGCTTCGCTGCGCACGGCCTGGGAAACGCCGTGGGCGCTGAAGATCACGATGACGTCATCCGGCACCTGGTCCAGCTCCTCGACAAAGATCGCTCCGCGGGCGCGCAGGTCTTCGACGACAAATTTGTTGTGCACCACTTCATGACGCACGTAGATCGGCGGCCCGAAGACCTCCAGGGCGCGATTGACGATTTCGATCGCGCGGTCCACGCCAGCGCAGAAGCCACGGGGGTTGGCGAGTTTGATTTGCATGCTGTGCCTCGTGTCTTGCGCTGTAGGAGCGAGCTTGCTCGCGAAGAACTCAAAGACACCGCGGTCATTCAGAATGCCAGCGTTATCGTTGAAGAACTTCGCGAGCAAGCTCGCTCCTACAGCAGGCCGGGTTCGTTAGTTACAGCGCTTTAACGTCGATGATTTCGACATCAAAGGTCAAGGTTTTACCGGCCAACGGATGGTTGAAGTCAACCGTCACCTGGGCATCGTCAAAGGCTTTGACCACACCTGGCAGCTCGGTATTGGCCGCATCGTTGAAGATCACCAGCAGGCCTTCGGACAGCTCCATATCCTGGAACTGCGAACGCGGGATGATCTGCACATTTTGCGGGTTCGGCTGGCCAAAGGCGTTTTCCGGTTCGATGGTCAGGTTACGCTTGTCGCCCGCCTTGAAACCGAACAGGGCCGCTTCAAAACCTGGCAACAGGTTGCCGTCACCGACCTTGAAGGTCGCCGGGGCCTTGTCGAAGGTGCTGTCCACCGTGTCGCCGTTCTCCAGGCGCAATGCGAAATGCAAAGTGACTTCCGTGTTCTGGCCGATGCGTTGTTCAGCCAATACCTGTTCAGTCATGAACGGCTTCTCCGGTTTTCTTGCTTTTGAACATATCCAGCGCAAGCATCACCGCACCCACGCTGATGGCGCTGTCGGCGAAGTTGAACGCCGGGAAGTACCAGCGGTTCTGCCAATGCACCAGGATGAAATCGATCACATGGCCCAGGGCGATGCGGTCGTACAGGTTGCCCAGCGCGCCACCCAGCACCAGGGCCAGGGCGACCGCCAGCCAGGTTTCGTTGCGCCCCAGGCGCTTGAGCCAGACCACCAGCACCGCGCTGACCACCACCGCAATCAGGGCGAACAACCAGCGCTGCCAGCCCGAGCTGTCCGCCAGGAAGCTGAACGCCGCGCCGGTGTTGTAGGCCAGGGTCCAGCTGAAGTAATCCGGGATCACCACGATCTGCTGGTACATCGACAGCGAGCTTTCGAAGTGCAGCTTGCTGGCCTGGTCGATGACCAGGACCAGCACGCTCAACCACAGCCAGCCCAGACGGCCGAAACGGCCCGTGGCATTAGGCATAGTGACGAACCTCGCCTTCGCCGCTGATGTTGTCGACGCAGCGACCGCAGATTTCCGGGTGCTCAGGGTGCACGCCGACATCTTCACGGCAGTGCCAGCAACGGGCGCACTTGGCGAAGCTCGACTTGACCACTTTCAGCTTGAGGCCGGCGACTTCGGTTTCCACCGCATCCGCCGGTGCCTGCGCGAAAGGCGCGACGCTGGCAGTGGAGGTGATCAGCACGAAACGCAGCTCGTTGCTCAGCTTGGCCAGGTCGGCGCTCAGCGCCTCTTCGGCATACAGGGTCACTTCGGCTTGCAGGTTGCCACCGACGGCCTTGGCCGCGCGCTGGATCTCCATTTCCTTGTTGACCGCGACCTTGACCGCCATGATCCGCTCCCAGTAGGCACGGTCCAGCTCGAAGCCTTCCGGCAGCTCGCTGAGGCCCTGGTACCAGGTGTTGAGCATCACCGACTCGTTGCGCTCGCCCGGCAGGTACTGCCACAGCTCGTCGGCGGTGAAGGCGAGGATCGGCGCGATCCAGCGCACCAGCGCTTCGGAGATGTGGAACAGCGCGGTCTGGCACGAACGACGAGCCTTGCTGTTGGCGCCGGTGGTGTACTGGCGGTCCTTGATGATGTCCAGGTAGAAACCGCCCAGCTCCTGCACACAGAAGTTGTGCACCTTGGAGTAGACGTTCCAGAAGCGGTATTCGCCGTAATGCAGTTCCAGCTCGCGCTGCAGCAGCAGGGTACGGTCCACGGCCCAACGGTCCAGGGCGAGCATTTCTTCGGCCGGCAGGATATCGGTGGCCGGGTTGAAGCCGCTCAGGTTGGAAAGCAGGAAGCGCGCGGTGTTGCGGATACGCCGGTAGGCGTCGGCGCTGCGCTGCAGGATCTGGTCGGAAACCGCCATTTCACCGGAGTAGTCGGTGGCCGAGACCCACAGGCGCATGATGTCGGCGCCCAGGGTGTCGTTGACCTTCTGCGGCGCGATGACGTTGCCCAGGGACTTGGACATCTTGCGACCGTTCTCGTCGACGGTGAAACCGTGGGTCAGCAGTTCGCGATACGGCGCATTGCCATCGATCGCGCAGCCGGTCAGCAGGGACGAGTGGAACCAGCCGCGGTGCTGGTCGGAACCTTCCAGGTACAGGTCGGCACGCGGGCCGCTGGCGTGGCCCATCGGGTGCGAGCCGCGCAGTACGTGCCAGTGCGTGGTACCGGAGTCGAACCAGACGTCCAGGGTGTCGCTGATCTTGTCGTATTGCGAGGCTTCATCGCCCAGCAACTCGGCCGCGTCCATCTTGAACCAGGCTTCGATGCCTTCGTGCTCGACACGTTTGGCCACTTCTTCCATCAGCTCGACAGTACGTGGGTGCAGCTCGCCGCTTTCCTTGTGCAGGAAGAACGGGATCGGCACGCCCCAGTTGCGCTGACGGGAGATGCACCAGTCCGGACGGTTGGCGATCATCGAATGCAGGCGCGCCTGGCCCCAGGCCGGAACGAACTGAGTCTCTTCGATGGCCTGCAACGCGCGCTGGCGCAGGGTGTTGCCGCTGGTTGGCTGCTTGTCCATGCCGACGAACCACTGCGCGGTGGCGCGGTAGATCAGCGGGGTCTTGTGGCGCCAGCAATGCATGTAGCTGTGGCTGATGGTTTCGGTGTGCAGCAGCGCACCGACTTCGGTCAGCTTGTCGACGATGGCCGGGTTGGCCTTCCAGATGAACTGGCCGCCGAAGAACTCCAGCGAGCTGGCGTACACGCCGTTGCTCTGCACGGGGTTGAGGATGTCGTCGTTGACCATGCCGTAACGCTTGCAGGTCACGAAGTCGTCTTCGCCGTAGGCTGGCGACGAGTGAACCACGCCGGTACCGGCGCCCAGCTCGACGTAGTCAGCCAGGTACACCGGCGACAGGCGATCGTAGAACGGGTGACGGAAGTTGATCAGCTCCAACGCCGAACCCGGGGCGGTGGCGATCACCGAGCCTTCCAGGTTGTAGCGGGCCAGGCAGGACTCCACCAGCTCTTCGGCCAGGACCAGCAGCTTGTCGCCAGCATCGACCAGGGCGTAGTTGAACTCAGGGTGAACGTTCAGCGCCTGGTTGGCCGGGATGGTCCACGGAGTGGTGGTCCAGATCACGATCGAAGCCGGCTTGCTCAGCTTGGCCAGGCCGAAAGCGGCGGCCAGCTTGTCTGCATCGGCGATCGGGAAGGCCACGTCGATGGTCGAGGACTTCTTGTCCTGGTACTCGACTTCCGCTTCAGCCAGGGCCGAGCCGCAGTCAAAACACCAGTTCACCGGCTTGAGGCCCTTGAACACGAAACCGCCCTTGACCATTTCCGCCAGGGCACGGATTTCCCCGGCTTCGTTGGCAAAATCCATGGTCTTGTACGGATTGGCCCAGTCGCCCAGCACACCCAGGCGGATGAACTCGGCCTTCTGGCCTTCGATCTGCTCGGTGGCGTAGGCGCGACACAGCTCACGGGTCTTGTCCGAGGACAGGTTCTTGCCGTGGGTCACCTCGACCTTGTGCTCGATCGGCAGGCCATGGCAGTCCCAGCCCGGAACATAAGGCGCGTCGAAGCCCGCCAGGGTCTTCGAGCGGATGATCATGTCCTTGAGAATCTTGTTGACCGCATGACCGATGTGAATCGAGCCGTTGGCGTAGGGCGGACCGTCGTGAAGAACGAACTTCGGACGATCCTTGCCAATTTCGCGCAACTTACCGTACAGGCCAATGCTGTCCCAGCGCTGCAGAATCTGCGGTTCGCGCTGAGGCAGGCCGGCCTTCATTGGGAAGGCGGTGTCCGGAAGGTTTAGCGTGGCTTTATAGTCGGTCATTTAAGGCTCTTCATTAGCGATTGGCGCTATGGGTACGTGCAACTTCGGCACGGGCGGCGGCGACATCCGCGTTGATCGCCGTCTTCAGCGCCTCCAGAGAGGCGAAACGCTGCTCTTCACGCAGCTTGTGGTGGAAAACTACCGTCAAACGCCGGTCATACAGATCGCCGGCAAAATCTAAAAGATGGACTTCCAGGTGGGCCTTGCCATCACCTGCCACCGTCGGCCGCACGCCAATGTTGGCGACGCCCGGCCAGGTCTTGCCGTCGATGTCGACATTGACCAGGTACACCCCGGACAGCGGTACACGGCGGCGCTTGAGCTGCACATTGATGGTTGGCGTACCTAATTGGCGCGCCAGCTTCTGTCCGTGCAGGACCCGCCCGGCGATGCGGAACGGGCGACCGAGCAGACGCTCGGCCAATACGAAATCGGCAGCCGCCAGGGCATTGCGGACCTGGGTGCTGCTGACGCGCAGGCCATCCAGCTCGACAGTCTGCGCGGCCTCGACGGTAAAACCGTGGGTGATACCGGCCTTTTGCAGGAAGTCGAAGTCACCGACCCGGTCGCAACCGAAGCGAAAATCGTCGCCGACTTCCAGATGCTGCACACCCAGGCCATCGACCAGGATGGTCTCGACGAACTCGCTGGCGCTGAGCTTGCTCAAGCGCTGGTTGAACGCCAGGCACAAGACCCGGTCGACGCCCTCCTCGGCCAGCAGCTGCAGCTTGTCGCGCAAGCGTGCCAGACGGGCAGGAGCGGTATCCGGAGCGAAGAATTCGCGCGGCTGCGGCTCGAATATCACCACGCAGCTGGGCACGCCCAACTCAAGCGCACGCTCACGCAGCCGGCCCAGGATAGCCTGGTGGCCACGGTGAACACCGTCGAAGTTGCCAATAGTGGCGACACAGCCCCGATGCTGGGGGCGCAGATTGTGGAGGCCTCGGACCAGCTGCATAACGCGCTTCTTGCTCATAAAGTGGTCGATTATAACCACACCCGACGGCCGGTGACAGGCAACAGCACGCGCCAAAGTGATCGAACCGACAAAACCACTGCCTCGCTGGCGTTCAAGCGCCTCTGGACCTCAGTGCAACGCCTTGCGATTGAAGTCGCGCAGGCGGAAACCGAACAAGGCCAGCATGCCGAAATAGGCCACTACGCCGGCCACCACCAGCACGCCCAGACGCAGGAAACGCGCAAGCATATGCCCCTGATCCCAGGCCGGCATGAACTGCATCAGCCCCAACAACACCGCCGACATCACGCTCACCGCAACGACCAGTTTGAGGGCAAACTTGCCCCACCCTGGCTGCGGCAGGAACATCTGCTGTTTGCGCAGTTGATAGAACAGCAGACCGGCGTTGATACAGGCCCCGGCGCTGATCGCCAGCGCCAGGCCCGCATGCTTCAGCGGACCGATGAACGCCAGGTTCAGCAGTTGCGTGACGATCAGCGTGAAAATCGCGATTTTTACCGGGGTACGAATGTTCTGCTGGGCGTAGAAGCCTGGCGCCAGCACCTTGATCACAATGATCGCGAGCAAGCCGACCGAATACGCGACCAGCGCCCGCTGGGTCATCGACGCATCGAAGGCGCTGAACTGGCCGTACTGGAACAGCGAGACCGTCAGTGGCTCGGCCAGAATCCCCAGCGCCAACGCACAAGGCAGCACCAGCATGAAGCACAGGCGCAGGCCCCAATCGAGAATCCGCGAATATTCATGCCGGTCCTTGTTGGCGTAAGTCTTGGCCAGTGTCGGCAGCAGGATCGTGCCCAGTGCTACCCCCAGAACCCCCGAAGGCAGCTCCATCAGGCGATCGGCGTAATACATCCAGGACACCGAGCCGGCCACCAGGAACGAGGCGAAGATGGTGTTGATGATCAGTGAAATCTGGCTTACCGAGACCCCGAGAATGGCCGGCAGCATCTGCTTCAGCACCCGCCAGACCCCGGTGTCGCGCAGATTCAGGCGCGGCAGCACGAGCATGCCGATCTTTTTCAGGTGCGGCAGTTGATACAGCAACTGCGCCAGGCCACCCGCCAGCACCGCCCAACCCAGGGCCATGACCGGCGGATCGAAATAAGGTGTCAGGAATACCGAGAACACGATCATGGCGACGTTCAGCAACGTCGGCACGAACGCCGGGACCGAAAAGCGGTTCCAGGTATTGAGGATCGCCCCCGCCAGGGAGGACAACGAGATCAGCAATATATAAGGAAAGGTCACGCGCAACAGATCGGTGGTCAGCGTGAATTTTTCCGGAGTGTCGACAAAACCTGGCGCCGTCGCCCAGATCACCCAGGGCGCGGCGATGATCCCCAGCGCCGTCACCAGCGCCAGCACCAGGGTCAGCAGGCCGGACACATAGGCAATAAAGGTACGGGTCGCTTCCTCTCCCTGCTGGCTTTTGTATTCCGCCAGGATCGGCACGAAGGCCTGGGAAAAGGCGCCCTCGGCGAAGATGCGGCGCAGCAGGTTGGGCAGCTTGAAGGCGATGAAGAAGGCGTCCGTCGCCATTCCGGCGCCGAACGTACGCGCAATGATGGTATCGCGCACGAACCCCAGAACCCGGGAAAGCATGGTGATAGAGCTGACAGCGGCCAACGACTTGAGCAGGTTCATGGAAAGGTTTTTTGCCTGTAGATAAACAGCAGGCGAACAATGCGCCCACTTGTGCGATACTCCGCGCCGCAACAGCACAGAGCCAAAGCTCGCGAGTTTACAGGTCAAGCGCCGGAAATAAATATCCCGCCTCTTCAGATCCAACCACTCAGCGGAACGCATCAGCTGCCCTTGACAAGCCTTCAACTCATCGGCATGATTCGCGGCCTATTTTGTTTGCTATTTCCCAAAAAGTCTTTCGAGGAGCTCGACGGTGGCCAACTCACCTTCCGCCAAAAAACGTGCAAAACAGGCTGAGAAGCGTCGCAGCCACAACGCCAGCCTGCGTTCCATGGTTCGTACCTACATCAAGAATGTAGTTAAAGCCATCGACGCAAAAGACGCTGAAAAAGCGCAAGCTGCTTATGTTCTGGCCGTGCCAGTTATCGACCGCATGGCCGATAAAGGCATCATCCACAAGAACAAAGCTGCTCGCCATAAAGGCCGCCTGAATGGCCACATCAAGGCTCTGAAGCTTGCTGCTGCAGCCTAAGCGACACGCTTGTTAAAAAACCGACCCCAGGGTCGGTTTTTTATTACCTGCGATTTGCTGCTTTGAGTACTGAACCGCTATCACCAGCAATCGAGCGCCGACCGGCCGCCCCTGCAGGAATGACACAACCTGCAGGAGCAAGCCCTGAAGGCCTTTACGGGTTCTGCGCCCAAGGCAGGATCGGAATCGCCGTCACCGCATTCTGCGGACTACCCTCGATCAACCGATCGCTATAGACCAGGTACACTAGGGTATTGCGCTTCTTGTCGAGGAAACGCACCACCTGCATGGTCTTGAACACCAGCGAAGTGCGCTCCTTGAATACCTCCTCGCCATCCTTGAGCTCACCCTTGAAGCTGATTGGGCCGACCTGCCGACAAGCGATGGAGGCCTCGGCACGATCCTCCGCCAACCCCAGCCCACCCTTCACGCCACCGGTCTTGGCGCGCGACAGGTAGCAGGTCACGCCCTCCACCTTCGGATCATCAAAGGCCTCGACCACAATGCGGTCATTGGGCCCGACAAACTTGAACACCGTCGACACCTGGCCGATCTCTTCAGCGGAGGCCAGCAGCGGCATCGCCAGCAGCAACCCCAACAACCCTTTTGCTACACGCATTGGTTTTTCCTTAGACCAGAATCAGGTTGTCACGGTGAACCAACTCGGGCTCGGCCATGTACCCCAGCAAACCGACAATCGCATCAGAAGACTGACCGATGATTTTTTGCGCCTCCAGGGCGCTGTAGTTGGCCAGGCCGCGAGCGATTTCACGCCCGTCCGGCGCCACGCACACCACCATCTCGCCACGGCGGAAGCTGCCCTGCACCAGCTTGACCCCCACCGGCAGCAAGCTCTTGTTGCCTTGGGACAGGGCCGACACCGCACCATCATCCAGCACCAGGGTGCCACGGGTTTGCAGGTGCCCAGCCAGCCATTGCTTGCGCGCCGCCAGCATGCCGCGCTCAGGCGACAGCAAGGTACCCAGGCGCTCGCCCGCCTTGAGGCGATCCAGCACCCGCTCCAGGCGCCCACCGACAATGATGGTGTGCGCCCCGGAACGGGCCGCCAGGCGCGCCGCGCGCAGCTTGGTCTGCATGCCACCACGCCCGAGCGCACCACCGGTACCGCCCGCCACCGCATCCAGCGCCGGGTCGTCGGCGCGCGCCTCGTAAATCAGTTGGGCATCGGGGTTGTTACGCGGGTCCGCATCGAACATGCCGTCGCGGTCAGTGAGGATCACCAGCAGATCGGCCTCGACCAGGTTGGCCACCAGGGCCGCCAGGGTGTCGTTGTCACCGAAGCGGATCTCATCGGTAACCACGGTGTCGTTTTCATTGATGACCGGAATCACCTTGAGTTCGACCAGCGCACGCAAGGTGCTGCGGGCGTTCAGGTAACGCTTGCGGTCGGACAGGTCGTCATGGGTCAGCAGGATCTGCGCAGTGTGCAGGCCGTGCTCGGCAAAGCTCGATTCCCAGGCCTGCACCAGACCCATCTGGCCGATGGCCGCGGCCGCCTGCAGCTCATGCATCGCACTCGGTCGTGCGGTCCAGCCCAGGCGACTCATGCCGGCCGCGACCGCACCGGAGGAAACCAATACCAGCTCGACGCCAGCCTCATGCAAGGCCACCATCTGCTCGACCCAAACGCCCATTGCCGCGCGATCCAGCCCTTTGCCGTCCGCCGTCAGCAGTGCACTGCCGATCTTCACGACCCAGCGCTGCGCACCTGTCACCTTACTCCGCATCTTCTTCAACCTTAGCTTGAGAGCCACGCGACCGAGCGCGCCCATAAGTTATTCGTGGCTACGTTTCTTGATACTAAGCTTCTTGATACTACGTTTCCTGGATACTAAAACGCCGCTCAGTGAGCGGCGCTTGTAGTTTACTGCAACGAATCAGTCGCGGACGTAAATGATTTCCGGACCATCTTCGTCATCCACATCTTCCTCGTCCCAGTCATCGTCGCCGATGTCATGCACGCTCTTCACGCCGCTGCGGCGCAGGGCACGCTGGTCGTCCAGAGCCTGCAGCTGGGCACGCGCCTCGTCTTCGATGCGCTGATCGAGCTCAGCCAACTCGTCGGCATAAGCCGGGTCGGCAGCCAGGCGATCGGCACGATCTTCCAGATAACGCATGATGTCGCGGCCCAGGCGCTCGGTACCGTCTTTGGAAATGGCCGAGATCACGTACACCGGACCGGTCCACTCCAGGCGATCGACGATCTCCTTGACCCGCGCCTCATGCTCCTCCTCGAGGATCTGGTCGCATTTGTTCAGCACCAGCCAGCGATCACGCTCAGCCAGGGACGGGCTGAACTTGGTCAGCTCGTTGACGATCACTTCCGCAGCATCGGCCGGGCTGCTTTCATCCAGCGGCGCCATGTCCACGAGGTGCAGCAGCAGGCGAGTACGCGCCAGGTGCTTAAGGAAACGGATACCCAGGCCCGCACCATCCGAAGCGCCCTCGATCAGGCCCGGGATGTCGGCGATCACGAAGCTTTTCCAGCGGTCGACACTGACCACGCCCAGGTTCGGCACCAGGGTCGTGAACGGATAGTCGGCCACTTTCGGCTTGGCCGCGGACACCGAGCGAATGAAGGTGCTCTTACCCGCATTCGGCAAGCCCAGCAGACCGACGTCCGCCAGCACTTTCAGCTCCAGCTTGAGATCACGCTGCTCACCCGGCTTGCCCGGAGTGGTCTGGCGCGGCGCGCGGTTGGTACTGGATTTGAAACGGGTGTTACCCAGACCGTGCCAGCCGCCCTGCACCACCAGCAAACGCTGACCGGCCTTGGTCAGGTCACCGATCACTTCCTGGGTACCGGCGTCGATCACCGTGGTGCCGACCGGTACGCGCAGCTCGAGATCCTCACCTTTCTTGCCGGTGCAATCGGTACTGCCGCCATTGGAGCCGCGCTCGGCATCGAAATGGCGGGTGTAGCGGTAGTCCACCAGGGTGTTGAGGTTTTCGTCGGCGATCATGTAGATCGAGCCGCCATCCCCACCATCACCACCGTTCGGACCACCGTTTTCGATGAACTTTTCCCGACGGAAACTCATGCAGCCATTGCCGCCGTCGCCAGCTTTTACTCGGATCGAAACTTCATCAACGAACTTCATAACAAAACGCCTCTCGCCGCACGGGCGAGCCGAAAAACACTAAGACATAAGACTCTTGCAAAAATGAGCGCAGCGACCCCGATCAACGGCCGTAACATCCAGCGCTGGCAGCCCATACAAACAGTTTTGCAAGAGACTCACCCCACAAACGAAAAAGCCCCGTCGCAAGACAGGGCTTTTCCAGCGATCGCGCAATTAAGCCGCGACAACGCTCACGTAACGACGACCGAAGGCGCCTTTTACTTCAAACTTGATCACGCCTTCGATTTTCGCGAAGAGGGTGTGATCTTTACCCATGCCAACGCCGTAGCCAGCGTGGAATTGGGTGCCGCGCTGACGCACGATGATGTTGCCGGCCTTGATGACCTGGCCGCCATACATCTTCACGCCAAGGCGTTTGGCTTCTGAGTCGCGACCGTTACGGGTACTACCACCAGCTTTTTTGTGTGCCATGAGTTCAATTCTCCTAGTGAGGAATTAGGCTGAAATTAAGCCTGAATACCGGTGATTTTGATCTCGGTGAACCACTGGCGGTGGCCCATACGCTTCATGTGGTGCTTACGGCGACGGAACTTGATGATGCGGACTTTATCGTGACGACCTTGGGAGATCACTTCAGCCTTGACGGTTGCGCCAGCAACAACAGGTGCGCCGATGTTCACGTCGTCGCCATTGGCAACCAACAGAACGCGGTCAAAAGTCACGGATTCGCCAGTGGCGATTTCCAGTTTTTCGATCTTCAGGTATTCACCTTCAGCGACCTTGTATTGCTTACCGCCGGTAACGATTACTGCGTACATGGTATTTCTCCGATAATCCTGCTCACCCAGCTCTTTATAAGAAGAGGTATTGGCTGGCATGGCTGCATGGGGCTGGAACGGCCCAAGTGCAATTGCGTAAGGCAGGTGCTGCCCAGGAAGTTCAGGGTGCGCGATTGTACGCAAGCTGTCTTGGCGATGCAAGGGGCCGTCCATCGCGCCTTGACAGCCCCGGACGTGGGTCCTAGCATGCCGCGCAACCCTTCTGGAGCACCTGTCGCTGATGCAACCCCAAGCTTTCTACCGCGCGGTGGCGGACGATTTTAGCGCCGTCGACGGCATCATCAAGAAGCAGCTGACCTCCCGAGTGCCGCTGGTATCGAAAATCGGCGACTACATTACCTCGGCCGGGGGTAAACGCCTGCGTCCTTTATTGGTGCTGCTGTGTGGCAAGGCCCTGGGTCGCGAAGGCGACGACCTGCGCCTGCTGGCCGCCACCATCGAGTTCCTGCACACCGCCACCCTGCTGCATGACGACGTGGTCGACATGTCCGGCATGCGCCGTGGCCGCTCGACCGCCAACGCCATGTGGGGCAATGCCCCGAGCGTGCTGGTGGGCGACTTCCTGTACTCGCGCTCCTTCGAGATGATGGTCGAGCTGGGCTCGATGCCGGTGATGAAGATCCTTTCGCAAGCCACCCGCATCATCGCCGAAGGCGAAGTGCTGCAGCTGTCGAAAGTCCGTGACGCCAGCACCACCGAAGAAACCTACATGGAAGTCATCCGCGGCAAGACCGCGATGCTCTTCGAAGCCTCGACCCACAGCGCCGCCGCCCTGGCCGGCGCCACCGAAGAGCAGAGCGAAGCCCTGCGCACCTTCGGCGATCACCTGGGCGTGGCCTTCCAACTGGTGGACGACCTGCTCGACTACCGCGGCGACGCGGAAACCCTGGGCAAGAACGTCGGCGACGACCTGGCCGAAGGCAAGCCGACCCTGCCGCTGATCTACACCATGCGCGAAGGCACGCCGGAACAGGCTGCCCTGGTGCGCCAGGCGATCCAGAAAGGCGGTATCGAAGACCTGGAAAGCATCCGCGCGGCCGTGGAAGCCTCCGGCTCCCTGGACTACACCGCGCAACTGGCCCGCGACTATGTCGCTCGCGCCATCGCCTGCCTGGAAGCCCTGCCGCCGAGCGAATACCGCGACGCGCTGGTGGAACTGAGCGAATTCGCTGTAGCCCGCACCCACTAAGATTCGATCGCCAGCCCGCTCCAGCCCTGCGCAGGAGCGGGCTGGCTCGCGATGCTTTCTCGCCCAATCCCCCGCGATACCCCTTCCCCGGGCAAAACCCTATATAATGTGCGCTTTTTTAGCCTTCCTGAATCCGAGGAGTCTTAGTGAGCACGTTGCCACCCTGCCCAAAATGCAATTCCGAATACACCTATGAAGACGGCGCCCAGTTGGTCTGCCCGGAATGCGCCCACGAATGGTCCGCCAACGGCGAAGCCGAGGCCGCATCCGATGAAACCGTGAAAAAAGACTCGGTCGGCAATGTCCTGCAAGACGGCGACACCATCACCGTGATCAAGGACCTCAAGGTCAAGGGCACCTCGCTGGTGGTCAAGGTCGGCACCAAGGTCAAGAACATCCGCCTGTGCGATGGCGACCACGACATCGACTGCAAGATCGACGGTATCGGCCCGATGAAGCTCAAGTCCGAGTTCGTCCGCAAGGTCTGATATTCCGGCTATCGCCCCGTGCCAGCCACGGGGTGAAGCCCTCCCCGCTCCCGCCTGATTCCCCGCCTCTCCCGCCACCTATCAAAAGGCCAGCCCTTTTGACTCACAACAATTTCCATACAGAAAAAAGCAGAAACCGCCAATAGGTACTTGCTATTCACTGAATAAGAATTATTCTCATTGAAACCCATCAAGGAGATGAGACTCATGACTTATTTGATCGACGCATGGCTGGACCGCCCACACCCTTACCTGCGAATCCTGCATCGGGAAACCGGGGAAGTCTGTGCGGTACTGGAAGAAGAAGCCTTGAACGAACTACAGGACCAGGGCGACCTGGACCTCAATGGCCTGAGTTCCAGCGAGCCGGTGGTGCTCAAGGAGCTGGTGCGCAACCTGTTTCTGTTCTGCTATGCACGGGCCTTGCGCCCTGCCGGAACAGCCGAAGGGCAAGGCCTGAGCGCAAAAATACGTCTATGACCCCACCTAAACCCTCTGCCAAGGCGAACCTGCGCGCGATCCGTACACCGCACACACGGCGTATGGATCGCGAGCACGCTCAGCCCGGCAGCTGAGGCTTACAGAACGTCGAGCAGCTCGACGTCAAACACCAGAACGCTGTGCGGCGGGATGCTGCCAACGCCTTGCGCGCCGTAAGCCAGCTCGCTCGGCACGTACAGACGCCATTTGCTACCGGCATTCATCAGTTGCAGCGCCTCGGTCCAGCCAGCGATCACGCCGCCGACCGGGAATTCCGCAGGCTGGCCGCGCTCGTAGGAGCTGTCGAACACAGTGCCGTCGATCAGGGTGCCGTGGTAGTGGGTACGCACGCTGTCTTCACGGGATGGCTTGGCGCCTTCGCCCTGGGTCAGCACTTCGAACTGCAGGCCGGAGGCCAGAGTGGTGATGCCTTCGCGCTTGGCGTTTTCAGCCAGGAAAGCCAGGCCCGCGCCAGCAGCGGCTTCAGCCTTGGCAGCGGCTTCGGCCTGCATGATTTCGCGGATCACCTTGAAGCTGGCGGACATTTCTTCCTGGCCTACACGGCTAGGCTTGCCGGCGAACGCGTCGGTCAGGCCCGCCAGGATGGCGTCCAGGCTCACGCCCGGTGGCGGGTTGTCACGCAGCTGGTCGCCCAGCTGACGGCCGATACCGTAGCTGACGCGGGTTTCGTCGGTGGACAGATTTACTTCGGACATGACACTGCTCCGCTGTGCGGACGGCTCGGAAATCCGCCGTGCGTACACAGCGCATCCCGGGACGCCCGGAACCAAAAGGGCGAGCAGACTAGCACAGATGCCACGGTGATGAACGCGCGTCCCCGCCTGTCAGGCCGAGCGGACGGCGAGGGGCACCCGCAGGCTGTCATCGGTATTGGCCGAGAGGCCGCACATCTCGTCATGCACTGAAGCGTGGATCAGGTTGAAGGGCAGCTTGGGAAAGGCATGCAGCACTTCCCGGGCATGTTCCACCGAACGCAGATGCAACATCTGCCCGTGGGCGTCGCTCAACGGATAGGCCGTCCCGTGCATCCGCGCCTCGAGCAGATAGATGCCGCCTTCGAGGGAGATCAGGTTCAGCTCATCGATTTTTCCGGCGACGGCATAAGCATTCAACTCGTGCAGGTTCATGGGTGCACCTCGCGCAGTTCAAACCCGTGACCTCTACAGGGATATGCCTCGGCCGGTAAAAGCACAAGCCACAAACGACGCCGCCCGTCCGTTTCACAACGGCCGGGCGGCGCGGCTACAGCGGTGGTCAGGCGATCAGTGCTTGGTCAGCTTGTCCAGATAGCCCATGGCGAAAGCCGAAATCACGAAGGTCATGTGGATGATCACGTACCACATCAGGTACTGCGGCTCGATGTTCTTCGCGTCCATGAATACCCGCAGCAGATGGATCGAGGAGATCGCCACGATGGACGCGGCCACCTTCATCTTCAGCGAGGAGGAGTCCATCTTGCCCAGCCAGTTGAGCTTTTCCTTGTCCTCGTCGATGTCCAGCTGAGACACGAAGTTCTCGTAGCCGGAGATCATCACCATCACCAGCAGGCCGCCGACCAGTGCCATGTCGATCAACGACAGCAGCACCAGGATCAGATCCGACTCGGCCATGGAGAACACGTTGGGGATGACGTGAAAGACTTCCTGGAAGAACTTCAAAGCCAGGGCGAGCAGCCCCAATGACAGGCCAAAGTAGATCGGCGCCAGCAGCCAGCGCGAGGCGTACATTGCATTCTCGATAAAACGTTCCATTGAATCTCACACAGGTCTGAAAACGGCGGCGAGTATATCAGCCGGCCAAAAGCCCATAAACCGCAACGAAATCCATTGCCTGCGCGTCTGCCAAAGCGTTTTTCTGCTAGTGTCGCAAGCACTTGAACAGCTCAATGACATCGGACAGGAAGCCTGGAGAATGGATTTGCGATTGCCTTTGGCGGGTACCGGCCTGTGTATCGCGGTACTGCTCAGCAGCGGCTGCTCGCCCAGCGACGAGAAGCAGCAAGTCAGCCTGGAACAGAAAACCGCACAGTTCGAACAATCCCTGGACGCCATCCAGGATCCCAAGCTCAAGGACGCCATCGCTGACCTGGGCGGTTCGCTGTTACTGCTCGAGCGAGCGCAACTGCGGCTCAAGAGCAAGCCCATCGAGACCGAATACGGCGATGACGCCCTGGCCCTGCTCAAGCACTACCCCAGCCCGCAGGCCCTGGTCGACACCTACCTCAATGGTCTGTTCGTACTGCGCAAGACCTCCAACTCCGACTACCTGACCGATCTGCAGCCGGTGTTCCCCTTCAGCTTCAACATGCCGGCGCAATTCCCCTTCCCCCACGGCCTGGAATGGCAATCCGTAACCCTGAGCAACGGCAAGGTCATCGCCTTCCAGCCCGAATGGTCGGAAACCGATCCCGGCATCCAGTTGAGCCCCTCCAGTTCCAACCTGACCAATCCGGATGACCTGACGGTGACCTACCCGTTCATCAAAGGCGTGGAAGTCGAAAACAAGAACCAGCCCCAACCCGTGACGTTGCAAGGCAAGGCCGAAGTGATCGCGCCACACCAGGTGCTCACCTTCGAACTGGACAAGGCCGATGTCGGCAAGCAACGCAGCGACAAGAATGTCAGCGTGAAACTGCTGTCCCTGGACAAGAACAGCGCCGAAATCGAGTTGACCAACAGCGCCCCACTGCCGCCCGGGCTCAGCGAGACGCCGCTCAACCCGTTGCTGGTGCAGGCACGCGACACTACCGGCCAGATCCTTTCGCGCTCCGGTTCGATCAACGAGAACAGCCAACAGATCGCCTTCTACGCCAAGCAGCTCGCCGAAATGCAGAAGCAGAAGGCCTGGAGTCAGGCGTTCGAGCAGCAGCTTGAAGAGGAGCGCAAAACCTTCGAGCGCGAGCAGCACAGCCATTACACCAAGGTGTATTTCAACGGCCTGATCGACAAGCTCGAAGTCAACGTGCTGGATTTCTCTGGAGCCACCGTCACCCGTAAAGAGTTCAACCTGCCGGTGCGGCGCTTCGACCCTCTGACCACCGACAGCAAGATCCAGCCCCTGCCCATGCCGGTAGTGGTGTATGACGACCAGGCACCGAACTACCTCAAGGGCGCCAACCTCGACGAAGACACCCTGAAAAAAAGCGTGGTCATTCACCAATCCACCGAGGACGCCAGCGCGGCGCGGATCGAGTTCGACCATCCGAAAACCTTCAATGACGAATTGCTGGGCACCTCCTTCTCTACCAGCGACAGCCCGGTGACCTTCTTCACCCAGAACGAAAACGGCAAACGCGGCGAGCCCATCGAACTGCCCTCGGAGGCGGTCGAGGTCGACCCGCTGCGTAGCTCGATCACTTACGACCTGACCCTGTTCCCGGAAACCCCGGCTTACGCCGTCGGTGCGATCCCACTGTTTCTGGCCAGCATCGAGAAGAAGGCCCTGCCCGTCAGCCAGTTGCCCAAAGGGCTTGAACTGCGAGGCAATGCGCTGATCGTCGACCAGCGCCTGTTCCCGGCCGAGGCCTGGCGCTTCTACGCCAAGGACAGCAGCGGTCAGTACCTGAAGGAGATTCTTGCGGTCAGCCATGAGGCGCCAGCAAAAGGTTCGGCCTCGTTCGACGTGCATTACTTCTATGGGCAGCCCACCGAGCTGGAAACCTACCAGCGCAGCGAACTCAATACCGTCGAATATGGCTTTGAGGTCAAGCTCGACAAGCTGGAGAATCCACCACCCGCCGAGTAGGACTCAGCGGTAGGGATTAAAGGGAGATCGCGTCAATGGCGGCAGCGTTCGCCATTGATCTGCCGTAGTTGCGCCTGAAGGTGCAGGCACCAGATCTGCGGATCGTCGGCCAGCTCATAGCCGTGGGTGGTCAGGCTTTCGACGATGGAATCAAGGATGGATTCGGCCACGCTGGGACCGCAGAAAGGTCCCTGGGCCTTGATGGCCGAAGGTTGTTCACCGGCCATTCCGGCCGCGAACAGTAGGGTCCACATTCCGTTATCTCCCGCCAGCGGGCGGATACTGCACTCGATACGGGTGACCAGGCCAAGACACTGGCGGGTAAGGCAGAGGTTGCGCGACATGGCGGCGACCCTCGGTAGATCCGGTATTCAGCCCTCATGTGAAGACTGTTTCGATCCAGTGACGACTGTCGTTCTCCTGCCCTGAGAATAGGAAGAAAAGACTGAGAAGCAAAGTTGACCGGCTGAACAGGCGCCGAATGGTCTATTCGAGAAAATTGACGCCAGCGGACCGGCGCCGCGACGAAGGCCGAGCCCTCGCCGCGGCATAGCTCATGCCGGCTTGGTTTGCGCCAATGCTTCTTGTGCCTGCTCTTTTTCCGCTTCCTTGAGATCGTCCTCGCTGATCATTTCCGCGATAACCCGCAGACGCTCCACCACCCGCGCGTTGACACTGCCTTCCGGGAACTGGCCATCCGCATCCGGCTCGCCCGCGGGCTCGCCGACCAGCAGGCTCAGGGCCTCGTCAGCCTGGCGCACGGCATACACGTGGAATTTCCCGGCGCGGACCGCTGCCAGTACCTTCTCGTCGAGCATCAGGGTGGCGACATTGGCGTGAGGAATGATCGCGCCCTGCTCACCCGTCAGGCCCCGCGCTTCGCAGAGGCGGAAGAAGCCTTCGATCTTCTCGTTGACCCCGCCAACCGCCTGCACTTCGCCGAACTGGTTGATCGACCCGGTAATGGCAAAACATTGCTTGAGCGGGGTTTTCGACAAAGCCGAGATCAGCGTGCACGCCTCGCCCAGCGACGCACTGTCACCATCGACATAACCGTAGGATTGCTCCAGCGCGATGCTCGCCGAGATCGCCAGGGGGAATTCCTGCGCGTAACGGCTGCCCAGGTAGCCGGTGAGAATCATCACGCCCTTGGAGTGAATCGGCTGGCCGAGATTGACCTCGCGCTCGATGTCGACGATACCGCTGCCCCCCGGATACACCGTGGCGGAAATCCGCGCCGGAATACCAAAGGCCGAGTCGCCCACTTCCAGTACGGTCAGGCCGTTGCACTTGCCCACGGCCGCGCCATCGGTGTCGATCAGAATGATCCCCGCCAGCATGTCGTCGAGAATCCGCGCCGAGACCCGCCCGGTACGGGTGGCCTTGGCTTTGAGCGCCCGTTCGATATGCCCGGCATCGGTCATCTCGTCCGAGGCCAGGTGACGGATGAAGTCCGCCTCGCTGACCAGCTGGAATAGATCGCCAATACGCGCCGACAAGCGCCCCTGGTGTTCCGCCAGCCGGGCGCTATAGGTCGCCAGGCGTGCCACCGCGTCCGCGGTCAGCGGCGCCATGCCTTCTTCGGAGGTGCGAGTTTTCAGCAGCTGGGCGAACTGTTCGAGGCTTTCGTCCACCATCGGGATGTCTTCGTCGAAGTCCACCAGCACGCGGAACATTTCCTGGAAGTCCGGATCCAGGTCCTGCAGCGTGTAGTACAGCTGGCGAGCACCGATGATCACGACCTTGACCTGCAGCGGGATGTGTTGCGGGGTCAGGGTCACGGTGGCCAGGCGCCCCAGTTCGCCCAGCGGCGATTCCATCTTCAGCTTGCGCGATTGCAGGGCCCGCTTGAGGGCATCCCAGACAAAGGGTTCGCTGAGCATCTTCTCGGCTTCGAGAATCAGGAAACCGCCGTTGGCCCGATGCAGGGCACCCGGACGCAACTGCCGGTAAGTGGTGTAGAGCGCGCCCTGGTCGGTGCTGTATTCGATGCGGCCAAACAGGTTGTCGTAGGTCGGGTGCGGCTCGAACACCACCGGCGCGCCGCCACTGGCCGGATGGCCGACCACCAGGCTCGGACCATACTGTTCTTCCAGCAGCTTGCGGGCCACGGCGTCGGTCTTGCTGTCGTCCACCAGTTGCTCGACCACGGTCTTGAGCAGGTACACCTGCATGGCTTGCAGGTAGCCACACACGCCGGCATTTTCCGCGTACTTCTCGGACAGCGGCGCCAGCAATGGCTGCAAGGCCAGGGTGATGGTTTCTTCGTTGAGGTGACGCAGCTGGTTGCTCGACTCGCGCTTCCACTGCGGCAGGCTCGCCAGTTCTTCGTTGAGGCGCTCCTCCAGGGCGGAAATGTCCTCGTGGAAACGCTCGCGATCGGCCTCGGGCAGTTGCGCGAACTCTGCCTCGTCCAGCGCCTTGCCGTCGAGCATAGGGGTGAAGGCAATATTGCTGCTGTCGCGGTACAGCGCGACGTCCTTCTCCAGCGCCAGGCGCTCGATCACATCGAGGGCACGGTCGTAACGCTGGTTGAACGCGCGGTCGATGGCGCTTTTCTTCTGTTGATAGGAGGGATGCTCGAAGACCGCCGGAAAGGTCGCCAGCAGGTTGTCGATCAGGCCGTTGATGTCACTGATGAACGCCCCCGCGGCCCCCGAAGGCAGCTCCAGCGCGCGCGGCTCGCGCGGCTCATCGAAATTGTTGACGTAGACCCAGTCGGACGGGGTCTGCAGGCGTTTGCCCTCAGCCTTCAGGTAGCGTTTGACGAAAGAGAAGCGACCAGTGCCGGGCTCGCCCATGACAAAGACGTTGTAACCGGGGCGTGGCATGGCCACACCGAACTGCAAGGCTTCGACCGCACGTTCCTGGCCAAGCACACCGCGAAAGGGCTCCAAATCATTGGTGGTCGAGAAGCTGAACTGTTCAGCGGAAAACGGACGGGTCAGCGCTTCGGGCGCTAGACGCAAGCTGGCAGCAACAGGATCAGGCATCGGGCTTCCTTACATCAGGCGGGGCAGATGGGGCATTCTGGCGCCGGGTACAGCGGCTGGCAAGGCGCGAGGCAGCGAAAGCGCGGACAGATCCCAGGCGCCACGCGGACAGCATAAAAACCGTCTATTTCAAGGAATGTCATGCAAAAAAACACGGAACCCTTGGAATCTGCCTAAACTCCAAGCTGCGCGGCTGGACTAATAACCGGCCCACTGGCGCCGACATGGGCCAGAACCCTTGTCCATTGGTTTGCACACAAAGAGAACAAAGCTATGAAACGGATTCTTCTCGGTACTCTCTTCACCGCTGTTTCCATCAATGCAATGGCCCAAGCGCCAGGCGGTCCGGATTGTGGGTGGGGCAACCTGCTGTTCGAAGGACAGCGCGGCACTCCGGCTCACTTCCTGGCCTCCACCACCAACGGCACCTCCGGTAACGCGACCTTCGGTATGACTTCCGGCACCAACGGCTGCTCGACCAACAGCGCGCTGACTTACGGCGGCAAGTCCTGGTTTGCCATGAATGGCATGATGAATGAGCTCTCCGAAGACATGGCCAAAGGTGAAGGCGAAGCGCTGACCACCTACGCCGTGGTTCTGGGCGTCGCTCCCGAAGACCGCGCGCACTTCGCCGCCGTCACCCACGAGCACTTCCAGCAGATCTTCAGCAAAGCCGACGTGACCGCGGAAGATGTGCACACCAACACCCTGGCCGTGCTGAAAAGCGATGCACGCCTGGCCAAATACGCCACCCCGGCTTAATCTCGACCCGCCCGCTCTTTTCGGGGAGCGGGCTTTTGTTTTTCGGACATGACCCCTCCCGGGTCTTTGTTTTTTCCGACTCAAGTTGCCCACCATGCTCAAACGCCTTGCCTCCCTGGCGCTCTGTGTCTGCGCCCCGCTGTCCGCCGCGCCACAAATCGACCACTCACGTTTGCAGCAACTGGCCAACGATCCGTTCTGGATTTCCCTTGGCCACTACGAAACCGCCAAGCTCGGAGGCTGGCGCAGTTATGTCAGCGACCCGAAGTTTTTCCTCGCCAGCGACGGCGCCGAACACCCCGACGCCGAACTCAAGGCCACGCTGAACGCGCTCTACGCCCCCGCCAGCAGCGGCAACCAGCATGCTCAATGCGTGTACCCCGCCCGCACCCGCTGGCTCAAGGCCCAACTGAGCCTGAGCGATCTGCCGACGGTGGACTGCAATGAGTTCAACCAGTGGTTCAAGGACGTCTCCCCCCACAGCACGGTAATGATTTTCCCGGCGGCCTACCTGAACAGCCCGTCGTCGATGTTCGGCCATACCCTGCTGCGCATCGACCAGGCCGATGTGCAAAGCAACCACACCGCCCTGCTCAGCTACGCGATCAATTTCGGCGCCTATATCGAAGGCTCGGACAACAGCATTCTCTATGCCTGGAAAGGCCTGATGGGCGGCTATCCCGGGCTGTTCGCCCTGGTGCCCTACCAGGAGAAGCTCTCGGAATACCGCAGCCTGGAAAACCGCGACTTGTGGGAGTACCGGCTGAACCTGACCCAGGCGGAAACCGAACGCATGGTCGAGCATGTCTGGGAACTGAAGCAGATCAAGTTCGACTACTTCTTCTTCGACGAGAACTGCTCTTACCGTTTGCTCGAGCTGCTGCAAGTGGCGCGCCCCAGCCTGCGCCTGACCGGGCAATTCCCGCTGACGGCGATTCCCACCGACACCGTCAAGGCGGTGAAGGAAGCCGGCCTGGTGGAGAAAATCGAGTACCGCCCGTCCCGCGAACGTGAGCTGCTGGAGCGCGCCAAGCCGCTGAGCAACGACGAGCAACAATGGGTGCTGAAGGTCAGCGCCGACCAGCAACAGCTGCAGGAGCCGGCCTTCAAGGCCCTGCCACGGGACCGCCAGGCACTGATCATCGATGCGGCCTATCGCCTCGAGCGCTACCGGGCCAACGGTCAGGAGCGCGATCCGCAACGGGCGCAGCGCAGTTTCGAACTGTTGCGGGCGATCAACCGCAACCCGCCGCCCGAACTGTCCATCGAACGCCCAGGCCTGCCGGAAGACGGCCATGAATCGCGCACCTGGCAGGTCGGCGTGGGCACCCGCGGCGACCAGGCTTTTGGCGAATACGGGCTGCGCATGGCCTATCACGACCTCAACGACAATGCCGAAGGTTTCCCCCTGGGCGCACAGATCGAAATCCTGCAGATGAAGCTGCGCCAGTACGAAGGCAACAATTGGCAGCTGCAGCAACTGGACCTGGCGACCATTCGTTCACTGACGCCGCGCAACGAACTGCTGCAACCCTGGTCCTGGCAGGTCACCGGCGGCCTGGAGCGAGTGCCGGGCAAACACGACGATGAAACCCTGGTCAGCCATGTCAACGGTGGCGGTGGCGGCACCTGGCAGCTCAGCGAGAACATGCTCGGCTTCGCCCTGGGCACCGTGCGCGTCGAGCACAACGCCGATTTCGCCGGTTTCATCACTCCGGCGGCCGGCTTCAACACCGGCCTGCTGTGGAAAAACCCGCTGGGCAATTTCAGCGTCGAAGCCAAGGGCGACTACTTCACCAACGGTGAGGTACGCCGCAGCTTGAGCCTCAACCAGCAATGGGAGCTATCACGCAACCTGGGCCTGCGCCTGAGCGCCCAGCGCGAGTTCAGCCACCTGGCCACGGCGGAAAACGAGGTGATGCTGGAGCTGAAGTGGTACCACTACTGACCCCCGGTCGCATTCTCACCGCGCTTTCACAAACCACTGACGAATCCCCTTCTAGACTTTCTCTATGAGCCGTTGAGCGGCGTGGGAGTCAGAGATGTGGCGGTATGCGGTGGTGGCATGGCTGGCGTTGCTGAGCGGTTGTGAGACGACCCACGAACAGTTGCTCAAGCAGGGTTATCCACCGGCCTTCGCCGACGGCTTCGATGACGGCTGCGCCAGCGGTCGCCAGGCCGCCGGGGCGATCAACGGCGAATTTCGCAAGAACGTGCCGCGCTACCTCAAGGACCCGCAATACGCCGAGGGCTGGAGCGATGGTTTTCGCCAGTGCCAGGCCATGCTGGAAAACCAGGATCGCAATGACTATCGGCAGCGTCACTGGGACGAACGCGAACGCGCCTGGCAAGAGGAAAAAGACCGCGACGCCGCGCGAGCCTATCGCTCGCAGTAAGTCGCTTTCAGACATGGCCCGAAACCAAAAGGCTGCGACCATGGCCCAAACCTTCATTACGGGAAAACTCCCATGAGCCGAGCCTTCGTCAATGAGGAACTGACTGCCGCCCAGGCCGACCAGCCCGTGGAGCGGCAGATCAGCGCGCAGCCCAACTACGTCACCCCACAGGGCCTGAGCGAACTGCAAGCCAAGGTCGCGTTCCTGCAAACCCGGCACAACCAACAGTCGGCACTGGGCGACCAGGCGGACCCACAGCAACTGGCCGATATCGAACGCGACCTGCGCTACTTCAACCAGCGCCTGCAAAGCGCCCAGGTGGTTCCCCAGGCGACATCGCGGTCGAAAGTGCAGATCGGCAGCCGGGTCATCTTCGCCGACGAGCACGGTACCGAGCAGTGTGTGCAACTGGTGGGAGAGGATCAGGCCGATGTCGCCAAGGGCCTGATCAATTGGGGCTCGCCGCTCGGCCGCGCGCTGCTGGGCACCCAGCTTGGCGATGAAGTGCTGTGGCAGCGCCCGGCGGGCGATCAATTGATCGAGGTGATCCGCATCGACCCGGCTTAAACCACGCCCTGGGCCAGCATGGCATCGGCGACCTTGACGAAGCCGGCGATGTTCGCCCCCTTGACGTAGTTGATCCGGCCGTTTTCTTCGCCGTAATGCACGCAGGCGTGGTGGATCGACTGCATGATGCCGTGCAGCTTGCTGTCCACCTCGCCGGCGCTCCACAGCAGGCGCATGGCGTTCTGCGACATCTCCAGCCCGCTGACCGCCACGCCCCCGGCGTTCGAGGCCTTGCCCGGGGCGAACAGAATGCCGGCCTCGATAAAGATATCCACAGCCTCCAGGGTGGTCGGCATGTTCGCCCCTTCAGCCACGCACATGCAGCCATTGCGCAGCAGCGCGCGCGCCGACTCGGCGTCCAGTTCGTTCTGGGTGGCGCACGGCAGCGCGATATCGCAAGGCAGCGCCCAAGGGTGCTGGCCGACGAGGAATTCGAGATTGAACTGCGTCGCCAGCTCGCTGATGCGCCCGCGCTTGACGTTCTTCAGCTCCAGCACCGCCTGCCATTGCTCCTCGGTCAGCCCGGCCTCGCAGTACAGCGTGCCTTCGGAGTCCGACAGGGAGATCACCTTGCCGCCCAGGTCCATGACCTTGCGCGCCGCGTATTGCGCCACATTGCCGGAACCGGAAATCGCCACGCGCTTGCCTTCCACCCGATCGTCACGGCGCTTGAGCATTTCTTCGGCGAAGTACACGCAACCGAAGCCGGTAGCCTCCGGGCGGATCAGGCTGCCGCCGTAACTCATGCCCTTGCCGGTCAGCACCGAGGTGAACTGGTTGCTCAGGCGCTTGTACTGGCCGAACAGGAAGCCGATTTCCCGAGCGCCCACGCCAATATCCCCCGCCGGTACGTCCACATCCGAACCGATATGGCGATACAGCTCGCTCATGAAGGCCTGGCAGAAGCGCATCACCTCGGCGTCGCTCTTGCCCTTCGGATCGAAGTCCGAACCACCCTTGCCGCCGCCCATGGGCAGCGAGGTCAGGGAGTTCTTGAAGGTCTGCTCGAAGGCGAGGAATTTCAGCACCCCCAGATTAACCGAAGGGTGGAAACGCAAACCGCCCTTGTACGGGCCGATGGCGCTGTTCATCTGGATGCGGAACCCGCGATTGACCTGGACCTTGCCCTGATCGTCGACCCACGACACACGGAACACCACCGCCCGCTCCGGCTCGCAGATACGCTCGAGAATGCCCGAGGTCAGGTAATGCGGATTGGCCTCCAGGAATGGCCACAGGCTGCGCAGCACCTCTTCCACCGCCTGGTGGAATTCAGGCTGGTCCGGGTCGCGCTTTTTCAGGCGGGCGAGGAAGTCTTCGACGGATTCGATCATGGGAAAGTCTCGGCAAATTTATTGTCGTTAACGGAGATTTGCCCGGGACTTTAGCAACTCGAACAGCACCATGACAGAGCAAAATGTCGCAGTTATGAATTTAAATGGTGCAATAGATATAAATATTTGGCTGTTTTCGGCCTTTTACGCACCATTCAAGGGATCGAAACCACAGGCCTCGCCCCACGATGGGCAGCTCGAAAATTGGCGGTGCCAGTCAGGGCGCATCGCGAGCAAGCTCGCTCCTACAAGAACGACACAGCCCCTGTAGGAGCGAGCTTGCTCGCGATAAGAGCCGCAGGCTCCACCTGGAAACACGCGCAAAAAAAACGGAGCCCGAAGGCTCCGTTTCTTTCAAGCAACCGACCCGGGTCAGGCCAGTTTCTTGTAACGCACGCGGTGCGGTTGGGCTGCAGCGTCGCCGAGGCGCTTCTTGCGATCGGCTTCGTACTCGGTGTAGTTGCCTTCGAAGAACACCGCTTGCGAGTCGTCTTCGTACGCCAGGATGTGGGTCGCGACACGGTCAAGGAACCACCGGTCGTGGGAGATCACAATGGCGGCGCCCGGGAAGTCCAGCAGGGCTTCTTCCAGGGAACGCAGGGTTTCGACGTCGAGGTCGTTGGACGGTTCGTCGAGCAGCAGGACGTTGCCGCCCTCCTTCAGGGTCAGGGCCAGGTGCAGACGACCACGCTCACCACCGGACAGGTCCTTGACGAACTTCTGCTGGTCGCCGCCCTTGAAGTTGAAACGACCGACGTAGGTACGCGACGGGATCTCGTAGCTGCCGATGCGAATCTGGTCGGAGCCGTCGGAGATCTGCTGGAACACGGTCTTGCTGCCGTCCAGGTCCTCGCGGCTCTGGTCGACGCAAGCCAGTTGCACGGTTTCACCGACTTCGATGCTGCCCGAGTCCGGCGTTTCCTTGCCCATCAGCATGCGGAACAGGGTGGATTTACCCGCACCGTTACCGCCGATCACGCCGACGATGGCGCCTTTGGGCATGGAGAACGACAGGTTGTCGATCAGCACGCGATCGCCGTAGCCCTTGGTGACGTTCTTGAACTCGATGACCTTGTCGCCCAGGCGCGGACCGGCCGGGATGTAGATCTCGTTGGTTTCGCTGCGCTTCTGGAATTCCTGCGATTGCATTTCTTCGAAGCGGGCCAGACGGGCCTTGGATTTCGACTGGCGAGCCTTGGCGCCTTTGCGCACCCACTCCAGTTCTTCCTTCATAGCCTTTTCATGGGCCGACTGCTGCTTGGACTCCTGGGCCAGACGATCGGACTTGGCTTCCAGCCAGCCCGAATAGTTGCCCTCGTAAGGAATGCCGGCGCCGCGGTCGAGCTCGAGGATCCAGCCGGCGACGTTGTCCAGGAAGTAACGGTCGTGCGTGATCGCAACCACGGTGCCCGGGAAGTCGTGGAGGAAGTGCTCCAGCCAGGCCACGGAATCGGCGTCCAGGTGGTTGGTCGGTTCGTCGAGCAGCAGCATGTCCGGGGCGGACAGCAGCAGGCGGCACAGGGCCACGCGACGTTTTTCACCACCGGACAGGTGTTCGACCTTGGCGTCCCAGGCCGGCAGGCGCAGCGCATCGGCGGCGACTTCCAGCTGGCGCTCCAGGTTGTGGCCATCACTGGCCTGCAGGATCGCTTCGAGCTTGGCCTGCTCGGCGGCCAGCTTGTCGAAGTCGGCATCCGGATCGGCGTAGGCCGCGTAGACCTCGTCCAGGCGTGCCTGGGCGTCCTTGATCACGCTGACCGCTTCCTCGACCACTTCACGCACGGTCTTGGCCGGGTCCAGCTGAGGCTCCTGGGGCAGGTAGCCGATGTTCAGCTCGGGCATTGGACGGGCTTCGCCCTCGAACTCGGTGTCGACGCCCGCCATGATTTTCAGCAGGGTGGACTTACCCGAACCGTTGAGGCCCAGCACGCCGATCTTGGCGCCCGGGAAGAACGACAGAGAAATGTTTTTCAGGATTTCCCGCTTCGGCGGAACAACTTTTCCCAGCCGATGCATGGTGAAGACGTATTGAGCCATGATGAACCTAGCGTCAGTGACTGATGAATGAAGAGCGGGCGAAGCCCGGGCCAGGCCATGCGCGGCGCCGGCATTTGATCGCGATCAATGCCTGCGTACGGAAAAAGCCTGATTGTCTGGAGCTGGAGCGCTCCCGCGTAACCGGCAAAGCTACCTCAATGGCCGGGCAAGGTCCAGCCAGCCAGGGCTGGCACTTTGCCACAACTCAAGGCATGCTAGCCGCCCTTCGGGCGTCCGGCTTATAGTGCACGTCGCGCCAGTCCAGCCAAACCGCAGGATCACAGTTTGTCCAATGCCACTCCGCCCTCTTCCCTGCGCGCAACTGCGCCTGCGTCCGGCTCGCCCCTGCGCGGTACCCTGAAAGGCGTGCTGGCGACCCTGGTCCTGTTGCTGCTCGCCCTGCTGTTCTGGCAACTGCTCGACCAACTGCAACAGACCCGCAAAGACCAGCGTCAACACGCAATCGACTACAACGCCGACCTGGCCGAACACATCAGCCTCAACCTGGCGCTCAATGCGCAGATCGCCCTTAACCTGCTGCCGATCATCGAGCCACCCCAGAATGCCGAACAGCAGCAACTGCTGCTGAAGAAGCTGCAACTGTCCCTGCCCGACCTGCAAAGCATCGCGCTGCTGGATGCCAAGGGCCAGCTCATCAGTGACAGCGACGCCGACGGCCAGGACGCCGCCTGGCTCGCCGAGCTGACCAGCCGCAGCCGGGGCCAGCGCTACTACTACAGCAATGCCAGCCACGGCGCGCTGGTCCAACTGCTGCTGCACCAGCCCAGCGGTGCACTCAAGAGTTACTGGGTGCTGCGCCTGGCTCCCTCCTTCGCCCAGTCCCTGAGCCCCAGCCCCGACCAGGGTTTCCAACCGACCTGGGTCATTGAAAACCGCCTGAACCAGAAAGCCCTCAGTCGCGACGACGGCAGCAGCACCCCGGTGACCACCGACGACATAGCCAACAGCGTGCTGGTCGCGCCGCTGGGCAACAGCGACTGGCAATTGCGCGGCCTGTTCGACGATCGCGCGGTGATCGAGCAACTGTTGCCGGCGTTTATCGCCAAGTGCCTGCTGGGGCTGGCGTTCTCCCTGCTGCCGGTGATTGCGCTGCTGAACATGCGCCGCCGCCAGCGTCAGCTGCACGAAGGACGCCGGCGCTACCAGGACATTTTCGAAGGCACCGGGGTCGCCCTCTGCGTCCTGGATATCTCCGGGCTGCCGGCATTTCTCGACAAGGCGCAACTGCACGACAGCGAACAGCTCAAGGCCTGGCTGGAGCACAACCCACAGCAGCGCCAGCTGCTGCTGGAAGAACTGCGCGTCACCGAGGTCAATCAGGTAGCCTTGCGGCTGCTCAACGTCGACTCCTGCGAGCAGGCCTGGAAACTGCTGATCGAAGGCAGCCCGCTCCACAGCAGCGCCATCGGCAACCAGCTGCTGGAAACCGTGATCAACCAGCACAAACAGCTGGAGCTGGAAATCCGCCTCAGCGACGCCCAGGGCCATGACCAGCACTTGTGGCTGGTGCTGCGCCTGCCGGAAGACCCGGCCGACTACCGGGCGGTGATCCTCAGCATCAGCGACATCACCAGCCGCAAGCTCATCGAGCTGTCGCTGCTGGAGCGCGAGGGCTTCTGGTCGGACGTGGTGCGCACTGTGCCGGACCACCTTTATGTGCAGGACGTCATCAGCCAGCGGATGATCTTCAGCAACCACCACCTGGGCCAGACCCTCGGCTACAACAAGACCGAACTGCACCAGATGGGCGAGTACTTCTGGGAAATCCTCCTGCACCCGGAAGACGCCGACCTCTATCACCGCCTGCGCCAGGAACAGCGGCATGCCGGCTACCTGCAATTGCTGCAGTGCCATTTGCGCTTTCGCCACCGCAGCGGCCAATGGCGCTGTTTCGACATCCGCGAACAGGCCCTGGCGCGGGACAAGTACGACCAGGTCACGCGCATCATCGGCGTGGCCAAGGACATCACCGACCAGATCGAGGCCAGCGAATCCCTGCGCGACAGCGAACGGCGCTATCGCATGCTCGCCGAAAGCATCAGCGACGTGATTTTCTCCACCGACAGCCAGATGGCCCTCAACTATGTCAGCCCCTCGGTGCAGTCGGTACTGGGCTATGACGCCGAGTGGATCTTCCAGAACGGCTGGCAATCGACCATCGCCAACCCGCAACAGCTGACCGGCATCTATGCCCTGATGGAGCGGGTCAGCAAGGCCCTGGACAAACCCGAGCAACTGGCGCGATTGCGCAACCAGGTGCAGACCCAGTTGTTCCTGTTCGACTGCCTGCGGGCCGACGGGCGCAAGATTCCGATCGAGCTGCGCCTGGTGCTGGTGTGGGACGAACACGGTGCCTTCGAAGGCGTGCTCGGGGTCGGCCGCGATATCAGCCAGCAGCGCCGCGCGGAAAAAGACCTGCGCATGGCAGCCACGGTATTCGAGCACTCGACCTCGGCGATCCTGATCACCGATCCGGCGGGCTACATCGTCCAGGCCAACGAGGCGTTCAGCCGGGTCAGCGGCTACGCGGTGTCCCAGGTGCTCGACCAGTTGCCGAACATGCTCACCGTCGACGAACAGCAGGAAGCCCACCTGCGCTATGTGCTCAAGCAGCTGCACCAGCACAGCACCTGGGAAGGCGAAGTCTGGCTCAAGCGCCGTAACGGCGAGCACTATCCGGCCTGGGTCGGCATCACCGCGGTGCTCGATGACGAAGGCGACCTGGCCAGCTATGTGTGCTTCTTCACCGACATCAGCGAACGCAAGGCCAGCGAGCAGCGCATTCACCGCCTGGCCTACTACGACGCCCTGACCCACCTGCCCAACCGCACGCTGTTCCAGGACCGCCTGCACACCGCCCTGCAGTCGGCGGAGCGGCAAAAGTCCTGGGTGGTGCTGATGTTCCTCGACCTGGACCGCTTCAAGCCGATCAACGACTCCCTGGGCCACGCCGCGGGCGACCGCATGCTCAAGGAAATGGCCACCCGCCTGCTCGATTGCGTCGACGATGACGACACCGTGGCGCGCATGGGTGGCGATGAGTTCACCTTGCTCCTGCAACCGCGGACCAGCCGCGAGATCGCCCTGAACCGGGCGATCCACGTCGCCGAGCAGATTCTCGCCAGCCTGGTGAAGCCGTTCGTGCTCGAAGGCCGTGAGTTCTTCGTCACCGCCAGTATCGGCATCGCCCTCAGCCCGCAGGACGGCAACGAGCTGAGCCAGCTGATGAAAAACGCCGACACCGCGATGTACCACGCCAAGGAGCGCGGCAAGAACAACTTCCAGTTCTACCAGGCCGACATGAACGCCAGCGCCCTGGAACGCCTGGAGCTGGAAAGCGACCTGCGCCACGCCCTGGAACAGCAGGAATTCATCCTCTACTACCAGCCGCAGTTCAGCGGCGACGGCAAGCGCCTGACCGGTGCCGAGGCCCTGCTGCGCTGGCGCCATCCGCGGCGCGGGCTGGTACCGCCGGGAGACTTCATCCCGGTGCTCGAAGAGCTGGGGCTGGTGGTGGATGTCGGCGACTGGGTGATCAGCGAAGCCTGTCGCCAACTCAAGGCCTGGCACCAGGCCAAGGTCCGGGTGCCGAAGGTCTCGGTGAACATCTCGGCCCGCCAGTTCTCCGACGGCCAGCTGGGCATGCGGATCGCCACCATCCTCAAGGACACCGGTCTGCCGCCGGCCTGCCTGGAGCTGGAACTGACCGAAAGTATCCTGATGCGCGAAGTCAGCGAAGCGATGCAGATCCTCGACGGCCTGAAGAACCTCGGCCTGAGCATCGCGGTCGACGACTTCGGCACCGGCTATTCATCGCTGAACTACCTCAAGCAGTTCCCCATCGATGTCTTGAAGATCGACCGCACCTTCGTCGACGGCCTGCCGTCCGGCGAGCAGGACGCGCAGATCGCCCGCGCCATCATCGCCATGGCCCACAGCCTGAACCTGGCGGTGATCGCCGAGGGCGTGGAAACCCATGAGCAGCTGGACTTCCTGCGTGAGCACGGCTGTGACGAAGTCCAGGGCTACCTGTTCGGCCGGCCGATGCCGGCCAACAGCTTCGAAGGGCAGTTCAGCAACGACGCGCTGTTCATGTTCGACTAAAAAGCAGCGGCAAGCTTCAAGCGACGAGCGGCAAGATAGAAGCCGTTCGCCTGCAGGCTTCTAGCTTGAGGCTTCTAGCTTGAAGCTTGAAACTGATTTGCGTGCGACATGATGTCCTTTCATATGCCATCTAAAACCCGTTGGGTTAGAATGCCCCCCTTTTCTGCCCCGATCCTTGAGGACCGCCATGTTCAGCCGTGATTTGACTATTGCCAAGTACGACGCCGATCTCTTTGCCGCCATGGAGCAAGAAGCCCAGCGCCAGGAAGAGCACATTGAGCTGATCGCTTCGGAAAACTACACCAGCCCTGCGGTGATGGAAGCTCAAGGCTCGGTACTGACCAACAAGTACGCCGAAGGTTACCCAGGCAAGCGTTACTACGGCGGCTGCGAATACGTCGACGTGGTTGAGCAACTGGCCATCGACCGCGCCAAGGAACTGTTCGGCGCCGACTACGCCAACGTCCAGCCGCACGCTGGCTCGCAAGCCAACGCCGCCGTTTACCTGGCGCTGCTGTCGGCTGGCGACACCATCCTGGGCATGAGCCTGGCCCACGGCGGTCACCTGACCCACGGCGCCAGCGTTTCCTCCTCCGGCAAGCTGTACAACGCCATCCAGTACGGCATCGATGCCAACGGCCTGATCGACTACGACGAAGTCGAGCGCCTGGCGGTCGAGCACAAGCCGAAAATGATCGTGGCCGGTTTCTCTGCCTACTCGCAGGTCCTGGACTTCCCACGCTTCCGCGAAATCGCCGACAAGGTCGGTGCTTACCTGTTCGTCGACATGGCTCACGTAGCCGGTCTGGTCGCCGCTGGCGTCTATCCGAACCCGGTGCCTTTCGCCGACGTGGTCACCACCACCACCCACAAGACCCTGCGCGGTCCACGTGGCGGCCTGATCCTGGCTCGCGCCAACGCCGACATCGAGAAGAAGCTGAACTCCGCGGTATTCCCGGGCGCCCAGGGCGGCCCGCTGGAGCACGTGATCGCGGCCAAGGCGATCTGCTTCAAGGAAGCGCTGCAGCCTGAGTTCAAGGCCTACCAGCAACAAGTGGTGAAGAACGCCCAGGCCATGGCCGGCGTGTTCATCGAGCGCGGTTTCGACGTGGTTTCCGGCGGTACTCAGAACCACCTGTTCCTGCTGTCGCTGATCAAGCAGGAAATCTCCGGTAAAGATGCCGATGCCGCTCTGGGCAAGGCCTTCATCACCGTGAACAAGAACTCCGTGCCAAACGACCCACGCTCCCCGTTCGTCACCTCCGGCCTGCGCTTCGGTACTCCGGCCGTGACCACTCGCGGCTTCAAGGAAGCCGAGTGCAAGGAACTGGCTGGCTGGATCTGCGACATCCTGGCCGACCTGAACAACGAAGCGGTGATCGACGCCGTTCGTGAGAAAGTCAAAGCCATCTGCAAGAAGCTGCCGGTATACGGCGCCTGATTCGCAGAGCGTTGCATGAAAAGCCCGGCCTTCGCGCCGGGCTTTTTTTCGTCCGCGAATTGTCTGGCCCGGGACCTGTAGCCGCTGCCACAGGCTGCGATCGGCCGGCACGGCCGTGACACTTTGAAGATCGCAGGAAGGCCTTCGGCCTTATCGCAGCCTGCGGCAGCGGCTACAGGACCAGCACCACTGGTCAGACCGGTCATGCCAATTTTCGGATCTGCCCTTGTATTCGCGGGAAAATCGGGCATAGACTGCGCCTGCACTGGACATACCGGTAAGACCACAATAATTAAGTCCCGAATCTGATGCGCTCCGCGCACGGCAGCCGGGACACCGACCAGGATTCCCCTCATGCTCAGATGGTGCTCGCGTTCGATTTTCCTCCAGGTAGTCCTCGGACTGATGCTCGGCATCGTGTGCGGACTGACACTTCCCGAATACTCCTCGCAACTCAAGCCACTGGGCGATGCCTTTATCAAGCTGATCAAGATGCTGATCGGCCTGATCGTCTTCTGTGTGGTGGTCAGCGGCATCTCCGGCGCCGGCGACCTGAAAAAGGTCGGACGCATCGGGCTCAAATCCGTCATCTACTTCGAAGTCCTGACCACCATCGCCCTGGTGATCGGCCTGGTCTTCGCCTTCACCACCGGCATCGGCAGCGGCGCCAATATCCACCTGGAGCAGCTGTCCGCCGCCGACATGGGCGACATCGCCCAGCGCAGCCAGCACATGCATGGCACCTCTGAGTTCCTGATGGGGCTGATCCCCAACTCGGTCCTGGGCGCCTTCGCCGAAAACAATATCCTGCAGGTGCTGCTGTTCTCCGTGCTGTTCGGCAGCGCGTTGAACCTGGTGGGCGAAGCGGCTTCCGGCATCTCGCGGCTGATCAACGAACTCAGCCACATCATCTTCCGCATCATGGGCATGATCGTGCGCCTGGCGCCGATCGGCGTATTCGGCGCCATCGCCTTCACCACCAGCAAGTACGGCCTGGACTCGCTGCAGCACCTGGGCAGCCTGGTGGGCCTGTTCTACCTGACCTGCTTCGCGTTCGTGGCCATCATTCTCGGCGTGGTCATGCGCTGTTCCGGCCTGCGCATGTTGCCTTTCCTCAAATACCTGCGCGAAGAGCTGCTGATCGTCCTCGGCACCGCCTCCTCCGACGCCGTACTGCCACAGATCATGCGCAAACTGGAGCACCTGGGCATCGGCAGCTCCACGGTCGGCCTGGTCATCCCGACGGGCTACTCGTTCAACCTCGACGGTTTCTCGATCTACCTGACCCTGGCCATCGTCTTCATCGCCAATGCCACCGGTACGCCGTTGTCGATGTCGGATTTGCTGACCATCCTGCTGGTGTCGCTGATCACCTCCAAAGGCGCCCACGGGATTCCCGGTTCGGCGCTGGTGATCCTGGCCGCCACCCTGACGGCGATTCCGGCCATCCCAGTGGTGGGCCTGGTGCTGGTGCTGGCAGTGGACTGGTTCATGGGCATCGGCCGGGCGCTGACCAACCTGATCGGCAACTGCGTCGCCACCGTGGCCATTGCCCGCTGGGAAAGAGACATCGATATCCAACGCGCCAACAAAGTCCTGAGCGGCCAGCAGGGCTATGGTTTCCAACCGCGAAAACCGCTGCCCGGCGCGCAGCAGCAGGAGTTCTGAGGCATGCCTTGTGCCTGTCGCCGGCAGGCACAACAATCAGCGCCTGCCATGGGCCTCATCCGCCATATACCAGGGAGTGAACAGTGATCACCTCGTCAACGGTTGTAAATTCAGTGGTAGAAAAGCTGCGCGCGGCCTTGGCCCGTGGCCAATGGCGCTCCGGCGACATGCTGCCGGGGCAACGTGAATTGGCCGAGCAGCTGGGCATCAGCCGCCCGAGCCTGCGCGAGGCGGTGACTGTTCTGGAAACCCTGGGTCTGGTGCGTTCCATGCCCGGCAAAGGCGTGGTGGTCCTGGAGGCCAGCCTCAACGAACAACCGGCCAGCGACAGCGGCGTGGCGGGTGCCAGCCTCGAGGACGTGCTGCAACTGCGCTACACCCTCGAACCCTTCATCGTCGGCCTGGTGGCGCAATCCATCAGCAGCAAGGAAGTGGGCCAGCTGCGCCTGACCCTGATGGACATGCGCGAAGCCCTGGAGGCCAACGACAGCGAAGCCGGGATGAACGCCTACATCGCCTTCCATGAAGAACTGTTCACCCTGACCTCCAACCCGATCTTCCAGAACGTGGTGCATCAAACCAGCAATGCCCTGAAGCAGAGCGCGGAAATCCTGCGCAACTCGCCGGAGCACCTGGCCGAACGCCTGGAAGAAAACGAAGCGGTGGTCCGGGCGATCCGCAACAAGAACAGCGCATTGGCCAGTGCCGAAATGCGCCGGCACATCCTCAAGGAAGGCCAGCGCATGGGCATCGAGCTGAACATCCCGGACGACCATCTGGGCAACTAAGCCGCACAACACTTTCGTATCGGTAACCGGACTGGAGACAGGCCATGGCCAGCTACGCCTTGAACAAACTTGCATTCCCCCTCCCCGGTGCCCTGCCACGGCGCCGCACCGGCGAGAAAAAGCTGCTGGTCGACGATGTCTATCCGCAGATTTTCGATGCCATTCTCGAACAACGCATCGCCCCCGCCAGCCGTTTCACCGAGGACAGCCTCGGCGAAGTGTTCGGGGTCAGCCGCAGCATCATTCGCCAGGTCCTGGCGCGCTTGTCCCACCAGCAGGTGATTATCCTGCGGCCCAACCACCGGCCTCAGGTGGCGGCACCGGACCACGAACAGACGCGGCAGATCCTGCACGCCCGCCGCCTGACGGAAATCACCCTGGTCAGGCTCGCCTGCCAGCAACCGGCACCGCGCAACCTCAAGCGCCTGCGGGAATTGATCGCCGCTGAGCGCGATTGCATCGACCGTGGCTTGCGTGGCCCGGCGATCCGCCTGTCCGGTGAGTTCCACCTGCAATTGGCCGAAGTGGCCGGCAACACGCCGCTGGCGCATTTCCTCGGCAGCCTGGTGCCGCTGACGTCACTGGCGATCGCCCACCATGAAAGCCGCACCTGCAGCCATTGCGCCTGGCAGGAGCACGCGGCGATTGTCGATGCCATCGAAGACGGTGACGTAAAGGTCGCGGTCGGGTTGATGACCGGGCATCTGGATCACCTGGAGGAAAGGTTGCTCAAGGCCAGCGCGGCCTCACAGTAATCTGCGTTTCACGAGCACGCTCGCTCCTGCAGACCGGAGCGAGCGTGTTCGCGATGACCTCACAACAACGCTGTAACGAAACTACTGCGCCGCCATCCGGGCGAACCCGGCACGGATCTTCTCTTCCGGCAGATCGTCGGCAATAAACACAATCACACTCTCCCGCGCCTCGCCCTCGGCCCACTCGGTATCCCAGTCGAAACCGTACAGCTTGAGCACGCCCTGGAACACCAGGCGCCGCGGCTCGCCGGCGATGTTCAGCACGCCCTTGTAGCGCAGCAGCTGCTTGCCGTGTTCTTCCAGCAGTTCGTTCATGAACTCGCTGAGCCTGTCGATATCCAGCGGCGCATCGGTGCGCAGCACCAGGCTGGAAATACGATCGATGGAAGGCGCCTTGCTCACCGGGCGCAGGCTGACACCGCCCCCCAGGTCGGCATTCAGATTGAAGCCACGCACATCCAGCAGCTCGGCCAGGTCGATGCGGCCATGCTCGACCACACGGATCGGCGCACGGCGGTTGATCCGGGTCAGGCGTTCGCTCAACGCATTGAAAGTGGGCTCGTCCACCAGGTCGCGCTTGCTCACCAACAGGCGGTCGGCGAAGCCGATCTGGGCCTGGGCAATGGTCTGGGTCAGGTGGTGCTCGGCATGCTTGGCGTCCACCAGGGTGATGATGCCGTCGAGGATGTAACGCTCGCGCAATTCTTCGTCGATGAAGAAGGTCTGGGCCACGGGCGCGGGGTCGGCCAGCCCGGTGCATTCGATCACCAGCCGGTCGAAGGCGATCTCGCCGCTGTCCAGCCGCTCGAGCAGCAGGTACAGCGCCTTGGTCAGATCGGTGTGGATGGTGCAGCAGACGCAGCCATTGGACAGCGTCATCACTTGCACCGGCTCGTCGCCCAGCAACTGGGTGTCGATGCCGGCATCGCTGAATTCGTTTTCGATCACGGCGATTTTCAGGCCGTGCTCGGCCTTGAGCAGGTGACGCAGCAAGGTGGTCTTGCCGGCGCCGAGGAAACCGCTGAGAACGGTGACGGGGATTGGGGCTAACAAAACGAAATCTCCCATGGGCAGAAAAGACTGTAGGAGCCAGGCTTTCCGGCGATAGCGTCCTGAAGATCGCTACCGCCGGCAAGCCGGGCTCCTACAGTGGGGTGTTGCTCAATGGTCGTGCTTCAACAGCATTTCGGCCCGGCCTTGCCGCCGTACCGCGCTTCCTGGCGTTCCCGGAAGAACGCCTCGTACGACATCACCGGTTTGTCCGGGTGCTTGGTCTGCATATGCTCGACGTAGTTGTCGTAGTCGGGCATGCCGACCATCAGGCGCGCGGCCTGACCGAGGTATTTACCGAGGCGACTCAGGTCATTGAACACGATTGCAATCCTCGATTACGCATCCGGCAGTGCATGGAATGGCGATTCTTTATCCGTGCGTTCTTTTTTACCCCAGGCGGAGATACCCACCTTGAGTGCGTAGAACAGGATGCTGAATACCACCAGCAGGAACAGCACCGTCAGCGTGGCGTTGGTGTAGGCATTGAAGATCACGTGCTGCATCTGCGTGATGTCCTTGGCCGGTGCAAGGATCTGACCATTGGCCAGGGCATCGCTGTACTTCTTGGCCAGGGCCAGGAAACCGACTGCCGGGTTGGCGTCGAACAGCTTGATGAGGCCCGCGGTGGTGGTGCAGATCAGCAGCCAGGTGGCTGGCAGCAAGGTCACCCAGATGTAGCGTTGACGCTTCATCTTGATCAGTACCACGGTGCCGAGCATCAGCGCGATACCCGCCAGCATCTGGTTAGAGATACCGAACAGCGGCCACAAGGTGTTGATGCCACCCAGCGGATCAATCACGCCCTGGTACAGCAGGTAACCCCAGAGGGCCACGCAGCCAGCGGTGGCGATCAGGTTGGCGGTCCAGGACTCGGTGCGCTTCAGGGCTGGCACGAAGGAGCCCAGCAGGTCCTGCAGCATGAAACGACCGGCACGGGTACCGGCGTCCACCGCGGTCAGGATGAACAGCGCTTCGAACAGGATCGCGAAGTGGTACCAGAACGCCATGGTGTTCTCGCCCGGCAGCACCGTGTGCAGGATCTGCGCGATACCGACCGCCAGGGTCGGCGCACCGCCGGCACGGGCCAGGATGGTGGTTTCACCGATGTCCTTGGCCACTGCTTGCAGGGCGTCCGGAGTAATGGCGAAGCCCCAGCTGCTGACCGTCTGCGCCACAGCCACCACGTCACCGCCGACGATGGCCGCCGGGCTGTTCATGGCGAAGTACACGCCAGGCTCGATCACCGAAGCGGCGACCATCGCCATGATGGCCACGAAGGACTCCATCAGCATGCCGCCGTAACCGATGTAACGGGCGTTGGTTTCGTTATCCAGCAGCTTCGGCGTGGTCCCGGAAGAGATCAGCGCGTGGAAGCCGGACACCGCGCCACAGGCGATGGTGATGAACAGGAACGGGAACAGGCCGCCTTTCCAGACCGGACCGGTGCCGTCGGTGAACTGGGTCAGCGCCGGCATTTTCAGCTCGGGCATGGTGATCAGGATGCCGATCGCCAGGGCGATGATGGTACCGATCTTGAGGAAGGTCGACAGGTAGTCGCGAGGCGCCAGGATCAGCCAGACCGGCAGCACCGCGGCGACGAAACCGTAGCCGATCAGCATCCAGGTGATCTGCACGCCGGTGAAGGTGAAGGCCTTGGACCACACGGGGTCCGCGGCAATCTGGCCCCCCAGCCAGATCGAGCCCAGCAGCAGGAGCACGCCGATGATGGAGATTTCACCGATGCGGCCCGGGCGGATGTAGCGCATGTAGACGCCCATGAACATCGCGATCGGGATGGTCGCCATCACCGTGAAGATGCCCCACGGGCTTTCGGCCAGGGCCTTGACCACGATCAGCGCCAGCACCGCGAGGATGATGATCATGATCAGGAAGCAGCCGAACAGTGCGATGGTCCCCGGGATCCGGCCCATTTCCTCACGGACCATGTCGCCCAGGGAACGGCCGTTGCGCCGGGTGGACATGAACAGGACCATGAAGTCCTGCACCGCCCCCGCCAGCACCACCCCGGCAATCAGCCAGAGCGTGCCGGGCAGATAGCCCATCTGCGCCGCCAGTACCGGACCCACCAGCGGGCCCGCGCCGGCGATGGCCGCGAAGTGGTGACCGAAGAGAATGTGTTTGTTGGTCGGAACATAGTCCAGACCGTCGTTGTTGAGCACGGCGGGGGTGGCCCGGCGCGCATCGAGCTGCATCACGTTGTTAGCGATGAACAGGCTGTAGTAACGGTATGCGACCAGATAGATGGCCACGGCAGCGACCACGATCCACAAGGCGTTGATCGCCTCGCCTCGGCGCAATGCCACTACGCCGAGGGCGCACGCTCCTACGATTGCCAGCACCAGCCAGGGTAAGTGGCGTAGCGGGCTATTATTATTTTTCATTTTATTATTCCAGCCAGGGTGGACAAGAAAGACAGCCACCCGGAGTTTAGCGCTACTGGCCTCAAAGACCACCCCCCACGTTGGTCTAGAGCGTCCTTTTGAGTTTTTTCCCAGGTTTTGCACCGCCGCGGTGCAACCGCTCCTGGCAGCACTGAACCACCCGGGCGAAAAAGCGGTCGCACCTTAAAGGACTCGTCGTCTGGAGTGCCCATGTCCTCGCCGCCCGATGGACCGCTGCTGTCACCGCCGCTGTTGTATCTGCTGTTCCTGGCGGTGGCGCTGTTGCTTGCCGACGCTGTGCCCTTGCCGGTCCCGGTCAACGGCTGGCTGCGCACCCTGGCCCTGCTGTTGATTATCGGCGGCCAGGGCCTGTCGTTCTGGGCGATGTGGCGTCTCAGGCAACGGCACACCACCAGCAGCAATCTCGGCGAACCCCGGCGCCTGCTGTGCGATGGCCCGTTCGCGATCTCGCGCAACCCCATCAATCTCGGCGACACCCTGGGTTACTGCGCCATCGCCCTGTTGCTGGGCAGCCTGTGGCCGTGGCTGCTGTTGCCGCCGCTGATTTACCTGATGAACCTGACGGTGATCCGGCCGGACGAGATCCGCCTGCTGGAGTTGTTCGGCGACCGCTACCGTGACTATTGCCGCAAGGTGCGCCGCTGGCTGTAGCGATGGGAGCGCACCCGGCTCTGGTCTATAGTCATTTCACCATGCAGAGGGGCTGCTCATGAGCGAACACCATTCCGATCGTCGTCGTTTCAAACGCATCGCCTTCGATGCCCGCACCGAACTGAGCCAGGGCCCTCATCGCTGGCCCGTGCAGTTGGTCGATCTTTCGCTCAAGGGCATGCTGATCCAGCGTCCCGATCCCTGGCTGGGGGACGAAAGCCAGCCGTTCGAGGCCGATATCCATTTGAGCGATGACGCCGAAGTGCGCATGGACGTGCAACTGGCGCACGACGATCATGGCCAGTTGGGCTTCGTCTGCCTGCATATAGACCTGGAATCGATCGAGCATCTGCGCCGACTGATCGAACTCAACCTCGCCGACCCGCAGGAACTGGAGCGCGAGCTGGGCGCACTGCTCGAAGTCTGAGCGCCCGCCTGTTCCCGCCAGCCGCTCAGGGGAACGCCGAGGGCTCGGGGAATTCGCTTTCCATATCCCAATAACCGGGCTGTTGCCGACTGGCGGCGGCCCACTGCCCGTCCACCCAGCGATAGATCCGGTAGGTGGTCACAAAATCGTCCCCCTCGCTCGCAGGCGCCGAAGACACCTGGGCAATCGCCTCGGTAGCGCCCACCGCCGCTGGAAGGATCTGCCAGGCCGCCTTGCCGGTCTGGGCCAACCCCAGCGGGCGCTGCTCCCCGCTTTCGTCCCGATACTGGACCGGCTCCAGCCGGCTTTGCGTCGGCGCCAGGAGCTGCGTGGCCGGACCGCTGTAGCTGCCCAGCGGCGCCGTCTGATCGACGGTGAGGAAAAACGCCGGGTATGGCAGGCCGCTGAGCGGCGCCTTTTCCACCTTCGCCAGCGGATAGCCCAGGGACTGCTCGGCAAGCACTTCGCCGACCTCCGATACCAGGCGTACCCGGGCCTCCAGTTGCGGCTGGTGTTCGCTGTCCGTCGACTCGTCGAAGGTTTCTTCGTCCAGGCCGCTGCCCCAACTCTGCGCGTGCAATTGCGCGGTGATGCGTCGGTCTTCCAGCACCTCGAGCACCGTGCCGTCGCCGACCAGCAACTCCTGGGCGATCCGATATCCGTGCGGCGCATCCTCCTGGCTGGCTACAGCCAGGCCGCTGCCCCACAACAACGCAAAACCGAGGGCACCCAGGCCCGCTCCTGTCATCCGCATGAACTGCATCCTTTCAGTGGCACAAGGGGTTATTCGAACAGCGCATCCAGCGCCTGCTCCAGACGCGTTACCGCAATGATCCGCAGGCCCTGTGGCGGCTCTTTCGGAGCATTGCCCTTGGGCACGATGGCCCGTTTGAAACCATGTTTGGCCGCTTCCTTGAGACGCTCCTGGCCGCTCGGCACCGGGCGCACTTCGCCGGACAGGCCGACTTCGCCAAACACCAGCAAGTCGTGGGGCAAGGGCCGGTTGCGCAGGCTGGACATCACCGCCGCCATCAGCGCCAGGTCGGACGCGGTTTCCAGCACCTTGACCCCGCCGACCACGTTGAGGAACACGTCCTGATCGTGGGTCGGGATGCCGCCATGGCGATGCAGCACCGCCAGCAGCATCGCCAGGCGGTTCTGGTCCAGGCCCAGGGTGACCCGCCGCGGATTGGCCAGGTGGCTGTCATCCACCAGCGCCTGGACTTCCACCAGCATCGGCCGGGTGCCTTCCCAAGTGGCCATGACCACGCTGCCCGGGACTTCTTCCTGGGCACGGGAGAGAAAGATCGCCGAAGGGTTGGAAACCTCTTTCAGGCCGCGATCGGTCATGCCGAACACGCCCAGCTCGTTGACCGCACCGAAGCGGTTCTTCACCGCCCGCAGCAAGCGCAGGCGACCGTCGGACTCACCTTCGAAATACAGCACGGTGTCGACCATATGCTCGAGGACCCGCGGCCCGGCCAGCGCGCCCTCCTTGGTCACGTGGCCCACCAGGAAGATCGCCGTGCCGCTCTGCTTGGCATAACGCACCAACAGCGCCGCGCTTTCGCGCACCTGGGAAACACCGCCGGGGGCCGATTGCAGTTGCTCGGTGAAAATGGTCTGGATCGAGTCGATCACCATGACCTTGGGCTTCTCCAGCCGGGCCGTGGCGATGATGGTTTCGATACAGGTTTCGGTCATCACCCGCAGTTGGTCCTGGGGCAGGCCCAGGCGCCGGGCGCGCATCGCCACCTGTTGCTGCGATTCTTCGCCGGTGACGTAGAGCGCCGCCATGCGCGTGGCGATGTTGCACAGGGTCTGTAGCAGAATGGTCGACTTGCCGATCCCCGGGTCGCCGCCGATCAGCACCACCGAACCGTCGACCAGGCCCCCGCCGAGCACCCGGTCCAGTTCGCCGGAAGCCGTGGAAAAGCGCGGTATCTCCTCGACGCTGACCTCGGCCAGGGTCTTGATCTGCGCCTGCTGGCCGGCCCAGCCGGTGCGACCGCTAGGGGCCGCGGCGCCGCCGCTTTCCACCATGGTTTCGGTCAGGGTGTTCCAGGCTCCGCATTCACCGCACTGGCCGGCCCACTTGGGAAAGGTTGCGCCGCACTCGGTGCAGCCGTACATGCGCTTGGCCTTGGCCATCTGATCCCCCGGCAAAAACCGCGATGATAGCTCAGCTGGAGCGGATCAGCGCGGCGCGGCCGTGTGGATTTCGCCGTCGGCCAGACGCGCGGCGCTGTTGCCCAACGGATCTTCGGCATTCAGGTCGGCGCCCTTGGTCGCCAGGGCATCGAGCAGCTCCACCCGCTTGAACAGCCCGGCGTACATCGCCGCGGTCTGGCCGGCACCGTTGCGCTGGTCGGGGTTGCAGTCGGTGGCCAGCAGGCGCCGGGCGATCTTCACTTCACCCTTGAAAATAGCGCCCATCAGCGCCGTGTTGCCTCTTTTATCCTGGGTACAGGCATCGGCACCGGCGGCCAGCAAACGCTCCACCGCCGGCCCCTGGCCGTGATACGCCGCAAGGATCAGGGCGGTGTAGCCCTTCTCGTCCTGGGTATCGAGGGAATAACCGGCCTCGATAAAGGTATCGAGCATCTCGACGTCGCCGCGACGGGCCGCATCGAAGTAGTAATTCTGTAACTGGGCCTTGACCGCCGCCGGGTCCGTGGGGACCGGTTGCTCCGCATAAGCGCCCAGCGAGCAGGCGGCCAGCATCAGCGAAATGAACAAGCGCATGGTGCGACTCCCTTGCCTTACAAAAACCTGTAGGAGCGAGGCTTGCCCGCGATGACTTCGGCTCGGGCAAATACGTTCGTCAGGGAGAACGCAGTCACCGGTATTGGGGCCGCTGCGCGGCCCATCGCGGGCAAGCCTCGCTCC